>DASSQQ010000025.1:0-6706 GCA_035702425.1 Gemmatimonadales bacterium
GAAACGGGCCCGGGGATCGATGAACCGTTGGATCAGCCACGCCGAGGCGATCCGGTCCACGAAGACCCGGCGGCGGGTGACCCAGGTGGCGCCGCGCGGCGGCGTGCGGGCGCCGGGCGCCCGGGCCCGGGGGGCGCGCGCGGCGCGGGCGCGGCGGAACCGGGCGGCGAGCTGGCGGTCGGTCCGGCGGTCCAGGAACTCGGCGCGGCACAGCGATCCGTCACCCCCGCCGGCCACGATCTCCTCCAGCAGCCAGCGGAAGTCCTCGGCGGCGTCGTCGCTCCAGGGGAGCACCCACACCGAGTTTTTGACCGCCACCGCGCCCAGCCGTTGCAGTCTGCGCCACACCTTCACCCGGAAGTAGACCGGCTGGGGCGGAATCTGGTGAAGCAGCAGCAGCCAGCGTCCAGCGGCGGTGTGGGGCACCGGGCCTCCCGTCTTGACTGTAACAGGTGTATCATCGAAGATACCGGAACCCGCCGTTCCGCGCAAACCGACTCACCGGAGGTGGCTATGACCCGCATGACCTGGCGGCCGCTGGTCGCCGGCGCGATCCTCGCGATCCTGGGAGCGCCCCTGGCGGCGCAGGGCGGCGCGCCCGCGGCGCCGGACTGGAAGGCCGTCGAGCAGGCGCTGGGGCGGCCCGGCGCGCCGCAGCCCGGAGACGTGTACAAGTTCGGCCTCCCCCGGA
This sequence comes from Gemmatimonadales bacterium, assembly GCA_035702425.1. Classification (GTDB taxonomy): domain Bacteria; phylum Gemmatimonadota; class Gemmatimonadetes; order Gemmatimonadales; family GWC2-71-9; genus DASSQQ01. Next base: position 692 of record DASSQQ010000025.1, read on the forward strand.
CCGACCTCGCGGTCCGGGTCGGGGGCGTCGTGGTGAAGCCGGCGCTCGCCCTCGGCTCCTGGGTGGCCTTCAAGCCGGCGGGCTCGGGCGCCCTCGTCATGGGCGACCTGGTGCTGACCGAAAGCGAAGTCGAACCGGTGATGCAGGCGCTCGCGCAAGGCGGGGTCGACGTCACGGCGGTCCATCATCATCTCCTCCACGAGACGCCCCGCGTCTACTACATGCACATCCACGGGATGGGCGACGCCGCGGCGCTGGCGCGGACGCTGCACGCCGCGCTGGCGCTCACCCGCACTCCGGCGCCCGCCGCGGCCGCGCACGCCGGGCCTTTCGCACTCGACACCGCGCGCATCGCCCAGGCGCTCGGGCATTCGGGGAAGGTGAACGGCGGCGTGTATCAGGTCTCGGTCGCGCGGCCCGACACCATCCGCGACGACTCGATCGTGATTCCGCCCGCGATGGGCGTCGCCACCGGGATGAACTTCCAGCCCACGGCCGGCGGCAAGGCCGCCGTGACCGGAGATTTCGTGCTCCGCGCCAACGAGGTGAATCCGGCGCTGCAGGCCCTCCGCGCGCACGGGATCGAGGTCACGGCCCTCCACAGCCACATGCTCGACGAGGAGCCGCGCCTGCTGTTCATGCACTTCTGGGCGGTGGGGGACGCGGCGGCTCTCGCGCACGGACTGCGCGCCGCGCTGGACGTGATCGGCACCCCGTCGCGGTGACGGCCGCGCCGGAGACGCGGATCCTCACCCGGAGCGACGTCGCCCGGCTGCTGTCCCTGGACGTCTGCATTGCGGCGGTGGAGCGGGCCTTCCAATTGCACGCCGAGGGCCAGGCCCTGGGCCCCGGCGTCCTCGGCGTGCATTCGGGTGGGGGCGGATTTCACATCAAGGCGGCGGGTCTCCCCCTCGGCCGATCCTATTTTGCCGCCAAGACCAACGCCAACTTCAGCGGCAACCCGGCCCGTTTCGGCCTTCCCGCGATCCAGGGCGTGATCGTCCTCGCCGACGCGGAGAACGGCGCCGTGCTCGCGGTGATGGATTCGATCGAGATCACCATTCTGCGCACCGGCGCGGCCACCGCGGTGGCGGCGAAGCATCTGGCGCGCAAGCACTCGAGCGTGGCCACCATCTGCGGCTGCGGGAACCAGGGGCGGGTCCAGCTCCGCGCCCTCTCGCGGGTGCTGCCGGTGCGCCTGGTGCACGCGGTGGACCAGGACCGGGGGCGGGCTCAAGCCTTCGCGACCGAGTTGGCGCAAGAGCTGGGGATCGAGATCACGGCCGGAACCGATCTCGGCGCGGCGGCGCGCTCGAGTGACGCGATCGTGACCTGCACCCCGTCCCGCCGGCCGATTCTCGCCGCAGGCGACGTCCGCCCGGGGGCGTTCATCGCCGCCGTCGGAGCGGACAGCGAGGACAAGCAGGAGCTCGAACCCGCGCTGCTCGGGAACGCGACCCTGGTCGTGGACATCGAGGAGCAGTGCGCCGCCATCGGCGAGCTCCATCACGCGCTGGCGGCGGGTGTCCTGACCCGCGCGGACGTGCACGCGGAGCTGGGCGCCGTGGTTTCGGGGCGGAGGCCGGGGCGGCGCACCGAGGAGGAGATCACGGTCTTCGACAGCACCGGAACGGCGCTCCAGGACGTGGCGGCGGCCGCGGCGGTGTACGAGAAGGCCGTCGCCCAAGGTCCGGGGATGGCGGTGCGGCTGGGAGTTTGAGGATGCGCCAGGCGGGATTCGAACCCACGACCTTCGGCTCCGGAGGCCGACGCTCTATCCAGCTGAGCTACTGGCGCGTGAAAGGACCCGGAATGTAGTAGGCCCGCCCAGCCCCGGGCAATCAGCGGATCGCGAGCATTCCCCGCAGCCGGATGTCCTTGGACGACGCGCCCACCATCACCCGCACCGTCCGCGGCTCCACCACCCAGACGAGATCCCGGTTCAGGAGCCGCAGCTCGTCCGGACCGACCCGGAAGGTCACCACCCGCTCTTCGCCGGGCGCGAGGTGGATCCGGGTGAATCCCTTGAGCGCGATCACCGGCTGGGACACCGACGCCGTCTCGTCGTGCAGATAGAGCTCCACCACTTCGTCGCCGGCCCGCGGCCCCGCGTTCTTCACCCGGCAGCGCACCACCGCCGTGTCCCCGGCGCCGATCGCCGCCGGCTCGATCGCCAGCGCCGAGTACTCGAAGCGCGTGTAGGAGACCCCGAAGCCGAACGGAAAGAGCGGCTGGCCCGAGAGGTCCACGTAATCGTCGCCCCGTCCCGTGGCCTTGTGGTCGTAATACAGCGGCAGCTGCCCCTCGGCCATCGGGAAGGTGATGGGGAGCCGGCCCGCCGGGTCGTAGTCGCCGAACAACACGTCGGCCAGGGCGGCGCCACCTTCCTCTCCCGGATACCAGACGTCGAGCACCCCCGCCACCCGCTCGAGCCACGGCATCGTGATCGCGCTCCCGCCCACCAGGACCACGATCACCGGCGTACCCGTCGCCGCCACCGCGTCGATCAGCTCTTCCTGGTGCCCGGGGAGGCCGAGTCTGGCCCGGTCCCGAAACTCGCCTTCTTCGACCCCCGCCACGATCACCGCCGCGTCGGCGCCGCGCGCGGCGGCGACGGCGCTGTCGAGCCGGGCCCGCCAGTCGTGCGGCACGCCCGCGTCCCAGACCAGCTTCACCCGCGCGTTGCCCGCGGTCTCGAAGTACTCGAGTCGAATGGCGTGTGACGTGCCCGGCGCGAGATCCACCTCGGCCAGGTGGGCCCCGTAGGAGCGCTTCACCCAGTCGTCCACGATCAAGCGCCCGTCCAGGTACAGCCGGTACCCGTCGTTGCCCTCGACGCCGAGGCGGTGGACGCCCTCGGCTGGGACCTCGAGGGTCCCGGTCCAGCGCACCGCGTACCAGTCGAACGGGATGCCGCGGGCCGGAGAGTTCAGTGTCCACCCGAAGTCCACGCGCGGGTCGGTGCGGACCAGGGCAGGCGCGCTGTCGGGCGACGGATGGTCGAAGTACTCGCCCTTCAACCCCCGCGGCAGGTCCTCGGCGGGGACGACCGCGTATTCCGGGCTCAGGCGCCCGGGGCCCGGCGCGTAGCGGACCGCCGTCGCCGCGCCCACCGCGGCGCGAATGCCGTCGAGGATGGAGATCTTGTGGACCCCGGGCGCGCTGTAGCCGCCGAGGCGCGCTTCCACGGCGTCGGTCCCGATCACCGCGATGGAGCGGATGTCCTTCGCGAGCGGCAGCGCGCCGTTCGCGTTGCGGAGCAGGACGATGCCGGCCCGCGCCGCTTCGCGCGCCAGCGCCTGGTGGGCCGGGTTGCCGTTCCAGTAGGCCGCGCTGTCCGGATCGACGTAAGGATGCTCGAAGAGTCCCAGCTCGAACTTGGCGCGGAGCACGCGCGCCACGGCGGAATCCCTCACCGCATCGGGAACGAGCCCCCGGCGGAAGGCGTCGAAATAGGGGCGGTGCTGTTCGTAGGACGATTGAAACACGACGTCGAGCCCCGCCTGGAACGCGTCCTCGGTCGCGGTGGCGGTGCTGGCCTCGGTGTGGTGCAGGACGGTCGCGCCGCCGGTCGCGGCGGCGTCCGAGATGACGAACCCGGAGAATCCCCACGCCGTCTTGAGCACGTCGTGCAGGAGCCAGCGGTTCTGGGTCGCCGGCGATCCGTTCACCGAGTTGTAGGCCGACATCACCGACTGCGCCCGGCCCCGATCGATGGCGGCGCGAAACGGCGGAAAGAAGCGCTCTTCCAGGATCCGTTGATCGTCGTCGATGGGATAACTGTCGCGGCCCCCTTCGCCCACGTTGGCCACGAAGTGCTTGGGCGTGGCGACGATCCCCCGGCGCTCGAAGGCGGACACGAAGGCGGTCCCCATGAGCGACGCCAGCAGCGGATCCTCGCCGTAGGTCTCCTCCACCCGTCCCCACCGCGGGTCGCTCGCGATGTTGACGACGGGCGAGAGCACCTGGCGAATCCCGCGGCTTCCCGTTTCCCGTGCGATCGCGTCCGCCACCCGTGAGACCAGTCCGGTATCCCAGGTCGCCGCGAGGGCGATCGCCTGGGGGAACATGGTGGCGCCGGGCCGCACCAGTCCGTGCACCGCTTCGTCGAAGGGAATGATCGGGATGCCGAGCCGGGTATGCTCGACGAAGTACCGCTGAATGGCGTTGATGCGGACCGCGTGGGCGCGGGCGGCGCGCGCCGGGGCGCTGTCCGCGGCGCCGATCTGGAGCCCGAAGATGCCGTGGGAGTAGTCGTGCGAGGTGTCGTCCAGGTCCCCGGGGATCATGAACAACTGCCAGAACTTCTCGTCCGGGGTCATCCGGGAGAGGAGGTCGGCGACCCGCGCGGCGACGGGCAGACGCGGGTTGCGGTAGGGCAAGGCGGCGCGGTCCTGCGCCCGCGCCGCGGTGCCGGCTAATAAGAGGAAGGGGACGAGGAGGGCGGAGGGGGCGGTGCGCACGGAGCGGAAGGTAGGGCGCCTCGCGTCGCGCGTCCAATCAGTGCGGCGCGCGGCGCGTGGCACAGGCGTCCTACCGACTGCCGCGGCGGCTACTCCCGATTCACCCGGTCCACCAGAGCGTCGATGCCGCTCAGGTAGAGCACTTCACAGGGGCGGTAGCCGACCACCCAGCTGTCGTACTCGCTCGCGATGTGGAAGAAGTCGCCGGGCGTCAACTCGAACTCCCGGTCTTTCTCCACCCGCATCTTCACCCGTCCCGAAAGCACGACGCCGACGTGTTCCGGCGGGGGCTCGCCGGGGCGGGCGGGCGCGGTGGCCGAGTGGGACCATTTCCAGCCCGGCCAGAAACTTCCCTTGCCGATGGTCCGGCCCCCGACGGTGATCAGCTCCAGTCGTCCCTTGTCGAGCGCCAGCACCCGCTCCGGCGTGTCGAAGCGCTTGATGATGGAAGGGGACGTCGCACGTGGGCTCCGGGGTACCGCGGTGATCCGACGATCAAGATCCATACCTCCTCCGAGGCGCACCGGCGGGAGATGGAAGGCGTCGGGCGGGCGTCCCGATGCGATGGCGCGGCCCGAGCGGGGAAGAAAGGGGATCCAGCCATACCGTTTTCGTACCCCTCCGGCGGGATTTGAGCCCTCCCCGAAGACGCGAAAACCCCGCCTCGGGGGGGCCGACGCGGGGTCGAACGCTCACAGGGAAGAGTCGGGGCGAGTGGATTTGAACCACCGACCTCCTGGTCCCGAACCAGGCGCGCTAACCGGACTGCGCCACGCCCCGAAAATACCGGACGGGTAGACGGAGGGGTCTACCCGCCTATCCGTCTATCCGTCCAGCCCTTATGCGCCCGGAGGGACTCGAACCCCCAGCCTTCTGATCCGTAGTCAGACGCTCTATCCAGTTGAGCTACGGGCGCGATGGGCGGTACAAGATTCGAACTTGTGACCTCTACGATGTCAACGTAGCGCTCTAACCAGCTGAGCTAACCGCCCGCGAAGAACGCGGAACGCGGAAGTGGGAACGCGGAACAGGGAAGTGGGCGGCGCCTGTTCCGCATTCCTCGTTCCGCGTTCCGCGTTCGAAATAGCGGGGGTGGGATTTGAACCCACGACCTCCGGGTTATGAGCCCGGCGAGCTACCAGACTGCTCCACCCCGCGTCGCTTTCATTTCGGATCCCCAGAGCGGGAAACGGGACTCGAACCCGCGACCCCAACCTTGGCAAGGTTGTGCTCTACCAACTGAGCTATTCCCACGAGTAATCTAGTCGGGTAAACGCCGGCACGGCGAGACGGGTCGGGCCCCGACCTGGCATTGCATCCGCGGCATACCTGCTGGCAACTCTAGCCCAGTCTCCGCTGTCCGTCTACCCGTCTATCCGACCGCCCGCCTGGTCCGTGGAGAGTGGAGGCGAGGGGGATCGAACCCCTGACCTCGTGAATGCCATTCACGCGCTCTCCCAACTGAGCTACGCCCCCATTATATTAGCCGCCCCCGCGCCCCATCCGGCGGGAACACGGCATCCTATTCGAGCGTTCACGTAGTGTCAAGCCA
>DASSQQ010000026.1:0-10554 GCA_035702425.1 Gemmatimonadales bacterium
GGATTTCTTTACGTCTGGAAGAAGGGAGCGCTGCAATGGGATTGAGCGCTCCCTCTGAGCATCGCACAGTCGACTACGCGCCCGAATCGCAGGAAGGCTGGGTCGCGACTCGACTCGATTTTCTGGTCAACTGGGCGCGCGCGAACTCGCTGTGGCCGATGCCGTTCGGCACCGCCTGCTGCGCAATCGAGTTCATGGCGACCGCCGCCAGCGATTTCGATCTCGCCCGATTTGGAATGGAGCGGATGAGCTTCTCACCGCGCCAGGCCGACGTATTGATCTGTGCCGGTCGGGTTCCGTTCAAGCTCGCGCCGATCCTTCGCCGCATCTGGCAGCAGATGCCACAGCCGAAGTGGTGCATCTCGATGGGCGCCTGCGCGTCCACCGGTGGAATGTTCGACAACTACGCGGTGGTGCAGGGAATCGACACGATCATCCCGGTCGATGTCTACGTCCCGGGCTGTCCGCCGCGCCCCGAGGGCCTGCTGTACGGCATCATGCTCCTCCAGAAGAAGGTCCGGAACGAGCGCTTGGCGGACAAGACGCTGCGCCACGAGATGGAGCCCGATCCGAAGAGCCAGCTGTACATCCCGCCGCTCGAGGCGCAGGCGCCCATCGAGATCGCCCACTTCGGCTGCGGCATCTGCATCCAGATGCGGCGCAGCACCGGCGCGAGCTTGAACGGCACACGGCCGGCGCAGATGAGCAGGTCCGCCTGGCGCGGCGAGAAGCTCTGGCGCTCCATGCCGAAGCGCGCGAGGTCGAACTTGCTGGCCGCCGTCGCCATGTACTCGATGGCGCAGCACGCGGTGCCGAACGGCATCGGCCACAGCGAGTTGGCGCGGGAGGCGTTGACGGCCCAGTCCAGCGGCTTGTCGGCGCCCGTCTTCTGGAGGATGGCCTGCACCCAGGAGACCAGGGTGTCGAAGCGGGTGGTCTGGTAGTTGGGGCTCCCCGCGATCTCTTTGGATTCCAGCACGTGCTTCATGGGTTCAGTCCCATTCGAAGGCTCCGCGCTTCCACACGTAGGCCAGCCCCACGCCGAGAATCACGAGGAAGACCAGCATTTCGACCAGCAGGAACCCGGTGCCCAGGGTGTCGGTGCCGCCGAAAAAGATGCTGGCCCACGGGATCAGGAAGACGGTTTCGATGTCGAAGACGATGAACAGCACGGCGACCAGGTAGAACTTGACGGAGAAACGCTCCCGCGCGCTACCCAGGGGCGGCATCCCGCTCTCGTAGGGCGCGAGCTTGGTGGGCGTGGGCCGGCGGGGGCCGAGGAAGTGGGACGCCAGAATCATCCCCGCCGCGTTCAGCACCACGAAGCCGAAGAGAATCAGGAACGGGAGATAGGGCTGGAGCATGGGTTCGTGAAGTTCGTGAAAAAATTCACTTAACCATGAAAAACGTACCCCGGGACGGAGCCGCTGTCAACCGAATCGAGTGGCGTAAGTCGAGACGCCGCCGATATATTGCGCCCCCATGTCCATCAAGTCCGACCGCTGGATCCGGCGCATGGCGAAGGAGCACGGGATGATCGAGCCCTTCACCGACTCCCAGGTGCGCGAGGGCGCGATTTCCTACGGCGTCTCCTCCTACGGCTACGACATGCGGGTGGCGCCCGAGTTCAAGATCTTCACCAACGCGCTCTCGGCGGTGGTGGACCCCAAACACTTCGACTCGAAATCGTTCGTCGAGTTCGAGGGCGAGGTCTGCATCGTCCCCCCGAACTCGTTCGCGCTGGCGCGCTCGGTGGAATACTTCCGGATCCCCCGGAACGTGCTGACGGTCTGCGTGGGCAAGAGCACCTACGCGCGCTGCGGCATCATCACCAACGTGACGCCCTTCGAGCCGGAATGGGAAGGCCACGTGACCCTCGAAATCTCGAACACCACGCCCCTGCCCGCCAAGATTTACGCCAACGAAGGGATCGCCCAGGTCCTGTTCTTCACGGCCGACGAGGGCGACGAGTGCGAGCGCAGCTACAAGGACAAGAAGGGGAAATACCAGGCGCAGAAGGGAATAACCCTGCCCAAGCTCTAGGCGGCCGAAGCGCTCTTCATTGCCCCGCCGATCGCCGTGATCGCGAGCGCCGCGACCAGCGACACCACGAGCTTCCAGACCCACTCCACTTCCAACGCCGGCACCGTCACCTGCAGCAGATCGAAGAGGAAGTCGAAGACTCCCACCAGGAGACCGAGCAGGACGGTCGCGTTGAGATCGCGCTTCAGGCCCACCAGCGCGCTCCCGGTCACCAGCGCCACCGCCCCCTGCCCCGCCGCGATGGCCAGAATCCCGACCCCTTCGTCGATGAGGTTGTGAAAGACCGCGGCCCGGCGGACCAGGTTGCTCAGGAGGAAGGTGTCGAGCAGCAGCACGACGACCCCCGCCACCGCGGCGCACACGGTCGCCCAGACGGCGTAGTAAATCACCACTCTCATCCGATCGGCGGATTCCGGCATCGCCAGCTCCCGTGGAGGGCGCGCCTAATCTGGGGCGCGCTCCCGTTCCGCGCTAGCGCAGGGCGCCCGCGGCCTGCTCCAGCGCCTGCCGCGCCTGATCCACCCGCGCCGCCAGGTCCGACAGCTCGTGCTCGGCCGTCCCCGCGTCCGCGTACCGGATCGCCTCGTTCACCGAGGGGAACGCCATGTTGGCGTACCCGTTGTCCACGTCGGAGGCGAACTCGAGGCTCCGATACCAGGAGCGCGACACCAGGCCCTGCGGCCGCGTCAGTCTCCGCTCCACCTGCATCAGGTCACGATCCGCCGCCGCGAGCTTGCCCGGCGTGCCGCCCGCCGCGAGCACCGAATCGCGGACCCGCGCGAAGGCGCGCCCCGCCTCGGCGAAGCGCTGGAGCGAGCTCTTGAGCGGCTCGGTGCTCACCTGCCAGCCCTTCTTCACGATCCCGCTGTCCAGCTGGCTCACCAAACGGCCCATCTCGTCGCCGAACGCCGCGTAGTCGAACGGGAGGACCTGGGCGTTCGCGATTCGCGCCACCGCCACCGACACCAGGCGCGCCAACGCCTGGTGGGCGCGGTAGCCGGGGTCCCCGAACTTCGTCATCCAGGCGTAGTCGTCGTAGACCGAGTGGTAGACGCCCGCCGGCGCGCCGAACCCCATCTCCGCCGACGCGATGCCCAGGTGATGCTGGAACCCCGCGAAGTCCGAGCCGCCCCCCATGTTGCCGAAGGTGAGCGCGGCGGAATCCCCGTGATTCTGCTTGAGCCAGGCGTCGTACACGGTGCCTTCACCGGTGAGCGAGGGGACGGCTCGAGCCGTCGCCTTGAGCAGGGGCTTCAACGCCGGTGACCCCGCGCCGCCGAAATTGGTGCCGCTCCCGCCCGCGTCTTCGTTGATGTAGGCCACCACGTGGGCGTCGAGCGAGTCCGCCATCTCCTCCACCCATTCCGTGGACCCGATGAGACCCCACTCTTCCGCGTCCCAGGTGGCGAAGATTACGGTGCGGGAGGGCCGGATCCCCTGCTTCGCGAGTTCGGCGAAAGCCTGCGCCGCCGCCATCACCGTGACCGTGCCGCTCACGTTGTCCTGCGCGCCCGGGCCCCAGGCGTCGCGATGTCCGCCGATCACCACCCACTCATCGGGCCGCTCGGCGCCCCGGATCGCCCCGAAGGTGTCCCAGATGGTGTGCACCGCGCGCGCGCCGCGCTCGGTCTTCACTTTCAGGTGCAGCCGCGTGGCACCGGGCCCGGTGTGGTACCGGAACGCGAGTCCGCCCTGCCAGCTCTGCGGCACCGACGGGCCCCCGAGATCGTCGAGGAGCCGCTGGGCGTTGCCGTAGCTCATCGGAATGACCGGAATCCGGGGGAGCGCCATCGAATCCTCCGGAAGCCGGTGCGCCCCCTCGACCGACGCGTAGCCCGGGGTCGCGGGATCGCCGTTCTCGTTCAGGATGCTGCCGCGCTGAATGCCGCCCGCGGGCCGCATCGGCCCGCGCGGATACACGTCGCCCCGGACGAAGCCGTCGTCCTGGGGGTCGGAGTACATCACCAGCCCCACGGCGCCGTGCCGCTCGGCTTCGCGGGCCTTGATCCCCCGGAACGACCGCCCGTAGCGCGCCACCGCGATCTTGCCCTTCACCGAGACGCCGAGGGAATCGAGCGTCTTGTAGTCCTCGATCAGGCCGTAGTTGACGTAGACCACCTCGGCGGTGACGTCGCCGTCTCCGGTGTAGCCGTTGAAGGGCGGCACCTGCGCGATGATGGTGGACGAATCGCCGGGAATCGCGGGTTCGGCGAGATTGAGCCGCTCCGGGGTGCGGCCGGGCCGGGCGATCACCCAGGCGGCGACGGTGTCCGGCTGGGGCATGTAGATGTCGTACGCCTTGGACCAGGTATCGAGGCCCCACTGCTTCATCCGCTCGAGCACGTAGTCCCGGGTGACGGCCTGGGCCGGCGTCCCCGCCATGTGGGGGCGCAGGCCGAGGTCGTGCGTCCAGAGCCGCAGGGCCTGGGTGTCGGGGATTGCGATCAGGCGTTGCTCGATCGAGTCCTCCCGCACGCCGGCGGCGGGGGAGAATCCGATCTGCTGGGCGGCGAGCGAGAGCGGCAGAAGGATGACCGTCAGAACGCGCATGGAGATCCTTGGAAAGGGTCCGGAGTCGGACTCACGGTAACGAAGTCGTTGGCGCGGCGGAAGCCGGGGCGCCAGATTGAAATCACTGCCATGCTGATCGTCGGCGTGCTGTTCGCGACGGTGCTGCTCCGGTTCGCGATGATCCTCGCGGTGGCGTACTTCCTCGTCCCGCGCGGCCCCGCCTGCCCGGGCTGCGGCGGGGAAATGGCGGCGATCGAGCACCGGTTGCTCGCCCTTTGCCTCCCCGCCATCGAGCACCGCTGGTGTCTCGCCTGCGGGTGGCAGGGAATCGTGCGCCGCGGGGCTCCCGGTCCCCGGAGCCCGGACGACGCTCCCCGCCCCGCCCTGAAACGCTAGCCGCCGCTGATGAGCCGCGGCCCGCGCTCGAAAAAGAAGTAATCCCACGCCCAGTTGATCAGCACCACCAGTTTGTTCCGGAATCCGATCAGCTGAATCAGGTGCACCACCAGCCAGACCACCCACGCCGGAAAGCCCTTGAACCGGAGACCGTGGATCTCGGCCACCGCCGCGTTGCGGCCGATGGTGGCGAGCGAGCCCGGGTTCCGGTAGCGGAACGGCCGGGCCGGCTTGCCGCGGAGCGCGCGCCCGATGTTGGCCACCGCCGATTCGCCCATCTGGATCGCCACCGGCGCCATCATCGGGAGCGGCTCGCCCCCGGCCTCGCGGTACGACGCGTCGCCGATCACGAAGACCTCGGGGTGTCCCGGCAGGCGGAGCGTCTCGTCCACCATCACCCGCCCCTGCCGTCCGGTGGCGGCGCCCAGAGCGCCGGCGAGTCCCGCGGCCTTCACGCCCGCCGCCCAGAGCAGGGTGCGCGCGGGAATGGTCTCCCCGCCCTTCAGCCGGATGCGTCCGCCGTCGTAGTCCTCGACCGCCGCGCCGACGCGGACCTCGACCTTCTTCTTCTGCAGGGTGCGCACTGCCGCGGCGCCGAGGGAGGGCGGCATCGCGGGCAGGATCGCGGGTCCCGCTTCGAGGAGCAGCACGCGGACCCGCGCGAGATCGAGTCCCGGATGATCCTTCACCAACACGAGGCGGATCAGCTCCGAGAGCGCGCCCGCCATTTCCACCCCGGTCGGTCCGCCGCCCACCACCGCGAAAGTGAGCAGGGCTTCGCGCTCTCGATCGTCCGCCGTCGCCGCGCGCTCGAACGCGCGCAGGATCTGACTCCGGATCGCGATCGCCTCATCCAGGTCCTTGAGACCGAAGGCGGCGCGGGCCAGCGCGTCCCGTCCGAAGAAATTGGTCTGGCCCCCGGGCGCGAGAATGAGATAGTCGTAGGCGATGGGACCGCGATCGGTCTCGATCCGCCGGCCCGCCAGGTCAACCCCGGTGACGTCGGCGAGGCGGAACTCGAGGTTCTTCTGGCCGCGGAGGATCGCCCGCACCGGCTTCGCGATCTGATCCGGCTCGATCCCGGCCGTCGCCACCTGGTAGAGCAGGGGCTGAAACAGATGGTAGTTGTGCCGGTCCACCAGGATGACGCGGACCGGCAGCCGGGCGAGGCGGCGGGCGGCGCGCAGACCGCCGAACCCGGCGCCGACCACGACCACCACGGGGCGGGTCACGCCGTCCGTCATTCGAGAACCACGGCGGTGCCGTAACAGAGCACCTCGGTGGCCGCGCTCCGGTCTCCGCCCACGTCGGAGGCGTCGTAAGACACGCCGAGGATCGCGTTGGCGCCGAGCTGGCGCGCGTGGTCCACCATCAGGTTGTACGCGGCCTCGCGGGCCTGCTCGCACATCTCGCCGTAGGCGCCGATGTTGCCGCCGACGATGGACTTGAGGCCGCCCAGAATCCCCTGCCCGATGGTCGGCGCGCGGACCGTGATCCCGCGGACCAGGCCGCGATACTCGCGCACCCGGCGTCCGTCGATGCTGAAGGTGGTGGAGACGATCATCGCGGACTGGATGGCCATGCGGAGCTCCGGGTTCGGGGATCGGGTAAAATAATCGCGTGCCTTGCTCCCCGCCCCGCCGTCCGTGTATCATCCCACCGTCCTTCGATCCGTCCCACGCCTGGGAGAAACGATGCCGCGGCTCGCCGGCCTGTTGCAGTCGCTCGTCGGCAAGAAGATCGTGATGGCCGTGACCGGCATGGTGCTGTTCCTGTGGCTCCTCGCCCACATGATCGGCAATCTCCACATCTTCGAAGGTCCCGAGAGCATCAACCATTACGCGCGCTGGCTCCGCGAAATCGGCGCCCCGGTGCTCTCGCACGCCCAGGCCCTCTGGCTGGTGCGCGCGGTGCTGATTCTGGCGGTGGGCGGGCACATCTGGGCCGCCTGGGCGGTGACGCGGGCCAGCTGGGCCGCGCGGCCGGTGGGCTACAAGCTCCACCAGACCGCCGAGACCACCTACGCCGCGCGCACCATGCGCTGGGGCGGCGTGCTGCTCATTCTCTTCGTCGTCTACCATCTCCTCGATCTCACTTTCGGCCGCCTCAATCCGGCGTACGTCGACGGCGACGTGTACCACAACGTGGTCGCGAGCTTTTCGGTCCCGCTGGTCGCCGGGTTCTACATCCTCGCCATGGCGGCGCTCGGCCTTCATCTCTATCACGGGCTGTGGAGCGGGCTGCAGACCCTGGGCCTGCACCGCCGGCCCACCGATCGCTGGCGCCGGAGCCTCGCGGCGGCGATCGCGGTCCTCGTGTTCCTGGGATTCATCTCCGTGCCGGTCGCGGTGCTGGCCGGCGTGGTGCGTTAGGAGAGGCGATGGAGCTCGTTTCCAGGGTCCCCGGCGGTCCGATCGAGAAGAGCTGGGACGCCCACCGCTTCGAGATGAAGCTGGTGAACCCGTCCAACAAGCGGAAACACCACATCATCGTGGTGGGCTCCGGGCTCGCCGGGGCTTCCGCCGCGGCGTCGCTCGCGGAGCTCGGCTACCGCGTCTCCTGCTTCTGCTTCCAGGACAGCCCCCGCCGCGCGCACTCCATCGCCGCCCAGGGCGGCATCAACGCCGCCAAGAATTATCAGAACGACGGCGACTCGGTGTGGCGGCTCTTCTACGACACGGTGAAGGGCGGCGACTTCCGCTCCCGCGAATCGAACGTCTACCGCCTGGCGCAGATCAGCGTCAACATCATCGACCAGTGCGCGGCCCAGGGCATCCCCTTCGCGCGGGAGTACGGCGGCCTCCTCGCCAACCGCTCCTTCGGCGGCGCGCAGGTCTCCCGCACCTTCTACGCCCGGGGCCAGACCGGCCAGCAGCTGCTCCTCGGCGCCTATCAGGCGCTCGAAAAACAGATCGGGCTGGGCCAGGTGGCGATGTATCCGCGCGCCGAGATGCTCGACCTGGTCCTCGTGGACGGCCGGGCCCGCGGCATCGTGGTGCGGGACCTCGTGACCGGGAAAGTCTCCTCCCACGCGGGTGACGCGGTGGTCCTCGCCACCGGCGGCTACTCCAACGCGTACTTCCTCTCGACCAACGCCAAGGGCTGTAACGTCACCGCCACCTGGCGCGCGCACCGGCGCGGCGCCGCGTTCGCCAACCCCTGCTTCACCCAGATCCATCCCACCTGCATCCCCGCTCACGGCGAGCATCAATCCAAGCTGACGCTGATGAGCGAGTCGCTTCGCAACGACGGGCGGATCTGGGTGCCCAGGCAAAAGGGGGACCGCCGCCGTCCCAACGAGATCGCCGACGCGGAGCGGGATTACTACCTGGAGCGGATGTATCCGAGCTTCGGCAACCTGGTGCCGCGGGACGTCGCGTCCCGGCGCGCCAAGGACATGTGCGACGACGGCTTCGGCGTGGGCGAAGGCGGAGCAGGCGTCTACCTGGACTTCCGGGACGCGATCGGCCGCCTGGGCCGGCACGTGGTCGAGGAGCGCTACGGCAATCTGTTCGAGATGTACGAACGGATCACCGGCGAGAACCCGTACCAGGTGCCGATGCGCATCTACCCGGCGCCGCATTACACCATGGGCGGGCTGTGGGTGGACTACAACCTGATGAGCACCATCCCCGGCCTCCACGTGATCGGCGAGGCGAACTTCTCCGACCACGGCGCCAACCGGCTGGGCGCGAGCGCGCTGATGCAGGGCCTCGCGGACGGGTACTTCATCCTTCCCTACACCATCGGCGACTACCTCGCCCAGGCGAAGCTCGCCGCGGTGGACCCGGGCCACGCCGCGTTCCGGCAGGTGGAGGAGGACGTGGCGGGACGGGTGAAAAAGCTCCTCGCCGTGGGCGGATCGCGCAGCGTGGATTCCTTCCACCGCGAGCTGGGCCGCCTGCTCTGGGACAAGTGCGGGATGTCCCGCAACGCGGCGGGATTGAAGGAGGCGATGGAGAAGGTCCGCGCCCTCCGGGAGCGCTTCTGGAAGGACGTCTACGTCGCCGGCAAGGGCGAGGACTTCAACCAGTCGCTCGAGAAAGCGGGTCGCGTCGCCGACTTCTTCGAATTCGCGGAGCTGATGTGCCACGACGCCTTGCACCGGGAAGAGTCCTGCGGCGCGCATTTCCGGGAGGAGTACCAGACCCCGGACGGCGAGGCCAGGCGCGACGACGCGAAGTTCTCCTACGTCGCGGCCTGGGAGTTCACCGGCGCGGGCAACGCCCCGGTGCTCCACCGGGAGCCGCTCGCCTTCGAGCACGTGCACCTCGCGCAACGGAGCTACAAGTGAACCTGGTCCTGCACGTGTGGCGGCAGCCGGGCGCGGCGGCGGAAGGGCGGTTCGTCCGCTACGACGCCAACGACGTGTCCCCCGACATGTCGTTCCTCGAGCTGCTCGACGTGGTGAACGAGGGGCTGATCGCGAAAAAAGAGGAGCCCATTGCCTTCGATCACGACTGCCGGGAGGGGATCTGCGGCGCCTGCGGGATGGTGATCAACGGCCGGCCCCACGGGCCGCAGCGGGCCACCACCGCCTGCCAGCTGCACCTGCGCCATTTCCAGGACGGAGACGAGATCTGGGTCGAGCCCTGGCGGGCTCGCGCCTTCCCCGTGATCAAGGATCTGGCGGTGGACCGGGGCGCCTTCGACCGGATCATTCAGGCGGGCGGCTTCATCACCGCGCGCACCGGGAGCGCCCCCGACGCCAACGCGATCCCGGTTCCCAAGCGCGACGCCGACCTGGCGATGGACGCCGCGGCCTGCATCGGCTGCGGGGCCTGCGTCGCCGCCTGTCCCAACGCCAGCGCGATGCTCTTCGTCGCGGCCAAGGTCTCGCACCTGGGGCTCCTGCCCCAGGGCCAGCCCGAGCGCTACGACCGGGTGGTGAAAATGGTGGACCGGATGGATCAGGAAGGATTCGGGGCCTGCACCAACCACGGCGAATGCATGCGCGCCTGCCCCAAGGAGATTTCGATCGACTTCATCGCGCGGCTGAATCGGGACTATCTGAAGGCAGCCGTCGGCCCTCAGCCGTCAGCCGTCAGCAAGGTGGAGCGGGGCTTCGGCTGACGGCTAGAGCTTCACCGCCCCCATCGTCTCCTTCACCGCGTTGGCCGACTTCTGCAGCTCGGCCTTCTCGCCGCCGGAAAGCTGGACCTCGAGGATCTGCTCCACGCCTTTCCTGCCCAGCTTTGCCGGCACCCCGACGTACATCCCCGAGAGCCCGTACTCGCCTTCGAGCCAGCAGGCGCAGGGGAGAATCCGCTTGCGGTCGAGCACGATGGACTCGACCATCTGCGTCGCCGCGGCCGAGGGCGCGTAGTACGCCGAGCCGGTCTTCAGGAACGCGACGATCTCGGCGCCGCCGTTCCGGGTGCGGGCCACGATCTCGTCCAGCTTCTTCTTGTCGAGCAGCTGGGTGACCGGAATTCCCGAGACCGTGGTGCAGGAGACGAGGGGCACCATCGTATCGCCGTGGCCGCCCAGCACCATCGCCTGGATGTCCGCCACCGACACGTCGAGCGCCTCCGCCAGAAACGCGCGGTAGCGCGCGGTATCGAGCACTCCCGCCATCCCGAACACCCGCTCCCGCGGGAAGCC
>DASSQQ010000027.1:0-2834 GCA_035702425.1 Gemmatimonadales bacterium
CCGCGTGCTCCTTGGACGCGATGGCGAACGCGCCGCCCAGCACCACGCCCGCGAGCCAGGCACGGCTCTTCTCGGCGCGCAGGGCGCCGATCAGCGCGAGCCCGTAGCCGACAGCCGCCATCAGCTCCGCGCGCCCCACCACGTTCGCCACCGCTTCCACGTGCACGGGGTCCACGGCGAACAGGAGGCCCACCGCGAGGCCGGTCCCCGCGTCCGCGAGCGCCGCGGCGAGCAGGGCGAGCACCGCGGCGGCGGCCGCCGCCCAAAGCACGTTGACGGCGTGGAACCAGCCGGGACCGGACGACACGCGGTAGTCGAGCGCGTACGTCGCGAGGACGGCGGGGCGCCAGAGCGAGCCCCCGAAACTCGGCGGCCAGTAGGGGGCCGAGATGACCGCGGACGCCGAGGGTGGATGCTGGAGCAGCGGGCGCTGCTCGACGACCCAGTGATCGTCCTCGACAAAACCGTTGCGGACGGCGGTGGCGGAAACGAGAACGGCCGCAAGCGCGGCCGTCAGGGCGGCGTGCCAGGGGCGCAACCGGGAGACGGCGGAAGCGGACGCGGTCAGGAAGGATCGGGCCCGCCTAGCGGGCGCCTCCCAGGATCCGTCGCTCCGCGGGGTCGAGGCCCAGGTGCGCGAGGGCGCTGGCCCGCATCAGGTGCCAATGCGGGGGCGGCCGGTCGATCCGCCAGCCGAACGGGGTCTTTACCAGCTGAACGGTATCCACCTCGAATACCTTGGCCGGCTCGACGTCGCTCGCCTGCCCGCCCGCGAGGACGACGCGGGCGACGATCTGATAGGTGACCACGGTGCGGGTGGTGTCGCGCCCGGCCTTCAGTGCCGAGCTCGACCACGCCGCGACGACGACCGCCGAGTCGATAGTACCGAGGCGGCCGGGACAGTTGAGCGTGGTGTCGAGCCAGGCGCGCGAGGCGAGGAAGTCGCCGGCCGCGTCGTGGTTCAGGTATTCCCGGAGCAGAGCGTCCGCCTTGGGATGGGACGCGACGTAGATCCCCTTGCAGCCCTCGTCCGCGACGGCGACGCCATCGGGCGTGACGCCGGGAGCGCGCGGCTTATCGGAGCGGCAGGCGACGAGGACACAGGCGAGACTCGCGACCCGGAAGAAGAGCGCGGGGCTCGGCGGCGCTGCAACGGTACGTTTGGTGCTTCTGTCGCATCCGGTCATTCGCAGTCTTCCTCGCGATGACGATACGCCAGGGGCGATCAATGGCGGCGGGCGCCTACTCCCATTCGATCGTCGCGGGGGGTTTCGAGCTTACATCATACGTCACGCGATTCACTCCGCGCACCTCGTTGATGATGCGATTCGAGACGTCGGCCAGCACCTGGTGCGGAAACGGGAACCAGTCGGCGGTCATGCCGTCCCGGCTGGTCACGGCGCGCAACGCCACCACGTGGTCGTAGGTGCGGCCGTCCCCCATCACCCCGACCGACTTCACCGGAAGCAGCACCGCGAAGGCCTGCCAGATCTGGTCGTAGAGCCCCGCCTCCCGGATTTCCTCGATGTAGATCGCGTCCACCTTCCGGAGCAGCGCCAGGCGCTCCTCGGTCACCGCGCCCAGGACCCGGATCGCGAGCCCGGGGCCCGGGAACGGGTGCCGGCCCACGATCTCCTCCGGGAGGCCCAGCTGCCGTCCCACCTGCCGCACCTCGTCCTTGAACAGCTCCCGCAGCGGTTCGATCAGCTTCCAGGGAAGGTCGGGACGGAGGCCGCCCACGTTGTGGTGGGTCTTGATGGTGACCGAGGGTCCGCCCTTGGGCGACGACGACTCGATCACGTCCGGATAGAGCGTTCCCTGCACCAGGAACCCCACGTTGCCGTCCACGTGGCCCGCCGCATCCTCGAACACGTCGATGAACGTGTGTCCGATGCAGCGGCGCTTCTCCTCGGGATCGGTGACGCCGGTCAGCTCGCCCAGGAAGCGCTTTCCCGCGTCCACCACGCGCAAGTCGATGCCGAGGTGCGCCCGGAAGGTGCGCTCCACCTGGTCCCGCTCGTTCTCGCGCAGGAGGCCGTGGTCCACGAAGATGCAGGTGAGCCGGTCCCCGATGGCGCGGTGCACCAGCGCCGCCGCCACCGCCGAATCCACGCCGCCGGAGAGCCCGCAAATGGCGCGCCCCTTCTCGCCGACCAGATCGCGAATGCGCTTCACCTCGAGATCGATGAAGTGTCCCGGGGTCCAGTCCGGCTCGCAGCCGCAAACGCTGAAAAGAAAATTCTCGAGGATCTCGCCGCCCCGCGGGGTGTGCACCACCTCCGGGTGAAAAAGGACTCCGAAGATCTTCTTCTTCTCGTGGCGCATCCCGGCCACCGGCGCGTTGGCGCTCTTCGCGGTGACGCGAAACGCCGGCGGCGGCGCGTCGATCCGGTCGCCGTGGCTCGCCCAGACGGTGATCGCCTGGTTCTTGCCGAAGCCCTTGAAGACGCCGTCGCTCTCCAGCACCGTCACCTCGGCCCGGCCATACTCCCGCTCCGCCGCGGGGGCCACCTTGCCGCCCGCCAGCCGCGCCAGGAGCTGCATCCCGTAACAGATCCCGAGGACCGGCACCCCGAGATCCAGGATCCCGGGGTCCGCGGCCGGCGCGCCGGGCTCGAACACCGAATTCGGGCCCCCGGACAGGATCACGCCCCTGGGATCGAACGCCGTGATGAAAGCCAGGTCCTGCGCCTTGGACGCCGGATGGATCTCGCAGTAGACGTGCGCCTCGCGCACCCGCCGCGCGATCAGCTGGGTGAACTGGGATCCACAGTCGAAAATGAGGATCCGGTTCATCCGTGGTACCAGGTGGTGGGGTCCGCGGTCTCCCCTTT
>DASSQQ010000028.1:0-8497 GCA_035702425.1 Gemmatimonadales bacterium
TAATCCCACTGCTTAACGCCACCGCCAGCGCTACGCTCCCTTGGTTAACGAGGAAATACGTGACGACAAGGCCGGCGAAGGGGACCAACTTGAACGAAAAGTCGTTAAGCCCGACATGACCACCGAGTGCACTATAGACCACGGACGCAAGGCCAATTGCGACCGAGAACTGCGCGACGTTAAACCAAACTCGGTGCGCGGGTTTGTGCATCACAAGGGTCTCGACGACCCACGCAGTCAGCGAAGCGATTACCATCGGCACTGGGTGCCCGAACAACAACACCGTCGCGAACAACGGCACGAATACGATGGAACCGCTCAAGTTGGCGAAGGCGCTGGTGAAAAGCCAAGAGTCGCAAAGGATAGCGGTGAGCGCGAACACCGCGACCGCGTTCCAATAGCTAGGCGTGAGCGGAACCGGGAGTGACCACGGCAGGAAAACGAGGAGCGCGCAGGCCGCCGTGCTGAGCACCGCACTCAGCGCGTTAATCTTGCCTCTCGTCTCGGTGGGCCTGCGAGATTCGGTCATTAAAGCACCGTGTGGTAACACTTGGGGGGGTGCCCCTTGCCAGGCTAGAAGTGAACCGCGCCATCCGCAAAAAACAACCGCGCGATGGTACCGAACAGTACCGCGAGCAGATGCAACATTGAGCGTCACCTCCCAACTTGGACTTTCGGGTTCGCTGCCCGTTAGACCTGGAGTGGTACGCCTCGCTACGACGTACCCGACGCTCCGCTCGTTTTCTGTTCGCTCGGCTTCGCTTTAGCTCCTAGCGATGACTCGGGGCCCCCTTTTCGGTGTCCTGCTGGCTCTATGTCCGGCGCGCCCGCACCCCGCGGCACGCGCTCCGACTTCTACGAAGAAACCGCCGCCCGCCGCGCCAACGCACCCTCGATGGCCGCGAGCACCGCGTCGAACCCATCTCCCTTGTCCACGATGGTCCGCACGCCCAGCGCGCGCACCCGCTGCTCCTCGTCCGCCGTCACCCCGCCCGTCACCACCACCACCTCCGCCTCCAAACGCCGCCCCGGCTCGAGCAGCCGCTCGATGATCTGCACCGCGTTCAGGTCCGGCAGCCGGTAATCCAGCACGATCACCCCCGGCCGCACCCGCCCGATCTCGAGCAACCCGTCCACCCCGTTCTCCGCGGTGGCGAGATCGAAACTCACCGCCTTCGCGATCGCGTACCGGGTCAGCGCCTTGAGATACGCGGGATCGTCTTCGACCATCACCACCACCGGCCGCCCCGCCGACTGGTTCAGCTCCGGCGGCAACGCCATCCCGTGCGAACGCAGAAACTCCGCCAGGTCGTCCGACGCCACCCGGCGATGACCGGTCGGCGTGCGGTGACCCTTCAAATGACCCTGGTCGATCCAGCTCGCCACCGTCGACGGCGTCACCTGGCACACTCGCGCTACGCGCTGAGTGCCCCAGTAGGGCTTGGTCCGGTCGGTTCGGGTTGAACTCATCGGAACCCGAAATACCAGCAATACCGATAATCCGCTAGACCCCCTGAGGCCAGGACGCAACAGGCCGGGGGCTACCTTGGCAAGATATTGTGTTACAAAAGCTTATCTGCGGGCGTCAGCCCACCGGTTCGTGGCATCCAGCACCGCGAGCACCGCCGCCCGCTCCGGACTCTCCCTGATTTCACAGGTTCCGGTCAGCAACTGCGCCTCCCGCCCCCCCAACCCGTGCACCGCCACCAGCACGAACTCCTTGTCGAAAGCGCTCACGATCTGCGCCCCTTCGAGTGCGATCGAGTTGTCCGGAAGCAGGTCCTCGAGGCACGCCGCCGCCGCCCGCGCCGCCGCTTCCACCCGGTTGCGCGCCGTGTCGGTCCCCTGCTCCTCCGCCTCCGCGTCCTTCCCCTCGAATCCCAGCCGCACCCGCACCAGCACCCGCTGCGGCTTGTCCGAGGGTCGGACGTCGAACCCCTTGAAGGTCACCGAGCGCTTGGACGCCCGCGCCCGGATCGCTTCCTCCTGCATCTGCTCGATGGGCCGCACGTCCGCGGTCTGGGCCACGCTGATCTTGCGGTGGTCGATCTTCATTCCCAGCTGGGCCATCAGCGCGGACTCGATGTTCCGCACCACCTGCTTCGCGGGAATGTCGTTCATGGTGAGGACGTGGATCTCGGAGACTTCCCCCTGCGGCGTCACCACCACCCGCGCCGAGAGGATCCCGGTGAGACTGGTGAGCAGGTTCTCGGCCCGCTTCACTCCCCACGGGTCGGGCGTCTGGCCCGGCTCGAGCGGCGGGTCCTGCTCCCCTGAATCGCGTTGCGGCTTGAACGGCGTCACTGCTGCCTCCTCACAGGGCGACCTGGTTCCGGCCTTGGGCCTTAGCACGATACAACGCCCGGTCCGCCGCCACCAGCACGTCCTGCCGGTCCGCCTCGGCCTCCCCCCCTTCCTGAGGCGCCGGACGGTACTCCGCCACCCCCACGCTCGCCGTCACCAGCCCTTCGGGGTAGCCGAGGTCCCGCCCCAGGCCTTCCACCCGGCTCCGGATCTTCTCGGCCACGACACTCGCGCCCTCGATCCCGCCCAGGGTGAGCAGGACCACGAACTCATCGCCTCCGTAGCGCGCCGCGAAGTCCGCGGACCGCACCACGGAGAGGAGCTCCCTCCCGGTGCGCCGCAGCACGTCGTTTCCCGCCTCGTGGCCGTAGCGGTCGTTCACCTGCTTGAAGTTGTCGAGATCGAGGAAGATCACCGCGAAGGGCTCGCCGGTCCGGCGGGCGCGGGCGCTTTCGGATGCCAGCCGGTCCCGGAGCACGCGGAAGGACGCGAGCCCGGTGAGCCCGTCCACCGCGGCCTGAACCTGCGCCCGCTGGGCCTCGCGCTCGAGGTGCGGCGGGCAGGACTTGAGGGTGGTCCGTCCCATCGCCGCGGCGCTCGCGAATTCCTGGCAGGTGTGATAGCCACAGGCGCCGCAGTTCCAGGGATGGCCATTGGGCGCGAGGCCGATCTGGTCGAGAATGCCGTCCACCAGCTCCGCCGAGGGGTGATGGCCGTTGCGGTGAACCTCATAGCCCTCGCCCACCCGGGTCCGCGCGGCGGCGGTCTCGTCCACGACCGGCAGGCGGGCGCGCGCCGGCTCGGTGGCGCCCACGATTTCCCGCCGCCAGAAGAGCTGGTCCGACGGTCCGAGGAGGGGGTGATCGAGACACCCTTCGCAGGGGAGAATGTCCACGAAACCGAGATCGATGCGGTCCACCGTGACGGCGCGGGCCAGGCCCTCGAGGGCGCCCAGGCCCCGGACCTTCCGGAACCGGCGGCTCGCCTGGCGCTCCTCCATCAACAGCTCGAGCGGGAGACCGCCCGCCGTGCTCCAGTGCCGGCGCCGCTCCTCGGGGACCCGGTTGAAGTGGTGGGGCTGATCCTCGACCGCGACCCCCATCTCCCGGAAGAGCGCGGTCAGCTCCTCGAAGGTGATCGCCGCGGCGACGTCGGGGCCGCCCTCGGTGATGCACACCCCGGTATACACCACGGGGACGTCCTCCCCCAGCAAGGCCTTGAGGTAGCGGGCCTCGGCGGCGATGGGCGTGGCGACCGGCGCTAAATAAGGAAGGAGCTCGGGGTACTGGTGCCGGACCGTCTCCACCACCACGGGACAGGTGCTGCGGACCACGGTGCCCCAGCCGTCGTCGGCGAGGAGCTTCTGGTATTCCCGCGCCACCAGCTCGTCCCCCATCACCCCCCGGTGCACGGTCCGGAAACCCGCGGCGTAGCAGGCGTTCACGACCTGCTCCGGCGTGGAGGGATAGAAGTACGCGGCCGATTCGACCGAGAGGATCAGGGCCGCGGCGCCCTTCCGCGCGGCGGCGAGCGCCTTGCCCAGGTCGCCGACGGCGCTGATCGCCTGGTGCGGACAGGCGGGCAGACAGAGCCCGCAGCGGGTGCAGGCTTCGTCCACGATCCGCACGTCCTTGTCGTCCACGGCGACGGCGTCCGCGGGACAGACCCGCACACACGCCAGGCAGGTGACGCAGGAATCCTGATTGACTCTGAAATCCACGAGGCGGTCCGCCGGCGGGAAAGCCGGTTCCGGGAAAGGTTCGCCTATAATGTGACCGGGGTCAGACGCTGTCAATCGTGGCGGAACCGCGCCACTTTACGCGAGGGCGTACTCCTTCAGCTTGCGATAGAGCGTCCGCTCGCCGATGCCGAGCACCTCCGCCGCGCGGCGCCGGTTCCCCTTGGTCTCCTTCAGCGCCCCTTCGATCGCGGCGCGCTCGATCTCCGCCATGGACATGCCGGGGCGATAGACCACGGGGCCATCCGGCTCGGACTCGACCTCGACCGGATCCAGGGGATCGCGGCGGCCGGGAACCTCGATCACCTCCACCCGCCGGGGCTGGTCGTCCAGGCGCCGGCGCAGCTCCTCCACCTGCAGCTTCAGCTCCACCAGGCTCCGCAGGATGAATTCGACCTCCTGCCCCGCCACCTCCCGGCTGGCCCCGCGCACCCGGACCGGCAGGCCACGGCCCCGCTCCCGGATGTCCCGCGGGATGTCCGACGCGCGGATCTCACCCTCCGGCGCGAGGACCACCATGGACTCGATCAGATTGCGGAGCTGGCGCACGTTGCCGGGCCAGTCGGCGTCCACGAGGATCTGCAGGGCTTCCGGGGTGATCCCCTGGAACTTGCGGTCGTGTTCCGTGGCGAGCTCGCCGATGAACCGGCGGACCAGGAGCGGAATGTCGGCCTTGCGCTCCCGGAGCGGCGGCAGGTAGATGGCGAGCACGTTGAGGCGGTAATACAGATCGTCGCGGAAGGAGCCGATCGAGACCGCTTCCTTGAGCGACCGGTTGGTGGCGGCCACGACGCGCACGTCTACCTTGATCGGCTGGGTGCCGCCGACCCGGAAGAAGGTCCGGTCTTCGAGCACCCGCAGCAGTTTGACCTGCGTGGCGCCCGGCATCTCGGCCACTTCATCGAGGAAGATCGTCCCGCCATCGGCCAGCTCGAAGCGGCCCAGGCGGCGCTCCGCCGCTCCGGTGAACGCGCCCTTCTCGTGGCCGAACAGCTCGCTCTCGAGGAGATTTTCGGGGAGCGCGGCGCAGTTCACCGCGACGAACGGCTTCCCCCGCCGCGGCGACAGGTCGTGCATCGCGCGGGCGACGAGCTCCTTGCCGGTCCCCGACTCGCCCTCGACCAGCACGGTGGCGGAGACCGGGGCCATCTGCTCGATCTTCACCAGCACTTCCTGGATGGCCGCCGACTCCCCGATGATCCCGGTGCGCTGCTGCAGGCGCCGGCGATCGATGAGCCGCCGCACGGTGAGCGTGACTTCGGCGGGATCGGCGGGCTTCTCGAGGAACGCGGTGAGGCCGAGGTCGGCGGCGAGCCCCTTGGGATCGGGCTCGGTGGTTTCGACCAGGCCCAGGGTCGAGACCGAGTGGTCCCGCGCCGAGGCCAGGAGCTCGCCGGTGCTCGCCTCGTGGAGGGCGCCGGTCAGCACGATGCAGTCGGGCTCGCCCTTCTTCACGGCCTGGCGCACGTCGTCGAGAGAGGTGGTGAGCGAGGTCAGGAACCCCGCGCCCTCGAGGGCGCCGTTCAAGCGCACCGCCTGCTCCAGGTCCGCGGCGGTGATGAGAACGCGATCGGCCATCAGTGATCCACCGGCTCGCCGCGGATCAGCGAGACGGCGTGGTCCACGAGATCATCGAGCACCGCCAGGCCGTCCTTCACCCCGCCGGGAGACCCGGGCAGGTTCACGATCAAGGTCTTGCCCCGCGTGCCCGCGAGGCCCCGGGAAAGCCAGGCGCGCGGAAAGCGGGAGCCCGACGAGGCCCGCAGCGCCTCGGCGATCCCGGGGGCGGCCCGCTCCAGCACCGCCTCGGTCGCCTCCGGGGTCACGTCGCGCGCGGTGAGGCCGGTCCCGCCGGTGGTGAGAATGACGTCCACCTCGCCCGAATCCGCCCAGCGCGCGAGCCTGCCCGCGATCACGCCGGTCTCGTCGGGGACGATGCTCCGCACCACCACCTCGTCCGACCGCCGCGCCGCCCATTCCGCGATGGCGTCCCCCGAGCCGTCCTGCCGCTCGCCCCGCGCTCCCAGGTCCGACACGGTGAGGATCCCGACACGCATCGGCGGGTCTAGCGCTTGGTGCGGTGGGGCACGAAGGGCATGCGCACCGCCTCGACGGCGGCGCGCTTGCCGCGGATGTCCACCTCGAAGCGGGTACCCGCCTTGGCCTGGTCCCGCGGCAGGTACGTGGTGCCGATGCTCGCGTTCACGGTGGGCGTGACGGTGCCGGAGCGGACCAGATCCACCTTGGCGCCGTTCAGATACACGTCGAATCCGTGCCGCGCCACCGCCTTCGGCTCCTGCACCTTGAAGCCGACGAGGCGGCGCCTCGTCCCCTCGAGCTTCTGCCGCTTGAGCGCCGCCTGTCCCGTGAAGGCCGCCCCCTTGTCGAGCTTCACGATGAAGTTCAGGCCCGCCTCGAGCGGGGTGACGGTGTCGTCGATGTCGTTTCCGTAAAGCGGGAGGCCCGCTTCGAGCCGCAGGGTGTCCCGCGCGCCCAGGCCGCAGGGCTCGGCGCGGCCCTCGCCCGCGAGCGCGTGCCACAGCTTTTCCGCGTCCACCGAGCGGTGGTACAGCTCGAAGCCGTCTTCCCCGGTGTAGCCGGTGCGGGAGATGAAGCACTGCACCCCCGCCACCTTGCCGTCGGTGAAGTGGTAGTACGGGATCTTGGACACGTCCACCGACGCGAGCGGCTTCAGGAGCCCTTCCGCCTTGGGACCCTGCACCGCGATCAGCGCGGTCTCGTCGGAGATGTTGCGCATCCGCGCGTTGGCGCCGCCCTTCTGCTCCACGATGTGGTTCCAGTCCTGGTCGATGTTGGACGCGTTCACCACCAGCATCACCTTGTCCTCGAAGCGGTAGACCAGGCAGTCGTCCACGAAGGTCCCCTGGTCGGTGAGGATCGCGGAGTACTGCGCCTGGCCCGCCGCGAGCGCGCCCACGTCGTTGCAGGTGACCTTCTGCACCAGCGCGTTGCGGTCGGGGCCGGTCACCTCGAACTCGCCCATGTGGGAGACGTCGAAGATCCCGACCGCTTCGCGCACCGCGCGGTGCTCGGCGGAAATCCCCGCGGGATAAGTGACGGGCATCTCGTAGCCCGCGAAGGGAACCATCTTGGCGCCCAGGGCCACGTGGATGGCGTGGAGCGGCGTCTGTTTGAGCGGTGCGTCGGGCATCAGGGTCAGCCGTTCATGAGGGTTGCGAGCAGGGCCTTCTGCACGTGCAGGCGGTTCTCGGCTTCGTCCCACACGCGCGACTGCGGGCCTTCGATCACATCGTTGGTCACTTCTTCGCCGCGGTGCGCCGGGAGGCAGTGCAGGAAGATCGCTCTGGGATCGGCGAGCTTCATCAGGTCCGCGTCCACGGTGTAGCCCTTGAACGCGTTGCGCCGCGCTTCGGCTTCCGCTTCCTGGCCCATCGAGGCCCACACGTCGGTGTTCACCACGTGCGCGCCTTCGACCGCCTCCTCCGGCACCTCGGTCACCGACACCTTCGCCTTCTTGCAGGCGCGCTCGAACTTGCCGCGATCGGGCTCGAAGCCCTCGGGACAGGCGAGGCGGAGCTCGAACCCCAGAATCTCCGCAGCCTCGAGCCAGCTGTTGGCCATGTTGTTGCCGTCGCCCACCCACGCCACCCGTTTCCCCTCCCAGCCGCCGAGGGATTCCTTCACCGTCAGGAGATCCGCGAGCACCTGGCAGGGATGGGTGAGATCGGTGAGACCGTTGATCACGGGGATGGTGGCGTTCCGCGCCAGCTCCTCGACCTCGGCGTGATCGAAGGTGCGGATCATGATCCCGTCCACGTATCGCGAGAGCACGCGCGCGGTATCGGGGATGGGCTCGCCGCGCCCGATCTGGATGTCCTTGGACGACAGGAAGAGCGCCTGGCCGCCGAGCTGATAGGCGCCCACTTCGAAGGAGACCCGCGTGCGGGTGGACGACTTGGCGAAGATCATCGCCAGGGTCTTGCCGGCGAGGGGCTGCTCCTGGTACTGGCCCTTCTTCATCCGCAGGGCCAGGTCGAAGAGGCGCTGGACCTCTTCCCGGCTGAAGTCAGTGATGGCGAGAAAGTCCCGCTTGGCCATGGCTTCCCTGAGGTCGGTCAAAGTGACAGGCTCAAGACTGCTGATTTTACCCTGGGCGGGAAGGTCCGACAAGCCTAGAGGATGTATTTCCTGAGGTCTTCGTCCTCCACGATTTTCATCAGCCGCTCCTTCACCTGCTCGGCGTCGAAGACGATCCGCTTGGTGGGATAGTCGGGGAGCTCGAAGAGCACGTCCTCGAGCAGGGTAGTGAGGACGGTGTGGAGCCGCCGGGCGCCGATGTTCTCCATCCGTTCGTTGACCTTGGCCGCGATGCGCGCGATCTCGGCCACGCCGTCGGCGGTGAACTCGAGGGTGGCGCCCTCGGCCTGGCAGAGCGCGGCGTACTGCTTGGTGAGCGCGTTCTCCGGCTCGGTC
>DASSQQ010000029.1:0-25871 GCA_035702425.1 Gemmatimonadales bacterium
CTCGACAAGGGCAACCTCACGCTCGACCTCGAAAAGTTCGGCATCGAGCCCCGCGCCGAGCGCGACCTCATGGAAGCCGTCATGAACCCGTACGGGATGGTGCTGGTCACCGGTCCGACGGGGTCCGGTAAGACGACCACGCTCTACTCTGCCCTCTCCAAGATCAACCAGATCGACGTCAACATCATGACGGCGGAAGATCCGGTCGAGTACAACATGTTCGGCGTCAATCAGGTGCTCGTCCGCAACGAGGTCGGCATGACCTTCGCCGCGGCGCTGAAGGCGTTCCTCCGGCAGGACCCGAACATCATCATGGTGGGGGAGATCCGGGACCTGGAGACCGGGTCCAT
Source organism: Gemmatimonadales bacterium (assembly GCA_035702425.1). Lineage (GTDB taxonomy): Bacteria > Gemmatimonadota > Gemmatimonadetes > Gemmatimonadales > GWC2-71-9 > DASSQQ01. Next base: position 351 of record DASSQQ010000029.1, read on the forward strand.
CGCGATCAAGGCCGCGCTCACCGGACACCTGGTGCTCTCCACCCTGCACACCAACGACGCGCCGTCCACGGTCACCCGCATGATCGACATGGGCATCGAGCCGTTCAACGTGGCGAGCGCGGTGAACCTGATCGTGGCCCAGCGGCTGGTGCGGCGCATCTGCTCCGGCTGCAAGACCGAGTGGAACTACACCGACGAGGAAATGCACGCCTTCGGCGTGTCCCGCGACCAGGGCCCGTTCTTCAAGGGCGCGGGGTGCGACACCTGCGTGGGCACCGGGTACAAGGGCCGGCAGGGGCTCTACGAGGTGATGGCCCTGACCTCGCCGCTCAGGCGCGGGGTGCTGAAGGGCGCCTCCACCGAGGAGCTCCGGGACATCGCCGTGAAGGAAGGCATGCTGACCCTGCGCATGGACGGGATGCAGAAAGTGAAGCGGGGCGTGACCACGCTCGAGGAAGTCGTGAAGGAAACCGCCGCCACGTGAAGGAGACCGACAGATGCCGGTGAATCTCCGCGCCCTGCTCGAGGAGATGATCGAGAAGGACGCCTCCGACCTCCACATCGTGGCCGGGGAGCGGCCCAAGCTCCGCGTGGACGGCGACATCACCAACGCGTCCACCGAGGAGGTGCTCTCCCCCAAGGACACGCTGTCGCTCGCCTACTCGGTGCTGACCGAAAACCAGAAGAAGCGCTTCGAGACCGAGAACGAGCTCGACTTCTCCTTCGGCATCCAGAACCTGGCCCGCTTCCGCGGCAACGTCTTCAAGCAGCGCGGCTGCGTGTCCGTCGTGATCCGGCAGATCCCGTTCAACGTGAAGACTTTCGAGGAGCTGGGCCTGCCGCCGGTGGTCGCGAAGCTGGCCGAGAAGCCGCGGGGACTGGTGCTGGTCACCGGCCCCACCGGCTCGGGCAAGAGCACCACCCTTGCCGCGATGATCGACAAGATCAACAAGGAGCTGAAGGGCCACATCATCACGGTGGAAGATCCGATCGAGTTCATCCACAAGCACCAGCAGTGCATCGTGAACCAGCGCGAGGTGGGCACCGACACCAACAACTTCTCGGCGGCCCTGAAGTACGCGCTGCGGCAGGACCCGGACGTGGTGCTGATCGGCGAAATGCGCGATCTCGAGACCATTCAGTCCGCGCTCACCATCGCCGAGACCGGCCACCTCGCGTTCGCCACCCTGCACACCAACTCCGCGGCGGAGACCATCAACCGCATCATCGACGTGTTCCCCTCCCACCAGCAGTCCCAGGTCCGCGCCCAGCTGGCCTTCGTGCTGGAAGGGGTGCTGACCCAGACCCTGCTGCAGAAGGCCAAGGGCCGGGGCCGGGTGATGGCGGCCGAGATCATGGTCTGCACGCCGGCGATTCGCGCCCTGATCCGCGACGACAAGATCCACCAGATCTATTCGTCGATGCAGGCCGGCAAGAAGCACGGCATGCAGACGCTGAACGACGCGCTCTACCAGCTCTACATGAGCCGGGAAGTGACCAAGGATGAGTGCCTGCGGGTGTCGTCGGAGCCGAACGAGTTCCTGCGTCAGATCGGGGAGCCGGTTCCGGACGATCGCGAAGGCATTCCACAGGCCGGCGCCCAGCAGGCCGGCCAGGCCAAAGTCGCCGCGCGCCGTTAGGCGCGGGCGGGGGGTGAGCCATGCCGGTATTCGAATACACCGCGCGCACGCTGAAAGGTGACCTCGTCCAGGACAAGGGCGAGTTCGCCACGCGCGACGACGTCATCGCCCATCTGCGGCAGAAAAAGCTGGTGGTGGTGCAGGTCCGCCAGGCGCAGAAGGCGCTGGGCCTGCCCAAGTTCGGCGGCGGGATCAAGACCCGGGACATCGTGATCCTGACGCGGCAGTTCGCCACCATGATCAACTCCGGACTGCCGCTGGTGCAGGCGCTCGACATCCTGGCCCAGCAAACCGAGAACAAGTCCCTGGCCGAGGTCACCCGGCAGGTGGTGTACGACGTCGAGAGCGGCCACACCCTGGCCGACGCCATGCGCAAGCATCCCAAGGCCTTCAACGACCTCTACACCAACATGGTCGCGGCCGGCGAGGCCGGCGGTATTCTGGACACCATTCTCATCCGTCTCGCCACCTTCCTCGAGAAGAACGACGCCATCGTGCGGAAGGTGAAGGGCGCGATGATCTATCCGGCGGTGATCTTCTCGGTCGCCGCCATCGCGGTGTCGGTGCTGCTGATCTTCGTGATCCCCACTTTCCAGAGCATGTTCGCGTCGGTGAGCATGGAGCTGCCGCTCCCCACCCGGATCGTGATCGGACTGTCCCACCTGCTCATCACCCGGGGCTGGCTGATCCCCATCGTGGGCGTGGTCGGGTTCTTCGGGTTCCGGCGCTACTACGCCAGCCCCAACGGCAAGCTGGTGGTGGACAAGCTGCTCCTGAAGGCCCCGGTACTGGGCGACCTGCTCCGCAAGTCCGCGGTCTCCCGGTTCACCCGGACCCTGGGCACCCTGATCTCCTCCGGCGTGTCCATTCTCGACGGCCTCGAGATCACCGCCCGCACCGCTGGCAACCGGGTGATTCACGACGCGGTGATGGAGTCCCGGGCCTCGATCGCGGGCGGCGAGACCATCGCCGCGCCGCTCCAGAAGTCGGCCGTGTTCCCGCCGATGGTGATCTCCATGATCGCCGTGGGCGAGCAGACCGGCGGCCTGGACGAGATGCTCACCAAGATCGCGGACTTCTACGACGACGAGGTGGACGCCGCGGTGGGCGCCCTCCTGTCCCTGATGGAGCCCATCATGATCGTGGTGCTGGGCGTGATCGTGGGCGGCATGGTGGTCGCGATGTACCTGCCCATCTTCGACATGGTGAACGCCGTCCAGTAACACCGCCGGGATCCGGGATCGTGATGGGACGGGCCTCCGGGGACGGGGGCCCGTTCATTTTGCGTCCGATAGACAAGCCGCGCGGAGTCCGGCAACTTAGACCCATGATCCGGAACGCGATGCTCCTCGCCGCCGGGCTCGCCGCCGCGGCCCTCGCCCCCGCCGCCGCGCAGCACCTCCATCCCCCGACCGCCGCCGAGCAGCGGGCGCTCGACCCGATGATCGCCGCCCTGACCCGGATCCTCGACCGCTTCGGCGGCCCCGACTGGAACAAGGACGCGGACTCCTGGACGGGGAACCCGCTCGTCTCCGACGATCCCGACGTCCCCCTGGACATCGACCAGAACTTCGAGCGCACCTACCGGGTGCGGGACGGCTCGGCGCGCCAGCGCACCGTGCTCCAGCCGCTGCAGGCCCGTCTGACCAGCGCCACCCAGTCGGGCGACATGAGCGAGGCGGTGCGGGTGGGCCACCGGCTCCGTGCCTTGAGCGAAGTGACGGTCCACGTGGCGATCAACGAGGCCGCGCTCTCCGTGGACTCCGCCAACGGCGGCAACGCGGCGGTGACGCTCCCCGGCGCCGCCCTGGCCCTCCGCCTCCGCCCCGACGCCGACGCCGACAGCATGACCGCCCACTACGCGCTCGCCTTCGGGAACTGGCGGACCGCGCGCTGGGACGGCGACAACCAGGCGTTCGCCTACACCTTCGTCCACCGGGGCCACGCCGCCGCGATCGAAAACGTGGTGCTCGAAATTCGCGGCGCCGACGACCGGATCCGGGAGCTCCTCCGGACCCTGCCCTGGACCGACATCAACACCGCCCTCACCAGGTGAGACCGATGAGACGCCCCATCGCCGTCGCGCTCTTCGCTGCCGCCGCGCCCGCCGCCGCCGCCCCCGCCGCCCCCGCCGCCGCGCAGGCCGCGCCCCAGGCCCCGGTGTACACCCACGCCGATTCCCTGCGCGGCTCGCTCACCTCGCCGGCGCGCACCTGGTGGGACGTCACCTTCTACGATCTCCACGTCACCATCAGTCCCGGTGACTCCTCCATCCGGGGCTGGAACGGGATCTCCTACCGGGTGCTCGCTCCCGCGCGGGAAATGCAGGTGGACCTCCAGATCCCGCTCGAAGTGGACAGCATGCTTCAGGACCGGCGCCGGGTGAGCTTCCGCCGCGACGGCAACGCCTTCTTCGCGACCCTCACCGCACCCCAGCCCCGGGGCGCCGTGAAGACCCTCACCGTCTATTATCACGGCCGGCCGCGCGTGGCCAAGAATCCGCCCTGGGACGGGGGATTCACCTGGACCCGGGACAGCCTGGGCCGCCCCTGGATCGCCACCACCGATCAGGGCATCGGCGCCAGCATCTGGTGGCCCAACAAGGACACCCAGGCGGACGAGCCCGACAGCCAGCGCATCGCGCTCACGCTCCCCGATTCCATCCCCGACGTCTCCAATGGCCGGCTGCGGAGCGTGGTGAAGCACCCCGACGGCACCACCACCTTCGAGTGGTTCGTGGTGAATCCCATCAACAACTACGCCATCGCGGTGGCGGCGGGGAGCTACGCCCATTACGCCGACACCCTCCAGGGCGAGCAGGGCCCGCTCTCGCTCGACTTCTGGCCCCTGGATTACCATCTGGCCGCGGCGCACCGCCAGTTCCCGCAGGCCATCAGCATGCTCAAGTGCTTCGAGCACTGGTTCGGACCGTATCCCTGGTACGAGGACGGCTACAAGCTGATCGAGGTCCCCAACACCGGAATGGAGCACCAGAGCGCCGTCGCCTACGGCAACTGGTACGAGAACGGGTACCGCCGGCGGGACTACTCCGGCACCGGCCTGGGCATGAAGTTCGATTTCATCATCGTGCACGAGAGCGCGCACGAATGGTTCGGCAACAACATCACGGCGAAGGACAACGCCGACATGTGGCTGCACGAGGGGTTCGCCAATTACGCCGAGGGGCTGTACGTGGAGTGCCTCTTCGGAAAGGATTCCGGCGCGGTCTACAACATCGGGAACCGGCGCTGGATCCGGAACGACCGTCCCATCACGCCCGCGTACGGCGTGAACGGCGAGGGGTCGGAGGACATGTATCCCAAGGGCGGGAACATGCTCCACACCATCCGCCAGATCGTGGGCGACGACGAGAAGTGGCGGGGGATCCTGCGGGGCCTGAACCACACCTTCTGGCACCAGACGGTGACCGCGCGGCAGGTGGAGGACTACATCTCCCGGCAGGCGGGCGTGGACCTGAGCAAGGTGTTTCAGCAGTACCTCACCACCACCAAGGTGCCGGTCTTCGAGTACCGGATCTCGGGGGACACCCTGGCCTATCACTGGGCCGACGTGGTGCCGGGGTTCGACATGCCGCTCGCCGTGACCCTCTCGGGCCCGGCCTTCAGCGTGATTCACCCCACCGAGGCCTGGCAGACCGCCACGCTCCGGCTCACCGATCCCGCCGCCTTCCGGGTGGACCCGGACTACTACGTCATTTCCCGGGCGGTGACGGCGCAATAGCGTCCGGCGGGGCGCGGTGTAGCTTTGGTGCGTTCCCGCCGTCGTGGGCAGTACCCTTCGCTCCGAGGTCACCCATGAGCACCCGTGTCTGCATCTGGCTCGCCGCCCTGACGGCCGCGGCCGGCTCCGCGGCGCGCCCCGCGCTCGCCCAGCGTCCCACCGGCGTCATCGGCGCCTACGTCCCGCCGCGGGACTGGCCGGAGGAGCCGCGCCGGTTCGACCTGCTCCACCAGAAGATCGAGATCCGCTTCGACGTGCCGCATCGCGAGCTCTTCGGCGCGGTGACGACCCGGGTCGCGATCACCCTCGCGCCCACCGACACCGTGCGGTTGAACGCCGAGAACCTCACCATCGACGCGGCGACCGACGCGCGAGGCCGGGCGCTCCGGTTCGCGCAGGACACGGCCCACGTCACCGTGCGTCTGGCGCGCCGGGCGGCGGTGGGGGACACGGTGGAGTTCGTGCTGAAGTACCACGGCATCCCCGAGCGCGGGCTCTACTTCGTGCCCCGGAAGAACGTGATCTGGAGCCAGGGCGAAGCCACCGAGACCCGCGCCTGGGTGCCGACGTACGACGCGCCCAACGACAAGACCACCTGGGAATTCCTGGTGACCGTGGACTCCTCGCTCAAGGTGCTCTCCAACGGGCACCTGGCCGAGGTGACGCCGGTGAAGGGGACGGCGCAGAAGACCTGGCACTGGGTCGAGGACCGGCCCGCGAGCACCTATCTCTACTCGGTGGTGGCGGGGCCGTTCACGATCCTGCACGACGAGTGGCGGGGCCGGCCGGTGGACTACTGGACCTATCCGGACACCGTGAACGCGGCGTGGCGGACCTTCGGGGAAACGCCCGCGATGATCGAGCTGTACTCGGAGGTGCTGGGCGTCAACTTCGCCTGGGACAAGTACGACCAGTCCATCATCCCCGACTTCACCTACGGCGGGATGGAGAACGTCTCGGCCACCACCCAGACCGACCTCGCGCTGCACCCCGAGGCCGACGAGCCCGACAACGACGGCCGGGGCCTGAACGCGCACGAGCTGGCGCACCAGTGGTTCGGCGATCTCACCACCACGGCGTCGTGGGCCCACATCTGGCTCAACGAGGGGATCACCACCTACATGGAGTCGGTGCAGGAGGAAAAGACGCGGGGGTGGGACGCCGCCGAGTTGAACTGGTACGGACAGCAGCAGCAGGCGATGCAGGCGGACCAGAACGAGGTGCGCGCGCTGGTGTGGGGTACGTACCAGGGCACCGATCCCATCGCGCTCTTCTTCTCCGGCCACGTCTACCCCAAGGGCGCCCAGCTCGCCCACCAGCTGCGCCGGCTCCTCGGCGACTCGCTGTTCTGGGCCGGGATGCACCGCTTCCTGGTGGATAACGCCTACAAGCCGGTCACCACCGCCGATTACGCGATCGCGATGGAGAAGACCTGCAATTGCGACCTCGACTGGTTCTTCGACCAATGGGCCTACGGGATCGGGTACCCGCAGGTGCATTTCACGAGACATTGGGCGCCGCAGTTGAAGACCCTGCACGTGGTGGTGAGCGAGACCCAGCCGATCGATTCCCTGCATCCGTTTTTCCGTTTCCCCGCGACCATCCGGGTGATCACCCGGGACTCCGTGGTCCGCCACCAGATCGTGGTCACCCATCCGGTGGACACCTTCGCGATTCCCCTGCCGTCCGAGCCGCTGTCGTTCCGGTTCGACGAGGGCGGCTGGCTCCTCGGCACCGTGACGGGCGACCTGAGCGAACCCGAGCTGGCCCAGATGGCGAAGCACGACCTCGACATCCGGGGACGGCGCTGGGCCCTCGGGCAGTTGCAGGCGAGCGGGGACTCGATCGCGGCCGACACCCGGCGCTTCGTGGCCCTGAACGAGCACTCCGAATGGCTGCGGGAGGTGGCGGTCCGCCAGATGGCGCGCGACTCCGGTCCGGAATCGCGTTCGGTGCTCCGCGCCGCGTTGCGCGATCCCGAGCCCGACGTCCGGGCCCAGGCCCTGCGGTCGCTCTCCGCGCTCGATTCCGCGGGGGCGGTCCCCCTCGCGACCGCGATGTACGCCACCGATCCCGCGAGCGCGGTCCGGATGGCGGCGCTGGTGGTGCTCGGCCAGCGGACGGGGGCCGCGGCGATTCCCACGCTCGTCGCCGCGACCGCGCCGGACCAGCCGCGCTCCATCCGCGGCATGGGGGCGGCGATGCTGGGCCACGTGCCGCGGGATCCCCGCGGGGCGGACGCGCTGGAGCGGCTGACGGCGAATACCGAAGACCGCGACCTTCGCACCACCGCGCTCCAGTCGCTGGTGCAGGTGGGGGACTCGGCGCGCGCGACGGCGGTCGCGCTTCGGGATCTCGGGGACTACGATCCGCTCTTCGCGGTGGCGGCGGTGCAGGTGGTGGGGCAGGTGGGCGGCGCCGCGGGGAAGGCGAAGCTCGCGGACGCGCTCAAGGCCGAAACCCGGGTTACGGTCCGGCTCGCCATCGAGCGGGCGCTCGCCGGCAAGTAGTCCGGAGGCGCGTCAGGGTCCGGGCGCGGGCGCAGCGGGTGATCGCGCTCACCGCTCCCGCGGCCCCGCCGGCAGATTCCGCAACAGGTACCGCGTCAGCGTCGAGTACACGTACAGCGTCGTCCCCGCCCCCTCGCAGATGCAGTGGGTGCGGTTGGGGTAGTCCATGAAGTCCACCGGCTTGTCGAGCGCGATCAACCGGTTCAGGAGCCGCTCGCTCCCCTGGTAATGCACGTTGTCGTCCCCCGACCCGTGCATCAACAGCAAATGTCCCTTCAACCCCTCGGCGAAGTTGATGGCCGACCCGCGGGCGTAGCCCTCGGGGTTCGCCTGCGGGGTGTTCATGTAGCGCTCCTGGTAAATCGTGTCGTAGAGCCGCTGGTCCGGCACCGGCGCCACCGACATTCCCACCGAGAACACGTCGGGATAACGAAACATCGCGTTCAGGGTGTTGGTCCCGCCCCCGCTCCACCCCCAGACCCCGACCCGCGACGCGTCCAGGTATCGGCGACTACGGGTGAGGACCCGGATCGCGTCCGCCTCTTCGCGCGACGAGAGCACGCCCACCGCGCCGTAGACCACCTTGCGCCACGCCCGCCCCTTCGGCGCCGGAGTCCCCCGCGTGTCCACCGAGAGCACCACGTAGCCCTGGTCGGCGATGGTCTGATACCAGATCCGCTGGTTCCCGAACCATTGATCGAGTACGGTCTGCCCCGCGGGCTCGCCGTAGATGTAGGTGAGCACGGGGTAGGTCTTGGTCGAATCGAAGTCCCGGGGCCGGATCATCCAGCCGTCCACGGTGGCCGAGTCCGGGAGCGCCACCCTGAAGAACTCTCCCGGCGTCGCCACGAAGGGCGCCACCGCCGCGCGCAGGCGGTCGTTCGCCACCAGGGTCCGCACCGCCTGATGCGACGGCAGGCGGACCAGCTCCGTGACCGGCACCCGGTCGAACGAGGACCAGGTATGGATCGCCCAGCGCGCGTCCGGCGAGACGTCGTAGAAGTGGCGGCCCGGCTGGGACGCCGGCGTGAGCCGCTCCGCGGTGCCGGAGCCGTTGAGCCTGGTCCGGAAGAGATAGCGCCGGGTGGCGTTCTCGGGGCTCGCGTCGAAGTAGAGCCACCCGCCCGCCTCGTCCACCGCCTCCACGCCGCCTTCCATCACGTCGGAGTTGCCGCGGGTGACCAGCGCCACCGACTTGCCGTCCCGCGACACCCGATAGACGTGGCGCCACCCGTCCCGCTCACTGGTCCACAGGAATTCCGTCCCCGACCCGAGCCAGGTGACGTCGCCGCCCAGGTCTACCCAGGCGGAGTCCTGATCGGTGAACATCGGGGTGGCCGCTCCGGTCGCGGCGTTCGCGAGAAACACGCGATCGGCGTTCTGGGGCCGGTTGATCCGCTGGACCAGGAGATCGTTCGGGCCGGCCCACTGCATCGCCGGGAGGTAGTCGTTCCGCGGGTCGCCCGGGATCTGGAGCCAGGTGACGGGCCCCCCCGCGGCGCTCACCACGCCGGCCGTCACCGCGGAGTTGGTGGTGCCCGCCTTGGGATACTGAATCGGCGTGATCCTGGGATACAGCGAATCGGTGTCGTTGATGAGATAGAAAGTGTTGACGCCGGTCATGTCGAAATGCCAGAACGCGATGCGCGCCCCGTCCGGCGACCAGCGGAACCCGTCCCGGAGCCCGAACTCTTCCTCGTAGACCCAGTCGGACATCCCGTTCACGTGGAGTGAATCGGCGCCCGAGGTGACGCGCGTGATCGCGCCGTCGGACAGCCGCTCCACGTAGATGTCGCCCTGGCGCACGTACGCCACGCGGTCTCCCGGGGGCGAGAACTTGGCGTACATCAGCGACGACGCCGGCGCGTCGCCGCCGAGCCGCTTCAGGGCGCCGGTGGCGCGATCGAGGACCCAGTAATCCCCGCGGGTGTTGGTGCGCCAGACCTTGCGGGTGTTGGTGAACAGCAGGAGGAGGCGCTGATCCGGCGACCACTGGTAGTCGTCGAAATCGAGGGGCGCGGCGGCCCCCGGCGGGGTCATCGCCCGCGCCGGGACCAGGATGGAGCGGGCGCCGGTCGCGGTCGCGTAGCGGACGATGTCCGAGCCGCCGGGCACCGCCTCCGAGGGCTCGACCGTGGTGTAGGCCGCGCCGCCCTCGATCCAGCGCGCGGGTCCGAAGCGATCCGGGGAGAACTCGCGCGAGGCGTACAGCCGGTGGAGCATCGAGTCCACGCCCGCGGGGAGCTGGGCCGCCGCGGGAGCGGCGGCGAGGGCGAGTCCGAACAGCCAGGTGACGCGTCGCACGGTTACCTCCCCGCCGCCGGCGGATGCATGGTGTATTCGACCGGCGCCTGGGCGCCGAGCAGGTTGGTCACGAAGTAATCCCACCGGCGCCGCACCATGTAGGGCTCGGCGCCGAAGCCGTGCCGGCGGTTGGGGAGCGCGATCAAGTCGAAGTCCTTGTTGTGGGCGATCAGCGAATCCACCAGGAGCAGCGAGTTGTAGGGCGGCACGTTGTTGTCCGTCGTCCCGAAGGCGATGAGCAGTTTGCCCTTGAGATTGGCGGCGTGATTCTCGTTGGCCTGATCGTCGTACGACGTGCCGCCATCCGGCCGGCGCTCGAGCAGGCCCTGGTAGCGCTCGCCCCAGTCGTCCTCGTACTCCGCCTGGTCGTGGTTGCCCGCTTCGGAGATCGCGACCTTGAAGAAGTCCGGATAACGGAGAATCGCGTCGGCGGCTGCGTACCCGCCTCCCGAATGGCCGTAGATCCCCGCGCGGTCGAGGTCGATCCACGAGTACCGCTGACCGAGCTCTTTCATGGCCGCCACCTGATCGGGGAGCCCGTTGTCTCCCATGTCGCCGTAATAGGCGTCGTGGAAGCTCTTGGACCGCTCCGGCGTTCCGGTGGCGTCGATTTCCACCACCACGAAGCCCAGCTCCGCCAGCGCCTGCGCGTCGCCGCGCGCCGGAGAGAAGGCGCGTCCGCCCACGCTCCCGATCTGCGGGCCCGGATAGATGTGATTCACGATCGGGTACTTCCTGGTGGAGTCGAACTGCGTGGGCCGGAACAGGAGGCCGTAGAGGTCGGTCTTCCCGTCCCGGGCCTTCACGGTGATGGGAATCGGCGGCTTCCAGCCCGCGGCGAGGAGGCGGGAGATGTCCGCCTTCTCCACCGTCTGCACCAGCTTCCCGGCGGCGTCGCGGACCACGGTGACCGGCGGCACGTCGGGCCGGGAGTAGGAGTCCACGAAGTAGCCGCCGGAGGGCGAGAACGAGACCTCGTGATCGGCGTCTTCGGGAGTGAGCGCGGTGAGGCGGGTGCCGTCGAAGCGCACGCTGTAGAGGTGACGGAAGTAGGGATCGCCCGGCTCCTTCCCGGTGGCGATGAACCAGATGGTTCGCGACGCCTCGTCCACCCGCAGCACCTGCAGCACCGCCCAGTCTCCGCTCGTGATGCGGTTCTTCTCTTTTCCGGTCGCGAGATCGTAGAGGTAGAGGTGACCCCAGTTGTCCCGCTCCGAGAACCAGATCAGCTCGTGGGTCGCGGGGAGGGAGTGCCAGTTGACCCGGTTGAAGCCGGATTCGAACTGGGTGGGACTGGTCTCGTCGAACACGTCGCGCACCGCGCCGGTCCGCGCGTCGGCGACGCGCACCCACTCGTGCTTGTGGTCTCGCGAGGTCGACACGAACACCAGCTCCCGGGAATCGGGGCTCCACTCCACGTCGGCCCAGCGCCCGCCGCAGACGACGTGGTCGCACACCGTGGAGCGGTGGGCGTCGGGGGGCATCTGGAGCGGGATGACCTTCGCGGAATCGACGTCGATCACCACCCGCCGGATCATCGCGATCGCGCTGTCGCCGGGGAGCGGGTACTTCCAGGCCTCGAGCACCGGGTGCCCCACCCGGGTCTCGACCAGGTACATGTCGCCCACCGGCCGGTCGTCCTGCTGGTAAGTCGCGACTTTCCTGGAATCGGGGGACCAGAGGACGATGGTGCGGTCGCTCTTGATCCAGCCCGCGTTGTCGGTGCCGTAGCCGTCATCCTTGACGCCGTCGGTGGTGAGCTGGCGTTCCTGTCCGCTCGCCAGGTCCCGGACCCAGAGATTCCAGTCGCGAATGAACACCGCGCGCCTGCCGTCGGGCGAGACCGCGGCGTTCTCCTGGCCGCGGGCGCGGGGCGCCGGCGCGCAGGCGCTGCCCTGGACGTCGCAGGTCCAGCGCTTGCCGCGCGCGTCCAGGGTGACGCTCTTCGCGTCCGGGGAGAACTCGAGCTGGGAGAAGGGGAGGTTCGCGGGGTCGTACGTCGTGTCCGCGGCGCGGGAGAGGGTGGCGGCGAGGCGCGCGTGATCGAACGCCGGCCCACGGGTGCGGCGCGCCGGATCCACCATCACGTACTCCGAGCCCCGGGGCGTCGCGTTCCGGTACCAGAAGCGGCCATCGGGGAGCCAGTTGGGCCGCACCGGGGTCCCGGAGACGAGGCGCGAGGTGTTGTAGCCCAGGAACCGCTCGGCCCGGGCATAATCCTCGGCGGTGACGGCGCGGGGCGCGTACGGGGCCTGCGCGGCCAGGGGCAGGGCGGCCAAGAGCGCGAACCAGAGAGGGGCACGGGGCATGTCGGTCTCGATGGAAGTCGGAGAGGGATTGGTTATACGGCGCCGGCGCCGCGGGGTCAACCGGCGGCGGCCCCGGGGGCCGCGCGCTCCCTATCGCCGGGGGGCGGGGGAGCGCAAGATTGTGCGTCGATGAAACGGGGAGCGGCACGATGACGGAGCGCCCGAGCCAGCCCAACCAGGACACGATCGCGGCCGCGAAAGCGAGCTACGATCGCTGCTGCCGCTCGCGCGATTTCATTCCGGCGTTCTACGCCAATTTCTTCCGCGCCTGTCCCGAAGCCCAGCCGATGTTCGCGAAAACCGATTTCCGCCGCCAGCACAAACTCCTGCGTCACGCGCTGGGCCTGCTCCTCAACTTCCCCGGGCACTCGGGCGCGGAGCCGAACCTCCTCACCCGCATCGCGGAGCGGCACGGCCGGGGGGACCTGGACGTCGCGCCGCGGCTCTACCCCGCGTTCGTGGACGCGATGATCCAGACCATCGGCGAGTACGATCCCCAGTTCACCCCCGCGCTCGAGTCCGCCTGGCGCAAGAGCGTGGCCCCGGGCATCGCCTACCTGCAGTCCAAGTACTGATCCGCCGGTTCAGCCCCGATGGAAGGCGGGGACGCGCTTGCCGAAGAAGGCGGCGAGCCCCTCGGCGAAGTCCGCTCCGTCCGCGATCCGCGCCAGCTGCTCCAGCTCCTGGTCGAGGTGGTAGTCGAGCTGATCCACGCCGGCGGCCTGATTGAGGAGACTCTTCGCGACGGCGTAGGCGCGGGTGGGGCCCGCGGCGAGCCGCAGGGCCACGGACAGCACGTCGGCCTCGAAGGTGGGAGCCGGGAACACCCCCGTGATCAATCCCGCGGCCTTCGCCTCGGCGGCGCTGAGCCGCGGGTTCAAGAGCACGAGCTCCATCGCCTTCCGGAGGCCCACCAGGCGCGGGAGGAAGAAGGTGGAGCTCTCGGCGCCGGAGAGTCCGGTCTTGTGGTAGGCCCACTCGAAGCTCGCGGTGTCCGCGGCGTAGACCAGGTCGCACGCCATCGCGATCCCGAACCCACCCGCCGCCGCCACGCCTTCCACCGCGGCGATGAACGGCTTCGGCGCCCGCTTGATCTCCGAAATCGTGCTGTGCAGGTACTCGAGGATCTGCTTGAAGCTCTCGCCGTAGCCGGGCGCCGGGCCCGAGCCCTCGGGCTGGAGGTAACCGAAGTCCTCCGCGTCGCCGCGCTCCCGGATGTACTTCAAGTCGGCGCCGGAGCAGAAGACGCCCCCCGCGCCGCGGATCACCACGCAGCGGACCTGTTCGTCCCGGGCGAACCTGAGCCCCGCCTTCCGAAACTCCTGGGCGGTGGCCACGTCCATCGAGTTGAAGCGCTCGCGGCGGTCGATGGTGATGATCCCGACGCCTTCTTCTCGCGTCATCCGGATGTGTTCCACGTCAGACTCCGATCCCGGCAATGTAGCCCGCCGCGTCAGCGGCGCCGGCAGGAAGTGTCTTGGGACGGCGGCCGGCCGCGCCTGGCGCCGCGAGCTCGAAAGGTCCCGGCGCGCCGTTCACCACCGCCCGGCCCTCCAGCACCCGGAACCGGCCTTCCGCCACCACGCGGATCGCGGTGCGCAGCACGCGGCCCCACGCCGCGCGCATCATCCACTCCCGCTGGGCGTAGGCGTAGGCCTTGAGAATGTCCGTCGCGCCCCAGCGGCGGGCGTCCGCCACCATCGGGTGGGTGGGGAAGGGCTCGGAGCGGACCAGCACCGGCCCCACGTCCACCTGGGCGGTGACGAGGTGCGCCGACACCCGCGTCTCCCGCTCGCCCGCCACGATGGCGTCCCGGGTCGAGCGCAGGCCGCGGTACCGGGGCTTCCCATCGTCGCCCGGGAGCGTCAGGTCCGAATCGTGCACGTTGATCACGGCGTCGGGGAACGCCGCGAGCACGGGCACGGTGAGGATGTGGAGGTACCCCGAGAGCACCAGCAGGTCGGGCCGATGGGGGCGCAGAAGATCGAGCGTTTCCTGATCGTACTCGACCCGGAGCCCCAGGTCCCGGCGCGGCGCGCCGCGCCGGGCGTAGAAGGCCGCCAGGTCGTGGGTGACGAGCGGAATCCCCGCCGCCAGGAACTCGGCGCGCGACGCGCAGGCCTGATCGCTCGTCACGCCGAGGACCAGCTCCCAGGCGCGGCCCCGCGCGGGGTCCCCAAGGAGATCCGCGATTCCCGGCGCGCGCCCACTGGTCAGCAGCGCGACCTTCACCGGCTGGCGCGGCGCCCGGAACCCGGAAGTGGCGCGGTTCAGCATATGCGGGGGAGCGGCTCGCCCTCGGGCTCCGCCACCAGGCGCCGGCCGAAGCCGGTGTCCAGAATGACCCGGCCCGGGTGGTCCGCGATGCAGGTGCCGATGATCGCGGCATGCTTGCCCAGCGGATGGGCGAGGATCGCCGCGAGCACGCTCTCGGCGTGATCGGGATGCACGCCGATGATCGCCTTGCCTTCGTTCGCGATGTGGAAGAGGTCGAGTCCCAGCATCTCGGCGGCGGAGCGCACCACCGGGTGCACCGGGACCCGGGTTTCGTCGATCACGATGCCCAGGTTGGCCTTCTCGGCCATCTCGTGGAGCGCGCTCGCGACCCCGCCCCGGGTGGGGTCTTTCATGGCGCTCACCGCCTCGGGCCGGGCGGCGAGCGCGGCGCGGATCAGGCCGTTCAGGGGCGCCACGTCGGACGAGAGATCCCCGTCCAGGTCCAGGTGGTGGCGCCTGGCCATCAGGGCCACACCGTGGTCGCCGATGGTGCCGGTGACGATGATCCGGTCGCCGGTGCGCAGCCCGGCGTCGCGCACCGGGGCGCGGGTCAGGCCCACGCCGGTGGTGTTGATGATGATGCCGTCCAGCTCGCCCCGGCCCATCACCTTGGTGTCGCCGGTGACGATGGGGGCGCCCGCCTCGCGGCAGGTCTCGAGCATCGAGCGCTGGATGCGCTCCAGGTCGGCGCGGCGGAAGCCTTCCTCGATCACCACCGCGCTGGTGAGGCCTTTGGGCTCGGTGGCGCCCATCATGGCGAGATCGTTCACCGTGCCCGCGACGGCGAGCCGCCCGATGTCCCCGCCGGGGAAGAAGACCGGGTGCACCACGTGGGAGTCGGTGGTGATCACCAGCCACTGGTCGCCCACGCGCAGGGTGGCGCCGTCGTCCATCGCGGCGAGGCCGACCCCGTCCACCGGGAGGTCCGTCATTCCCTGGGTCAGCGTTTCGGCGATCAGCCGCCGCATGGCGCGGCCCCCCGCGCCGTGCTTCAGGGACACGAATTCCTCGCGCGGCGAAACGGAGGCGCGCGGCTCGAGCGTCGTGGTCATAGGTCCGGGTGCCCTCCGTACTGGTGCCAGATCTTGCAGGTCCCTTCCGAGGAAACCATGCAGGCGCCGACCGGC
Source organism: Gemmatimonadales bacterium (assembly GCA_035702425.1). Taxonomy (GTDB): domain Bacteria; phylum Gemmatimonadota; class Gemmatimonadetes; order Gemmatimonadales; family GWC2-71-9; genus DASSQQ01. The sequence continues at coordinate 16,259 of DASSQQ010000029.1, forward strand.
GCGTCGGGCACGCAGGTCTTGCCGAAGAGCGGGCAGGCGGTGGGCGAGGCGATCCCCGCCATGATGTCCCCGCAGATGCACTGCTGGGTGAGGGTCGCGGGCGCGTGGGTCCAGAGCCGGCGCAGGTCGATCGAGTAGCGGCGCCGCGCGTCCACCCGGGCGAACTCGTCCCGGAGCCGCAGGTTGCCGTTTGGCACGTGGGCGATCCCACGCCACTTGCCGCCGACGGTGCGAAACACCTTCCAGAGCTGTTCCTGCGCGTTGCGGTTGCCCTCGGGGCTCACGCAGCGCGGGTACATGTTGACGACCTCCGGCGTGCCGTCCCGCACCAGCTCCACCAGCTTGACGAGACCCGCCAGGATGTCGAGGGGCTCGAAACCCGCGACCACCACCGGAATCCGGTGCTTTTCGACGAACCGCTCGAAGATCCGGGAGCCGGTGATGGTGGCGGCGTGGCCGGCGGCGAGGAAGCCCTCGACCTTGTTGCCCGGCATTTCGGCCACGATCTCCATCACCGGCGGGATGTACTTGTGGGCGGAGAGGATGGTGAAGTTGGGCGGCACCGGGGAGAGCGCCACGGCCGCGGTGGCGACTGCGGTGGTCTCGAACCCGGAGGCGAAGAAGCAGACCTCTTCGGTGGTGTCCCGCGCCAGCTCCACCGCCTGAGCCGCGCTGTAGACCACGTCGATCTTGCCGCCGCGCGCCTGCGCGTCGGAGAGCGAGAAGACCGTTCCCGGCACTTTCAGCATGTCGCCGTAGGTGGCGATCCGGACCCCGTCCTCGGCCAGCACCACCGCTTCGTCCACTTCGGGGAGATCGGTGACGCACACCGGGCACCCCGGTCCCATGATCACGTTCAGGCTCCTGGGGAGCACGCTGCGGAGCCCGAACTTCGCGATGGACTGCTCGTGGCTCCCGCACACGTGCATCACCGAGACCGGGGCGCGCCCGATCTCGGCGCTCACCTGTTCGAGCGCCGCGGCGAGCCGCCGGGCCTGCGCCGGGTCCCGGAACTTGAGTTCGGCGGCGCCGGCCATCGTCAGCGTTTCAGTCATCATTCCTCCCGTGCGCGGGGGCCGAGCCGCGCGTTCCCGCGCGCCTGCGAGGCCGCCGCGATCTCGCCGCGCACGTCCGCCGCCATCATGTCGCCGTCGGCCTCCTGGAGCAGCTGCTCGTAGAGCGCCAGGGTCTCGTCGATCTCGGAGGCCGGGATCTTGCGGATCGCGAAGCCCACGTGGTTCAGGATGTAGTCGCCGGGGACGACCGGCTCGTCCACCACGTCGAGCCGCGTCTCGCGCCGCACGCCGAAGAAATCGACCACGGCGACGCCGTCCTTGATCTCGACCACCCGACCCGGAACGCCGAGGCACATAGGGGTCTCCTTTAGGCCTTGAGCTTGAGCCTGATGAATTCCCCCACCAGCACCGCGGCGGGGTACAGCACTTCCTCTTCCATCTGCGCGTGGGTCATCAGCTCGCCCGCGAGGCGGACCCATTGCTCGTTCTGTTCCGACTCGGCGATGGTGGCGAAGTCCTGCACCGCGCCGATGATCGCCCTGTGTTCCTCGAGCATCAGGGGGAGCTCTTCCTTGAGGCGCGCGATCAGGGGCAGCGCTTCCGCCATCGCGGGTGTGAACCGCCCCTCCGCGAGCGGTCGGAGCAGGCCCAGGGGCGGGATGGCGTACTCGTCTTCGCGGAGGAAGTGCGGGTGCATGATCCGGGCGACGGTGCGCGCCGCGTCGCCCAGCGGCCCGGTGAGGCGGCACGCTTCGGCCAGGTCCTGGTGCAGCTCCTGGTGCTCGCGGCGAATCGAGGGTGGGACGCGGGGCGTCCCGGGCGAAGTGGTGGTCGTGGTCATGGGTGTGGCTCCTTGTCGAGGAGGGCGGCGGCGACCGCCGCCTGGCCGTAACTGATCGCCCCATCGTTCGAGGGCAGGCGCAGCGCTTCGAGGACCGAGAGGCCGCGCCGTTCCAGACGTCCGCGAATCGAGCCCGAAAGCCGCGCGTTCTGGAAGCAGCCGCCGGCGAGCGCCACGGTGTCGAGCCCTTCTTCCTCCGCGACCCGCTCCGCGAGGCTCGCGGCGGCGGCCGCCACGCTTTCGTGGAACGCGGCCGCGAGGTCGCGCTCCGCCGCGCCCCCCGCGGCCCGCTCGCCCAGCGCGCACAGCAGCGGGAGGGGATCGAGCTTCCAGCCGAAGGACGCGGGCACGACCGGGAAGGGCAGGATCTCGCCCGCTCGGGCGCCGGCGAGAGACTCGAGCTCCATCGCGGCCTGACCCTCGTACTCGCAGCGGGCGCGCACCCCGATCACCGCCGCGGCCGCGTCGAAGAGCCGGCCCAGCGAGGAGGCGAGCGGGGCGTTCACGTTGCCCGCGATCTGCTGAGCGGCCAGGCCGCGTTCCCGCTCGGTCACGCCGCGGAAAGCGCGGACCAGGGGCCGGGCCGCAGCCGGCTCGAGCGAGAGGTAGCCCAGGGCCGCGCGCCAGGGCGAGCGGGCCGCGAGATCACCGCCCGGCAGCGGAGCGTACGCCAGGTGCCCCACCCGCCGGTAATCGCCGAGGGACGCCACCAGGAATTCGCAGCCCCAGACGCACCCGTCGTCCCCGTAGCCGGTCCCGTCGAAGGCGAGCCCGAGCGCCGGCCGGGTCACGCCGTGCTCGGCGAGCACGGCGGCGACGTGGGCGTGGTGATGCTGGACCGGAATGACCCGCGCGAGCCCGAGGTCGCCCGCCACGCGGGTTGACAGGTAGCCGGGGTGCAAGTCACGCACCGCCACCTCGGGCTCGACGCGGAACAGCTTCCGGTACAGCGCGAGGGTCGCCTCGAAGTGCTCCAGGGTTTCGAGACTCTCCAGGTCGCCGATGTGCTGGCTGACGTAGGCATCGCGCCCGTGCACCAGCGCGAAGGTGTGCTTGAGGTGCGGGCCCACGGCCACGAGCGGCACGCGGCTCGCGATGGGGAGCGGCACCGGCAGCGGCGCGTACCCGCGCGCCCGGCGCAGGAACAGGGTTCGCCCGCCCGCGACGCGCGTCACCGAGTCGTCGTAGCGGGAGACGATCTCGCGGTCGTGCAGGAGGAACGCGTCGGCGAGGGGCGCCAGCCGGCGCTCCGCCTCGGCGTTCCCGATGGCGATCGGCTCGTCCCCCGGGTTGCCGCTGGTCATCACCAGGGACCGCCGCGCGAGGGCGAGCAGAAGATGATGGAGCGGCGTGTACGCGAGCATCACCCCGACGGTGTCGAGCCCCGGCGAAACCGACGGCGCGAGCGACCCGCCCGGCCGGCGGGCCAGCAGCACGATCGGTCTTTCCCGGGACTCGAGCAGCGCCGCCTCGGCCGCGGATACCTCCGCGAGGGCCCGCGCCTCGGCCAGGGTTCGCACCATCACCGCGAAGGGCTTCGCCTCCCGGTCCTTGCGGTCGCGCAGCCGGCGGACCGCCTGCTCGCTGGTGGCGTCCACCGCGAGATGGAAGCCGCCCAGCCCCCGAATGGCGATGGTCGAGCCCGCGGCGAGGAGCCGCGCCGCCGACGCGATGGGATCGGCGATGGCGCCGTCCCGCAGGGCGAGCGCGGGGTGGTCGAGCCATACCCTGGGCCCGCACTCGGGACAGCTGTTGGTCTCCGAATGATGGCGGCGGTTCCCGGGGGTCTCGTACTCCGCCCGGCAGGCCTCGCACTGGCGGAAGGCCCGCATGCTGGTGCGCTCGCGATCGTAGGGCATCGCCTCGATCACCGTGAACCGCGGCCCGCAGTCGGTGCAGGTGATGAACGGGTAGTGATAGCGGCGGTTCGACGGATCGAAGAGCTCCGCCTCGCACTGCGCGCAGAGCGCCACGTCGGGAGAGACCGGCTGGCGGCGGTCCGGCTCCTCGGTGGAGGGCAGGATCGCGAACCCGGACCCTCCCAGGGCCGGCCGGCGCTCTACGGTGACCGCGGCGATCCGCGCGAGCGGCGGGGCCTCGAGGCGCAGGGCCTCGCTGAAGCGGCCCAGCGCGTCTTCCGGACCCTCGACTTCGATCCGGACTTCACCCGACGCGTTCCGCACCCACCCCGAGAGCCCGTTGCGGAGCGCCAGCCGGTGCACGAAAGGCCGGAACCCCACGCCCTGCACCACGCCGGTGACGCGAAGCCGGAGACCGGAGCGAGTGGGCGCGGCGGAGACGGGGGACGGGGCGATCGCGGTCATGCGGCGGAGCGGCGGGCCCGGAGCTGGGAGCGGAGGAAGGCGTACCACTCCTCGAGACCCTCGGGCTCGAGGGCGGAGGTGAACAGGCACTGAATGTCGGGGTTCACCGCGAGGGTGGACTCGACCGCGCGCTCCAGGCTGAACGGCACGTGGGGCAGGAGGTCGAGCTTGGTGAAGACCGCGTAGCGCGCCGCGCGGAACATTTTCGGATACTTGAGCGGCTTGTCTTCCCCCTCGGTGACGGCGAAGAGCACGATCTTCGCCTCCTCCCCCAGGTCCCAGCTCGCGGGGCAGACCAGGTTGCCCACGTTCTCGATGAACAGGAGGCGGACCTGGGCGAGGTCGATCGCCTCGAGCGCGGCGTCCACCTGCCGCGCGTCCAGGTGGCAGGCGCCGTTGGTGACGATCGCCTGCACCAGCCGGTCGGTGTGGCGCGCGATGCGGTCGGCGTCGTTCTGGGTCTGCACGTCCCCCGCCACCATCGCCATCGGGATCTCGGCGCCCAGGTCCGCCACGGTCCGCTCGAGGAGCGCGGTTTTCCCGGCGCCCGGCGAGGAGACGAGGTTGTAGGCGAGCACGCCCGCCCGCCCCAGGCGCCGGAGCACGCCGCCCGCCATCTCGTCGTTCTTAGCCAGCACCCGCTCGCGCACGTCAATCATCCGGACGGCCATCGTCCACCTCCAGATAGCTGACCCGCAGCACGTCGCCCGGCACCCGGGCGATCTCGGAGCGGGCCCCGCGGAACGGAGGCTCGAGGAACACCGCCTCGAGACAGAACGAGAGATGATCGGGTTCGACGCCGGCCTCGTCCCCCACCTCGAGCGCCACGGTGCAGAGGTCCGGCGCGACGGGGCCCAGACGCTCCTCGGCGATCCGCCGGATCTCCATCGCCACGCTCATCTCATGCATAGACCGGAACCCGCGGCCGCATCACGTGCCCCCGCTCCTCGAGCTGGGCCACCACCGCCGCCACCAGCTCCCCCACCCGCGCGGCCACCACCGCCGAGAGCCCGTGGACCATCAGCTCCAGGGACCGGGGCTGGAGGCCGACGGCCACCGTGTCCTGGGGGAGGGTGCCGCGCAGCTCGGCCAGGGCCAGCACGTCGCGCAGGTCCACCTGGTGGGGGGAGATCTTGGTGGCGAGGTAGCGGGGGAGCCGCTCCCGCTCCACCACGAGGAGCGTGCCGGGCCGGGCTTTCGTGTCCACCGCGTCCACCAGGATCAGCTGGTCGGCGTCCTCGATGACCGGGAGCAGGTTCATGCCCCAGGTCCCCCCGTCCACCAGCTCGACCTCCGGCGGCAGCTCCCATTCGGCGCGGAGCCGTTCCAGGGCGACGAGCCCCACCCCGTCGTCCCCCATCAGGGGATTGCCGAGGCCGATCACCACGGTGCGGTTACTCATCCACGTACTTCACGTCGGCGCGCACGAAGCGCCCGCCGGAGATGATCGACGAAATGGTGCCGGAGCGTTCCAGCAAATCGGCCCGCATCGCGAGGTACACGTGGATGGGGACGAAGATCAGGAACACCCAGGTGCAGACGTGGTGGATGAACCGGACGATCTGGATGCCGCCCAGGAGCTGCGGAATCCACTCGGTGACGCTGTACCAGAAGCCGCCGGGGTTGGACTGCCCGTACATCGTGAACCCGGTGACCACCATGATCGCGGCCACGGCGTAGACGCCGGTGTAGGACAGTTGCTGCATCGGGTTGTGGCCGAGGTAGTGCGGCGCTTCTTCGGGCCGGATCATCAGGTAGTACTTCACCTGCTTGACGAGATTGACCCAGTCCTGCCTGCGCACCGGGAAGAGGGCGCGCCAGCGCTCGAACTGATTGCCGGCGATGAGCCAGTAGACCCGCACGATGGCGGTGGCCACGAAGGCGCCCGCCGCGGCGAAGTGCACGCCGCGCATCCAGCCCATCAGGAAGTGCGAGCTCGCCTCACCGGAGGTCGCGAAGTAGGGCTTCCCGATGTACAACCCGGTGACCACGAGGGTCACGATCGACGCCGCGGCGATCCAGTGCATGGCGCGGATCGGCCACTCCCACAGATACACCCAGTGGTAGTCGCCCGAGGGCGGGGGAACCTTGTGCGCCAGCGAGATGCCCGGCGCCGGTCGCGCCCGGGGCGGGCCTTTCTTCCCGCCGGGCCCGGTCATTGAACCCTCACGGCCACGTCGGCGACCTCTTCACCCGTGGCGTCGAGCACGTGGACGCCGCACGCCATGCAGGGATCGAAGGAGTGGATGGTGCGCAGGATCTCGATCGGCTGATCCGGCTTGGCCAGCGGGTGGTTGTCCATCAGCGCCGCTTCGTAGGGCCCGGGCACGCCCTGGCCGTCCCGCGGCGAGCAGTTCCAGGTGGACGGGACCACGCACTGGTAGCGCGAGATCTTGCCGCCTTCGATCTCCACCCAGTGCCCCAGCGCGCCCCGCGGCGCGTCGAGGTACCCGTAGCCCTGCGCCTTGGCGGGCCAGGACTCCGGTTCCCACTTCTCGCCCGCGAAGGTCCGGGTGTCGCCGCCCTTGATGCGGGCGACGAGATCGTCGTACCAGTGGGAGAGCCGGCGGGCGAGGAGCACGGTCTCGATGCCGCGGGCGCCGGTGCGGCCCAGCGTCGAGAACAGCGCCGCGGGGCCCACCTGCAGGCGGTCGAGCACTTCCTTTACCAGCACCCGCGCCTCCTCGTGCCCCGACGCGAAGGCGACCAGCATCCGCGCGAGCGGCCCGACCTCCATCGGCTTCCCTTCGTAGCGCGGGGCCTTCATCCAGCTGTACTTCTTCTCGGTCTGCAGATAGGTCCACGGGGTCTTGGGGCCCGTGTACTTCGCCTTGGTCTCGCCCTCCCAGGGATGCAGGCCCTCGGCGTCTCCCTTGGCGTATTCGTACCAGGAGCTGTTGATGTACTCCTTGACCAGCTTGTGGTCGTACGGCCAGACCTTGGTCAGGTCCTTGTTCTGGATGATGCCGCGCGGGAAGTAAAGGGTGTCCACGTCGCGCACGTCGCCCGCGGGGAATTCGCCCACCGCGAGGTAGTTGCCGGTCCCGCCGCCGATCGCGGCCCATTCCTTATAGAAGCCGGCGATGGCCATGAGGTCGGGCCAGTAGACCTGCTCCACGAACGCCTGCGCCCGCGCGATCATGCCGTGAATGTCGGCGAGCTTCGCGGCGTTGATGGTGGCGCGGCCTTCGAGGTTGATCGCCGACGCCATCCCGCCCACCAGGAAGTTGGGGTGCGGATTCTTGCCGCCGAAGATGGTGTGCAGGCGGATCACGTCGCGCTGCCAGTCCAGCGCCTCGAGGTAGTGCGCCACCGCCATCAGGTTCGCCTCCGGCGGCAGCTTGTAGGCGGGGTGGCCCCAGTAGCCGTTGGAGAAGATTCCCAGCTGGCCGGTGCCCACGAAGGTCTTCACGCGGTTCTGCACTTCCCGGAAGTAGGTCTCCGAGTTGTTGGGCCAGGGCGAGAGCGACTGCGCCAGGCGGGCCGTCCCCGCGGGCGACGCCGAGAGCGCGCTCACCACGTCCACCCAGTCCAGCGCGTGCAGGTGGTAGAAGTGGATCACGTGGTCCTGCACGAACTGCATGCCGTGGATCAGGTTGCGGATCAGGTTGGCGTTGGGCGGGATGCGGATGTCGAGCGCGTCCTCCACCGCCCGGCACGACGCCACCGCGTGGACCACGGTGCAGACGCCGCAGATGCGCTGGGTGAAGGCCCACGCGTCCCGCGGGTCGCGGCCCTGCATGATGATCTCGATTCCGCGGAACTGGGTGGAGGTGGCCCAGGCCTTGGAGATCTTCCCGCCTTCGGCCTGCGCTTCGATGCGCAGATGTCCCTCGATGCGGGTGATGGGGTCGACGACGACTTTGGTCTTCGGCATGGTCAGGCTCCCTCACCGGGGCTCTTGGGTTCGACGACGGGGAGCGCGCGCCCTTTGCGCCGCTCCCGGATCTGGTGGACGCCGGTCGCCACCGCGTGCGCCGCCACCCCGGCGGCGGCGCCGACCGCGAGGGCCAGGCCGATGGTGTCCGCGGTGCGCTCCACGCCGAACCCGCCCACGTCGGGCAGGCGGCCGTAGAACGGCGTCATGGTGTCCCAGAAGTGGCGCTCGGTGCAGCCGATGCAGGGGTGGCCCGCGCCGATGGGCCAGCTGGTCTTGCCGTTCCAGAGGAAGATCGGGCAGGGCGAGTAGGTCGCCGGACCCTTGCACCCGACGTGGTAGAGGCACCAGCCCTTGCGGGCCGCCTCGTCGTCGAACGCGCCGACGAACTGGCCGGCGTCGAAGTTGGCCCGGCGCGGGCACTGGTCGTGAATCCGCGCGCCGTAGGCGAAGAGCGGGCGGCCGTCGTAATCGAGCTCGGGCACCCGGCCGAAGGTGAGGAAGTGCACGATGGTCGCGGTCACCACGTCCCCGATGGGCGGGCACCCCGCGATGTTCACCACCGGCTTGTCCTTCACGATGCTGGAGACGCCGACCGCGCCGGTGGGGTTGGGCCGCGCCGCCTGCACGTTGCCCCAGTGGGCGCACGCCCCGACCGCGATCACCGCCTTCGCGCCCTTCGCCGCCTCTTCGAGGATCTCCTTCGCGGTGCGGCCCGCGATGGTGAGGTAAATCCCGTCGTCGTTCAGCGGCACCGACCCCGTCACCACCAGCAGGTACTCGCCGGCGTTCTTCTTCATCGCGTCCTGGAGCGCCGCTTCCGCGTAACTCCCCGCGGCCGCCATCAGGTTCTCCTGGAAGTCGAGCGAGACCACGTCCAGCACCAGATCGCCGATGCCCGGCGCCTCGGTGCGCAGCACCGACTCGGTGCACCCGGTGCATTCCTGGAGCGAGAGCCACACCACGGACGGGCGCTTCACGGTGGCGAGGGCCTTCGCGACTTTGGGCGTGATCATCGTGCCCAGGCCGAGAATGGCCGTCATCTCGCCGCAGAACTTGACGAAGTCCCGCCGGCTTACGCCGCGCCGTTCGAGGTAGGCGCCGAGAGTCTCACCCTCGGCCCAGGGATGGGAAGTGGGGAAGTACATAGCCGACGCTCCAGTGCGAGAGAACGGTCGCGCCGGCGGGCGAGTTGGCGCCCGCCCGCCGGGATCCGGTCGTGACGGGAGAGTAGGGACGCCAGGGCGTAGGAACCGCGAATTGATGGTTAAGGAACCTTTACAGCGGATTCACGGGGGATCAGGGCGGGGCTCGTCAAGATTGGGGGGTGAGCGCACCGACTCGTTCCGCCCCGCGTCCCGGGGAAGATCTGCGGCGCCTGCTGTCGGCGGAGGAGGCCCTCGCCGCCTCCGAGCGCCGCGCCCGGATCGAAGCGGACCGCCTCCTGGAAGACGCCCGGGACCGCGCCGCGGCGATCGACGCCGGGAGTGACGCGGCGGCGGCCGCCGCCGCCCAGGCCGCGGAAGCGGGAATCCGGGCGGACAGCGAGCGGAGG
>DASSQQ010000030.1:0-16872 GCA_035702425.1 Gemmatimonadales bacterium
AGATCGGGTCCACCCCCGGCTTCCCCAGATCGTCCGCGGACTGCTCGAGGCGGGTACGGAGCGCACCCGGGCTCATCGGGCCGAATTCACTGAGGATCAGCGCCGCCACGCCGGCCGCGTGCGGGGACGCCATGCTGGTACCCGCCGCGAAGACGTAGAACTGCGACGACGAACTGCGGCACACCGCCAGGCCGGGGTTCACCGTCTGATGGCTGCACGCCGCGATCACCAGGTCCGCGAGCACGTTGCCCGGACGGCCCACGCCGCCGCCCGGCGCGACCACCGCCGGACCGGAGACGCCGAAGTTGCTGTAGATCGCCAGGTCGTCGAAGTTGGTCTGGCCCGTGGGTCCGGTGGCGCCCACCGCGAACGCGGTGCCGCTCTGCGCCGGGACGAACACCAGGTCGGCGTTGTGATCGAGATCGGCGCCGTTGTTGCCGGCGGCGCAGACCACGAGCACGCCCTTACTGGTCGCGTAGTTCACGGCCTTGGCCAGCGCGCCGTTGAGCCGCCCGCCGCCCGGAGAGCTCTTCGGGAAGTAGGCGCCGAGGCTCATGTTGATGACGTTGGCGCCGTGATCCGCGGCGAAGAGGATGCCCGCGATCACGTTGGCGAACGACCCGCTGCCGTTCGAGTTCAGCACCTTGATCGCCATCAGGGTGGCCTGCGGGGCCACGCTCGCCATCGCGAAGAGGTTCCCCGCCACCGTGCTCGCCACGTGGGTGCCGTGGAAGTTGTCGTCACCCCAGGTGGGGAACGGGGCCGGGTTCACGTTGTTCACGAACGCGACGCTGTTCGCGACGTCCACCTTGCCCGTGAGCTCGGCGTGGGTGTCGTCGATCCCGGTGTCGATGATCGCGACCTTCACGCCCTGGCCCTGGAAGCCGGTCGGCCACGCGTCCTGCGCGTGAATGGCGCGCATGTCCCACTGGAAGGCCGCGTAGAAGAAGGTGCTGGTCGGATCGGGCACCGTCGCGGGCGCGGCGTCGGCCGGCGCGATGGCGGGCGCCTGCGCCGCCTCGATGCTCGGGATCCACTGCACGATCACGTCACGGGTGGCGCTTCTGACGCCGGGCGACACCGCGAGAAGCGCGGCCTGCGCGTCGGTGATCCCGGAGACGATGGCGATGCCGATGGCGGGGTGAAGCCGCACCACCGTCCCGCCCACCGCCGCCACGTCCGCCTGGAGCGTGGCATCTTTCCCGGTGTACTCCACCACGAACTGGTCGGAGGGTGTCACCCCCTGTACGACCCCCGATTGGGTCGCGTATTGTGCGGGGCCGATGACGGGGGTCTGGCGGGGGGCGAGGGGTGTCGGTGAATCGGTGGTGCACGCGGTGGCGAGACCGAGTGCCAGAGCACTCAGAGCGCCAACGGTAAACCGGAGTCCGCGCATGGGAGGTCCTCCCGTAGGGTGAGGGGGTGCTGGTGGACCTAGCGAATCTGAACCACGTTCCAGAATGCGGCAACCAGCCCATCACCTGATCGCCCTGGCGTCGGTCGCGCTCGCGGGCTGCTCGTCGAGCCCCTGCCGGACCGCCGAATGGCACCGCATCCGCATCTATTCGCGGCCGTTCGTCGGGCGCTGGACGGTGGCGCACGGGGACACGCTCACCCTGCCCCAGCTCGGCGATCGCTTCCGGCTCACCCGGCTGGTCCTCGATTCGGACACGCTGGTGTCGGGACCGGCCTGCTTCTACCGGGGCGCTCTGGTGTTCTCGGTCCCCAAGGCGGAAACCCTAGCGATATCGTGGTTTGGACAGGCGGATCGCGCGCTGGTCTACGGCTGGCCGGCGGAGCTCGGTCCCTTCGGCGGCCTCGCGCTTTCGCGGTCGGGGGACTCGCTGCGGGGCGCCCTGCTCTTCGATTCCCGGATGGGGATCCGGGTGCGGCCGGGCGTAACGGCGCAGTTCGTCGCGGGGCCTGAACGCGGGCCGACGCCCCGGGGTCGGGCCCGCTAGGCCGCCCCATTCCCGCGACTACCTTACAAGAACCGAACATTCGAGGAGACGGAAAACGCATGGCCCTTACGCCCGCGGAGCGCGCCGCGATGATCGAGCGATACGCCGGGGGACCCGCGCTGCTGCGCGCCGCACTCGCCAAGGTCCCCGCCCCGGCGCGGCAGTGGCGCCCCGGACCCGGCAAGTGGAGTGTGCACGAAGTGATCGTGCATTGCGCCGACTCGGAGACCAACTCCCACGCCCGGATCCGGTTTCTCCTTACCAGCGACTCGCCGGCGATCCAGGCCTACGATCAGGACCAGTGGGCGCGGCGCCTCGACTACCACGCGCTGCCCCTCGAGCCGGCGCTCGCCACGGTCGAGGCGGTTCGCGCCAACACCGTGCCGGTCCTCCGCCGCATGAGCGAGCAGGATTGGCGGCGCGTCGGGACCCATCCCGAGAGCGGCGCCTACTCGGCGGAGGACTGGCTCAAGGTCTACGCCGCGCACCTCGAAGGCCACTCCCGGCAGATCGAGCGCAACCTGGCGGAGTGGAAGGCGAGAGGCGAGTGAGAGGATTCATCATCCGCATTCTCATCACCACCCTCGGCCTCTGGGTGGCGCGGGAGATCGTGCCCGGGATCGCGATCGCGGGCTGGCACACGTTCCTTTTCGCCGCCGTCCTCCTGGGCGTGGTCAACGCCATCGTCCGGCCGGTGCTGGTTCTGCTCACCCTGCCCCTGACGCTGCTCACCCTCGGGCTCTTCCTGCTGGTGGTGAACGGGATCTCGTTCGGGCTCGTGGCCTGGCTGCTGCCGCACTTCTCGGTGTCCGGCATCGGCGCGGCGACCCTGGGCGCCCTGGTGGTGGCGCTGACGGGATGGGTGGCGCAGGGGTTCGTCGGGGATTCGGGGAAGCTCGAGCGGCGCCGCAACCTCGAGGTGCGGGGGCGCCGGGTGGACGATGCATAAGACCTTCGGCGTGCTGGCGGCACTGCTGGGCCTCCTGGCGGTGGCGTTCGGCGCTTTCGGCGCCCACGAGCTGGCCGATCGCCTCGCCCCCCAGCTGCTGGTCGCGTTCCAGTCGGCGGCGCGGATGCAGATGTATCACGCGCTCGCCCTGCTGGCGGTGGCGGCCGCCCTGGCCCGCGCGCCGTCACCGCCGCTCCGCGCCGCGGGTTGGCTCTTCTTCTCGGGCACCGTGATCTTTTCGGGAAGTCTCTACGTGTACGCGCTCAGCGGCCGCGCCTGGACCGCCACGGTGACTCCCGTCGGCGGCGTCCTGCTGCTCCTGGGTTGGGCGACGCTCGCCTTCGCGTGGTGGCGGAGCTGAGCGCCCCGGCGCCGTACCGGCGCGGGTGGTTGATCGGCCTCACGGTCTTCTACGCCATCGTGGTCACCTTCATCGGCGTCCATTCGGGCGGCGATCTGGTGGACAAGCTCCGCGAGACCGAGCGGCTCTTCCACGGCGAGCGGATCTACGCGGGCGTGGACGCGTCCCGCGGCCTGCCCTGGATGCCCTTCGCGAACTTCGCGCTGATCCCGTTCGCGCTGCTGGCGCGCTTCTCGCTGCCGCTCACCAAGGCGATCTGGGCGGTGGGCAACGCCGCGCTCTTCGGGTGGTGCGTGGACCGGGGGCGGCAGTGGGGCGGCCGCTGGCTGCCCGCCGTGCTCGCGGTGGCCGCGGTGGCGCAACCGCTCCAGAGCAACTTTCAATACCTGAACATCAACGTGGTGCTGCTCGGGCTCCTGGTCGTCGCCATCGGCGAAGCCCGGCGCGGACGGGACGCCCGCGCCGCGGTGGCGATCGCCGTGGCGGCGGCGCTGAAGGGCTATCCGGCCGGGGTCTTCCTGTACTTCGCCTGTCGCCGCCGGTGGGGCGCGCTGGCGCTGGGGATCGCGGTCGCGGCCCTGCTCACCGTCGGCGGGATGCTGCCCTTCGGGCGCGCGGGGCTCGCCAACCTCGGCGACTACGCGGCACTGGCCTGGCACGGCCAGAGCACGAGCGGCCTCACCGGGCAGCCCATCGGCGGCCTGGTGGCCCGCCTCGGCGGATCGCCGGCGCTCGCGCTCCTGTTCGACGGGCTCGCCACGCTGATGGTGGCGGTCACGCTGATCACCCGCCCCAGCGCCGACCCGCTCTACGACCTGGGCTTCGTCGCGGTGCTCGCGGTGTTGCTGGCGCCGCTCGACCGGCTGCACTTCTACGTGGTGCTCTTCCCCGCGTGGGTCGCGGTGCTGCGCGAGCGCGGGCCCGAACCGGCCGCCGCGAGCTACGGCCGCGCCGCGGCGTTGCTGGCGGCGGGACTCCTCACGTCCGGGATGCTCACCTTCCCGGGCATCATGCCCCCCGCGCTCTTCGTGATCTGGCGAAACAACTACATCTGGGGCGCGCTGCTCCTGCTCGTGCTCGCGACCCTGCAGCGCACGCCGCTCCTGCGACCGGCGGAGGCGCCCGCGTGATCGACGCCGAAACGCCGGCCCTGCTTCTCCACCTGGACGCGGTGGAACGGAACCTCGGACGCATGGCGCAGCGGGCGCGGGACCTGGGGGTCCGGCTCCGCCCGCACATCAAGACCCACAAGTGCCTCGAGCTGGGGCGCCATCAGCTGGCCCTCGGCGCCACCGGACTCACCGTGTCCACGCTCGCCGAGGCCGATGCCTTCGTGCGCGGCGGGTTCAGCGACCTCACCTGGGCGTTCCCGCTCGACCCCGGCCACCTGCCGCACGTGCGGCGGCTCAACGAGCGCGCCACGGTCCGGGTGGTGGTGGACGATCTCGCCACCGCGAAGGCGCTCGCGGGGACGGGACTCCACGTGTTCCTCAAGGTGGACTGCGGCCTGCACCGCGCCGGGGTCGATCCGGCTTCGGCCTACGCGCTGGACATGGCCCGGGAGCTGGGCGCCGAGCGCGGGCTCACCTTCGACGGGATCCTCACCCATTCGGGGCACGCCTACCGGACGAAATCGAAGGCCGAGGCCGCCGTCGTGGCGGAATCGGAGCGGAAGGTGATGGTGGAGTTCGCCGCCCGGCTCCGGGCCGCGGACGTGCCGGTGCGGGAGATCAGCGTCGGCTCGACGCCCGCGATGGCCGCGGCGCGGGACCTGACCGGCGTGACCGAGGCCCGGCCGGGGAATTACGTCTTTTACGACCGGACCATGGTCCTGATCGGGTGCTGCGCCCCGGAGGACGTCGGCGTGACCGTCCTCGCGACCGTGGTGTCCCACCAGCCCGGCGCGTCGCACTTCGTGGTGGACGCCGGCGCGCTCGCCCTCTCCAAGGACCTCGGGCCCTCGCATCTGGGCCTGCCGGCGGCCCTGGGCGACGTGCGCGGGGAGCCGGAGCTCGTGGTCGCGTCGGTATCGCAGGAGCACGGGCTCATCCGGGCGGCGTCCCCGGCGGCGATCGAAGGCCGCTTCGCGGTGGGAGAACGCATCGAGATCGTGCCCAATCATTCGTGTCTCACGATGGCGCATTTCGACGAGTACCAGGTGCTTCGGGGTGAAGAAGTGACCGACCGCTGGCGCATCGAGCGGGCGCGGTAGCGGCGGCGTAGATTGAGTAGCGCGGATAGCGTCACCAGGGCCGGGATACGGGATTCGGGAGATGATCATGGATCTGTTGCAGCAGGTTGCGACGACACTGAAGATCGAAGAAGGCAAAGCGGAGAAAGGGATCGGCGCGATTCTCACCGCGCTCCGGATGACCTCCGACAAGACGACCTTCGAGGCGGTGAAGGCGGCGGCGCCGAACAGCGAGCGCTGGATGGGCCGGGCGCTGATGAGCGGCGGGCGGACCGCGGAGATGACCGCGCCCACGAACCCGACCACCCTGGGCGCCGCGCTGGCATCGGCGGGGTTCAAAAAGGACGAGATCGGGACCCTGGCCGGCCTGGTGACGGCGTTCCTGAAGCCGGTGATCGGGGACGCGGCGCTGGAGAAGTTCGTGGCGCAGACGCCCGCGCTCCGGGGATGAGCGGCGTGATGGTGCTGCCGCTCGCCTAGTACTTCATCCCCGCCTTCTCCGCGAAGGCCTTGGCCGCCTCTTCCTGCTCCGGCGTGAGCTTGCCGGGCAGCTCGATCCGCACCTCGACGTACTGATCGCCCCGCCGCCCATTCTTCTCGATGCCCTGCCCCGGAATGCGGAACTTCTGCCCGTGCTGGGTGCCGGGCGGCACCTTCAGGACCACCCGGGTCCCGGAGAGGGTGCGCACCTTGATCTTCGACCCCAGCATCGCCTGGGCGAGGTTGATCGGCACCACGCAGAGGAGGTCCAGCCCTTCGCGCCGGAAGAAATGATCGGGCTCGACGTGGAGCACCACCACCACGTCGCCCTTGCCCTTCGTTCCCTGTCCCCGCAGCCGGAGGTGGGTTCCCTCGTCGGTTCCCGCGGGCACGGTGATGGTGAGCTTCTTCTCGACCTTCAGCTCGCCGGTGCCGAGGCAGGTGTGGCAGCGCTGGGAGGGCACCCGCCCCTTCCCCCGGCAGACCGGACAGGGCCGGTTCACCGCGAAGCTCCCCTGCCCGAACGACACCGTCCCCCGGCCCTTGCACTCGGGGCAGGTGACGATGTTGGCGCCCGGCGCGGCGCCGTTGCCGCCGCAGGTGGGACAGACCTCCGCCACCGGCAGGGTGATCGGCACCTTGCCGCCCAGCGCCGCCACGCGGAACGGAATGGTGACGGCGACCTCGATCTCCTCGTCGCCCTCCTCCGGCCGGCCCGCGCCGCGTCGTCCGAAGATGGACGAGAAGAGATCGCCCAATCCGCCGAAGGAGCCGAGGTCCGAGATGTCGAAGTCGGCGGAGGAGGGGCCGCCGGCCTGGCCGCCGCGCGCGGTGCGCCCGTCGAAGGCGCCGTAACGCCGCAGCTGGTCGTACTTGCGGCGCTTGTCGGCGTCGGAGAGCACGTCGTGCGCCTCGCTCACTTCCTTGAAGCGCTCGCCCGCCTGCGGGTTGTTGGGGTTCCGGTCGGGATGGTACTGCTTGGCGAGCTTGCGGAACGCCTTCTTGATCTCGTCGGTCGAGGCGGTCTCGGAGACGCCGAGGATCTGGTAGTAGTCTTTCTGCGCCGCCACGCTAGGCGTCCTCCGTCCCGCGTCCCTCGTCCTTCCAGGTGAAGACCGCGACCCGCGCCGGGCGGATCAGCGCGTCGCCGAGCTTGTAGCCCGCCTGCAGGATGGCCGCGACGGTGTGGTCACGCTCGGCCGAAGGGGCGGGCTGAGTGGTCACCGCTTCGTGCAGGTGGGGATCGAAGGGCACGCCGGTCTGATCCACCCGGGTCACTCCGGACGCCTCGAGCTGCTTCCACACCTTCCGCTCCACCATGTCCACGCCGTCGTGGATGGTCTTGGCGTCGGTGGACGCGGGGTCCACGTGCGCGAAGCGCGCCAGGTCGTCCAGCGCGTCCACCAGCCGCGCCACCAGGTCGGCCTGGGCCCGCGCCCACGCGTCGGCCCGCTCGCGGGCCGTCCGCTTTCTGAAGTTGTCGAACTCCGCGGCGAGCCGGAGGTGCTTGTCCTTCGCGGCCGCGAGCTCGGTCTCAAGGCGGGCGACGGCTTCGTCGGGCAGCTCCAGCACCGCGCCGCCGGGCGCGTCCGGGCTGACCTCGGGCGCGAGTCCGGGGTCCCGGGCTTCCCCGGGCTGAGGCCCGGGGGTGGCCGGATCCGGCTTGGGGGACGGGTGCTTCTTCATGCGATCGGCATCACCTCTCTCGCGAAATCTAGCGCGTGACCGGACTACGTGCGGGAGCCCGGTTCGGTTCCCGAGCGGTCGAGAAACGCCAGCAGGTCCGTGAACGCCGCCTCCCGCCCGGGGTCGTGCAGGACTTCGTGATACATCTCGGGATACCAGCGCACTTCGGTCGGGACCTTGAGCCCCCCGGCGAAGGCGCGCGCCAGGTGCGCGTCCACGATCCGGTCCTCGCCCGCGAGCAGAAACTGGAGCGGGCACTCGACGCGCCCGCCATCGGCCACCACGGCGCGCTGGGCCCAGTGAATCTCGTGCCAGGCGCCGATGGTCATCCGGTCGTGCACCAGGGGGTCGGCGGCGT
Organism: Gemmatimonadales bacterium; assembly: GCA_035702425.1. Classification (GTDB taxonomy): domain Bacteria; phylum Gemmatimonadota; class Gemmatimonadetes; order Gemmatimonadales; family GWC2-71-9; genus DASSQQ01. The sequence goes on from DASSQQ010000030.1 coordinate 7,987, forward strand.
AGGCGTCGTTCAGGACGTGGTCCCTCGAAACGTGCTGCGGGTCGATGCGCGCGCGGACCGAGAGGGTGGGCCAGAGGTCGCCCAGCATCCGGGCGCCGAGCCGCCGCCAGAGCGGAGGATCCTGGGCCAGGCCCAGGAAGGGGCTCGACACCGCGGCGGCGAGAATGGGGTCCGAGGGCTGGCTCTCGAGATACCGCAGCACCACGAGCCCGCCGAAGGAGTGCCCCACGAGAACGTGCGGCGCGGGGGCGCGGGCGCGCACGGCGCGCCGGAAGGCCTGCAGGTCGCCCAGCAGCTGGCTGAAGCGGGAGAGATGGCCGCGGGCGCCGTGGGAGCGTCCGTGGCCCCGCTGATCGAGGACGTGCACCCGATACCCGCGTTCGGAGAGGCGCGTCCCCGCCTCCTGCCACCGGCCCGCGTGATCGGACCAGCCGGTGATGAACAACACCGCGGGGCGGCCGGGCACGGCCACCCGCGGCTCGTAGCTCTCGTAGTAGAGCGACACGCCGTCGGGCGCGAGGAGCGTCGGCATCAGCGCTGGACCAGGAGCCGGCGCAGGAGATCGAGCCCGGCCTGGGCCGAGCGCTTCCGGATCTCGTCCCGTTCCCCGGGGAAGACGCGGGAAACGGTGCGCATCGCGTCCCCGGCGCGGGCCGCGAGCCAGACGGTGCCGACCGGCTTCTCCGGCGTTCCGCCCGCGGGGCCCGCGATGCCCGTCACCGCGATGGCGCAGGCCGCGCCGAACCGCTTCGCCGCGCCCTCGGCCATCGCGCGGACCGTGGGCTCGGAGACCGCGCCGTGGGTCTCGAGAATCTCGGCGGGCACGTCGAGGAGGTCGCGCTTCACCTCATCCGCGTAGGCCACGGCGCCCCCGACGAAGACCTCCGAGGCGCCCGGGACCGCGGTGAGCCGCGCGCCCACCAGTCCCCCGGTGCACGACTCGGCGACCGCCAGGCGCCGTCCGCTCCGCCGCAGAAGATCGAGCACCACCGCCGCGAGGTCGGTCTCGTCTTCCCCGTAGCAGTGTTCGCCGGCCGTCTTCCGCAGTTCGTCGCCCGCGCGGGAGAGCTTGGCCTCGGCATCCGCGCGGGTGAGTCCCCACGCCGTCAGGCGCAGATCCACGCCCTCCGTGGTCGGGATGTAGGCGAGCGTGAGCGGGGCGATCGCCTCCTCGACGGGCCCCACCCGCTCCGCCAGCGCCGACTCCGGAACCCCGGTGGTGCGGATGGTCCGGGAGAGCACCACCCGCGGCTCGCCCCCGTCGCGGGCCCGCGCCGCCAGCCGGGGCAGGACCTCCTCGAAGAGGAGGCCTCGCATTTCCGACGGCACGCCCGGCAGCATCACCACCACCCGCCCGCGATCGTCCTCCACCCAGAGGCCGGGCGCGGTGCCGCGCGGATTGGGGAGCACGGTGGCGCCCTCCGGCACGTCGGCCTGGGAGCGGTTGCTCGCCGGCATGGGGCGGCCGAAGCGGCGAAAGCGGGCTTCGAGCGCGGCGAGGATCCCCCGGTCCTGCACCAGTTTCTTGCCGAGGAGTCCCGCCACGACGGTCTTGGTCATGTCGTCCGCGGTGGGGCCCAGGCCCCCCGTGGTGATCACGAAGCCGGTGCGGTCGAGGGCTTCGCGGATGGCGGCCGCGATGGCGTCAGGGCGGTCGGCGACGGTGGCGCGGCGGGTGATCTCGGCGCCGGCGGCGGCGAGCGCGCGCCCCAGCTCGGCGGCGTTCGTGTCCACGGTGTAGCCCAGCAACAGCTCGCTGCCGATGGTCAGGACTTCGAGCTTCACCGAAAGAGGGCGCGGTACCGGTAGAGGTAGACGATGAGCGAGTAGATCGTGAGGACGACGGCGGCGGCGAGGGTGACCGAGACGAAGGCGCCGTGGAACTGGTTCCAGGCGTCCCGGTACCAGCCGGTGAACACGTGGGCGGCCAGCGCGTCCTTCCACGCGAACCAGGCGATGGTGGCGCCGATGAAGACGTTCTGCACCACGGCCTTGAGTTTCCCCGCGCCCGCGGCGGGAATGATCACGCCGCGCCGCTTCGCGAACCACCGGAACAGGGTCATCAGGACTTCCCGGCCGACGAGCAGGAGCGCGACCCACATGGGGAGGCTTCCCCACCAGGGGATCCGGTAATCCACCAGAATGGTGGGGTGGCCGGTGATCCAGTAGATCGGGATCAGGGTGGCGAAGAGGAGCAGCTTGTCGGCGATGGGATCGAGGAGCTGGCCCAGCTCGCTCACCTGGTTGGTGCGGCGCGCGATGTAGCCGTCCACCACGTCCGACACCGCGGCCGCGAGGAAGATCAGGAAGGCGATGACCTTGGGCCAGTACCCCTCGATGAACGGCAGGAGCGCGATTACCGGCGTGAGGCAAATCCGCGCCAGCGTCAGGATGTTGGGAAGGGTCCAGCGCACGGAACGCTCCGCTAGGAGAGCGTCTTCAGTACGAGCTTGGAGACGGCCTTGAGCGTGTCGAACACCCCGTCGCCGCGCATCGCGACGGCCTCGTAGTAGGGCGCCCGGCCCACCCACTCCGCGCCGACCTTCTCCACCAGGTTCTCGCCGGGATGCGTCGCGTCGGGCTGGACCTTCTGCTGGGCGGCGTCCTCGATGGGCCAGCCGGGGTTGAGGGCCGCCTGGAGATCCTTGATCGGCGCGGCGTTGGGCAGGTCGCGCTTGTTGTACTCGATCACGAACGGAATCTTGGTCAAATCGTACCCGTACTCCGCCATGTTGTCGTACAGGTTCTGCATGGACTCGACGTTCGCTTCCATGCGCTCGATCTGGCTGTCGGCCACGAAGACGATCCCGTCCACGCCCTTCAGGATCAGCTTGCGGCTGGCGTTGTAGTAGACCTGGCCCGGCACGGTGTAGAGGTGGAACCGGGTCTTGAAGCCGCGGATGGTGCCCAGGTCCACCGGCAGGAAATCGAAGAAGAGGGTGCGTTCGGTTTCGGTGGCGAGCGAGATCATCTTGCCGCGCACGTTGGGCGCGACCTTCCCGTAGATGTGCTCCAGGTTGGTCGTCTTCCCGCCCAGACCGGGGCCGTAGTAGACGAGTTTGCAGTTGATCTCGCGGGACGCGTAGTTGATCATCGACATGGGCGCGTCCCCTTAACCGAAGAGCTTGTCAATTTCGTCTTCCGCCCCTTCCAGCAGGCCCTTCTTCTGGGCCGGGCCGGCGCCGACTCGATTGAACATCGCCTCGAACACCTTGTTGAGATTCTCGACCACGGACTTGGCCTTGATCTTCACCAGGCCGAGGGTGGCGCGCTGATCGAAGAGCACCACCAGGATCACGCGCTTGGCCACGTCCGCGAGATACATCGACTCCTTTTCGCCCTGGTGCACCAGGGAGGCGAACTCCGGCTCGCCGATCATCTTGGCGAGCTGGTCGTTGGCGCTGAAGTCGGCGGCGGTGAGCGAGGCGAAGGCGGTGGGATCGAAGGTCGGGGTCTCGCCGACGGTGGCGACCAGCTGGCCGGTGCGGTCGACCAGCAGCGCGCAGCGGGCGTTCGAGTCGCGCAGGAACGCCTGCAGGTGCTGCTGAATCTGCTTGAAGTCGTCTTCCGAGAACGACCAGCTCGCCGCACCCGCCATCCCGAGCCCTCGCTAGAGTCCTGCGTCGGTCATGTCGCGCCGCGCCAGGAGCGCCTGCGCGATGGTCACTCCGTCGGCGTACTCGAGGTCGCCGCCCACCGGGAGCCCCCGCGCGATCCGCGTCACCCGCACCCCGGTCGGCTTGAGCAGCTGCTGCAGGAAGGTCGCCGTGACCTCGCCCTCCATCGAGGGGTTGGTCGCCACGATCACCTCCCGCACCCCGCTCCCGTTGGACACCCGCTCGAGGAGCCGGTCCACGTGCAGCGCCTCCGGCCCGATCCCTTCGAGCGGCGAGAGCCGGCCGCCCAGGACGTGATAGCGGCCGCGGAAGCGCCCGGCCCGCTCGATGGCGCCGACGTCGGCCGCTTCCTCCACCACGCACAACAGCGCGGCGTCGCGGCGCGGATCGCGGCAGATCTCGCAGGGGTCTTCGTCCGTCAGATTGCCGCAAGTCCCGCAGGCGCGCACCCGCTCCCGCACGGCGCGGATCGCCTGCGCCAGCCGTTCGGCGGTGTCCGCCGGTTGCTTCAACAGATGAAACGTGAGCCGCTGCGCCGTCTTCCGACCGATCCCGGGGAGCTTCGCCAGCTCCGTCACGAGATCATCAATGACCGACACGGACGCCTAGAGCGGCAGCTGAAACGGAAACGGCAATCCCGATCCGAGCTTCTTCACCTCGGCCTGCAACAGCTCCACCGCGCGCTTCTGCGCCTCGGTCACGGCGGCGAGCACCAGGTCCTCGAGCAACTCCACGTCCCCCTGCCGCACCGCCTCGGGATCGATCTTGATCCGGCGAATCTGGCCGCGGCCGTCCACCGTGGCTTCGACCATCCCGCCGCCCGCCGCGACCGTGACCGTCTGTTGGGCCAACTTGGTTTGAATCTCCGACAGCCGGCCCATCTGCTGGCCGAGCTGGAGGAGGTTGGATAAATCCGCCATACGCCGAAAGTTACCCCGCGCCGAAAGGCCGTGCAAGCTACTCCAACAACTCCAGATCCAGCGCGTCGGCCGCCGCGTTCAAGGTGGGGTCCTTGGCGCGCAGCGTCTTCAGGCGCTCTTCCGCCGCGCTGGCCTCCGTCAGCCGCGCCGGCCGGGGGTTCGCGGCGTCGTTCCCCGCTCCGCGCTCCCGGTCCTGCGCTCCCGCGAGCCGCACCTTCACCGGCTCCGTCAGGTAGCGGCCGATGATCTCCGCCAGGAGATCGCGCTGGCGCTCGATGCCGTCGGCGTGAGCCGCGCTCCGGAGGGTGACCACGCCGCCCTCCACCGTCACCACGTCGACGTCCGCCAGCACCGCGGCGAGCATCGGGCTCCGGGCCCGGGCATCGGATACGACCCGGGGCCAGAGCGCGCGGATCCCCTCCAGCGAGGCCGGCTCCCTGACGCTGGCGCCGTCCGGCGGGGCGAGGGCGGAGGAGTCACGAAACACCGGAGGCGACGGTGGTGCACCGGGAGACGAGGAACGGGAGACGGGAGGAGACGCCGGCCCGCGTCCCGGACCCCGGCTCACGTCTCCCGTCTCCCGTTTCGCGGGCCGTTCGCTCCCCAGCGCTTTCAGCACTTCCCCGATCTCCACCGTCCGCCCCATCATCGCCCAGCGCAGGAGCAGCAGCTCGACCGCGAGCCGGGTGTTCCCGCCGTGCCGGAGCTGTTCTTCCGCGTCCGCGAGCACGCCGAGGAGCCGCACCACGTCCGCGGGCGGAAGCGCGCCGCTGGCGCGCCGCACCAGGTCCGCCAACCCCTCGGTGAGGCCCTCGGGCTCGCCGCCCAGGCCCACCACGAGCAGGGCGCGAAGGGTTTCTCCCGCCCCGGCCACGAACTCGGAGAGATCGGCCCCGGCCTCCATCAGGCGGTCCACCAGCGGGAAGACGGCTTTCTCGTCGCGCTCCACCACGATGCGCAGCAGCTCGCCGTAGGCGTCGTCGGAGATCAGCCCCAGCACGTCGCGGACCCGCTGGGCGGTGACGGGACCGTCGCCGAAGGAGAGCACCTGGTCGAGAATCGAGAGCCCGTCCCGCATTCCGCCGTCCGCGCTCCTGGCGATCAGGTGGAGCGCGTCGTCGTCGGCCTTCAGGCCTTCGGCCCCGGCCACGTCCTTCAGCCGGGAGGCGATGGCGTGGGGACCGATGCGCCGGAAATCGAAGCGCTGGAGGCGCGACAGAATCGGCGCCGCGGCCTGCGCGATCTTCTGCGGCTCGGTGGTGGCGAACACGAAGACCACGCGCGGGGGCGGCTCCTCGAGAATCTTGAGCAGCGCGTTCCACGCCTCGCGGGTCAGCATGTGCGCTTCGTCCACGATGTAGACCTTGTACCGCCCTTCGCCGCTCGCCGCGTACATGGCCCGCTCCCGCAGGTCCCGCGCGTCGTCCACGCCGCGGTTCGACGCGGCGTCGAGCTCCACCACGTCGAGATTCGCCGCGCCGTTCCAGATCCGGAGGCAGGAGTCGCATTCGCCGCAGGGCTCGCCGCCCTTGCGGTTGGGACAGTTCAGCGCCATCGCGAGGACCCGCGCGGCGGTGGTCTTCCCCACGCCCCGCGGGCCCGCGAAGAGATAGCCGTGCGCGGCGCGGCCCTGGAGCACCGCCCCGGAGAGCGCGGCGGCCACGTGGTCCTGCACGATCAAGTCGGCGAAGTGCTTGGGACGGTACTTCCGGGCGAGCGCGATCATGGGGTGAATCTAACCCGGAAGGCGGAGCCCGGAACGCGGAAGCGGATCGCTCCCTGGTTCCACACTCTCACGCCCACGTTCCAAGTCAGATGTGGAATGCCCCAGGCACCCCGCAACGGATCCCGGCATCGCTTAGCGCTGCTCCCTGCGGGGGCCTGACGCGATTCACGAGCGGAAAACTTGCGGACCTGGGGCGACGGAAAGGTAGCGCCGCGGGACGCGGCGCGGAACCGATCAGGAGCAGGGGGTGACGCCGGGCACTGAATCGGTGAGCACCGACGCCGTGACCGTCGCCGAGAGCCCTCCCACGGTCACCGTCAGCAGGGTGGTCCCGCCGTCCCGCGGGTCCAGGGGCACCAGCGCGCCGCCGGCGTCGGTCGTCACGGCGCCGACCTTGAGCACCCGTTCGTCGGCCGAGGAGACCTGCACCGCTTCCACGGCGACGGCCTTCTCGAAGGGATCGAGCGCCCGGACCCCGAGGGCCGCGGGCTTGCCCGCCGAGAGAATCAGGAGTCCCGCGATGGTCTGCCCGCCGCAGGTGAGCGCGAGGTGGGTCGGGGCCGCGGCCGCGGGAAAGATCGTGTCGGGGAGCGTCACCGATCCCACCGACGCGGTGATCACCGCCGGCACCGGCTGGGCGCCGAAGGTGACGCCGATCGCCGCTCGGCCCCCGGTGTCCGTGATCACGGTCGCCGTGTCCACCCGTGCGTTGGTCGCGGTGAAGGTGACCGGGACGAGGCCGAGCGCCGCGCCGCCGGAATCCCGCACCGTGAAAAGGAGCGGCGCGGCGAGGCGCTCTCCCACCGCCGCCCGCTGGCCGCTCGCGGACCACGCCGAATGGGCCGCGTCCGCCGGAATGGCGAGCACGACGGGCAGGGTGCCGACCGCCCGGCCGCCGGCCACGATCTCGAGCACCGCGTTGGCGCGGAACGGCGCGCTGGAGAGCGAGAATCGGGCCATGCCCCGCGGGTCGGTGGGCGCCGACGTGGGCCGCCACCCCGCCACGGGGCTCTGGGGCACGAGGGCGATGGTCTCACCCCCGATGGGGTTGCCCAGCGAGTCGCGCAGCGCCACGGTCACCTGGCGCACCTCCTCTCGCCCCGGGTGGACGTCGATCCGCGAGGGCTGGACCGAGGCCCCCGCGGCGCCGCCCGGAGATACGACGAGGTCCACGCCGGTGGCGCCGCTGATCGGTTCCCCGCTGTCGGTGCCGAGCTGGAGGTGATAGAGACTGGCGAGGCGGCCCGCCGGCAGGGTGAAGGTCGCGTTGCCCGCGCGATCGGTCACCGCAGTGAGATCGAATCCGGGGCCGCCCTGAATCTGGGCGCTCCCCTTCAACACCACCCGCGCTCCCGAATCCGGGGCCGCGTCTCGCCGGAGCTGGACCGTCAGGGTGGCGTTACCGCCGGCGTGCGCGAGGAGGCGCGAGGCGGAGAGGGTCGCGACCAGGCCCCGCGTGGGCGCGGGTGCCGGCGCGGGCGCGGCGGCCGGCACCGACCCCCGGCCCCGGCGCCCCAGACACCCGTCGATCGCGCGAAAGAAGGCGGCGTCGGCGCCCATCGCGGCGAGGTCGCTCCGGTCGCGGGCGGTGGGACGAAAGGAGAGGCAATTCCTCCGCACCACGCCCGCCATTTCGTCCTTGGAGAGAGCGTTGGAGGTGAGCAGACGGATGAGGTCGGTCTTCTTGAGCGGCGACCCGCTCTGCGCGCGGGCGGCAAATCCGACCAGCATCAGCACCGCCACGGCGCGCCCCGCGCGACTCACGGCCGCGGGCACTTGGAGCGATCGAAGTGGCTCTCCGCGGAGTCCACCCCGGAGCTGATGGTGAGGTCGCGCGTCATCCGCGGAGGATCGAGCGGCTCGGTGAGCGAATTCTTGAGCGTCAGGTACGGCTGCCAGAGATTCTCGATCTGCACCACGCCGCGCTCGAGACCGGTGCAATCGATCTGCTGCTTGTCGAACAGCACGGCCCGTTCGCTGTAATGCTGCACCGCGAGCGCGAGCGTGTCCGCGATCCGATCGAAGCGCACCAGCGGGGGCTCGACCGGGGCCGCCGCGGGCGCCGGTTTCGTCGCGGGCGGAGGCGCCTGCCGCACCGGGGGCTTCGTCGCCGGCGCCGGCGCCGCCGCCTTGGCGGAGTCCGCGGGGGACTTCGTGGTGTCGGCGGTCACGAGCTTGGCGTTCGACACCGACGGCCGCCGCAGCCGTTCGCGCAGCAGCCGGATCTTCCGCATCACCAGCGCCGGCTCAGGCACGCCGGGGATCTCGAGTATACCCTTGTACCAGGTGGCCACGCTCCCCGCGAGCAGCAGCACCAGCACCAGCGCGCCGATCCAGGTGCGGCGGCTGCCCGGCTCCTGGATCGTCTCCATCTGGAAGCTGGGCGCGCGGGGCCGCGACGGGCGGCGCGAGGGACGCGGCGCGTCCGCCGCGGGCTGGTCCGGCACCGGCGTCGACCGCGGCGGGGCGGGCGGCTCGACCGGCGTGAACCGCGGCGCCGCGCTCCCCGCTGACGGCGCGCGCGGGGGCGCGGCCGGGGGCGCTTCGTGCGGATCCATGAATTGGAGATCCGCGGTCGACACCCGCGCGCTCGCCGCCGGGACCGGCGCGGGCTGCGCTCTCG
>DASSQQ010000031.1:0-9583 GCA_035702425.1 Gemmatimonadales bacterium
AGAAATACCGCAGTGCGATTCACTTTTGCTTGGACAAGATGATGACCGCGGGGCACGTCCGCGAGCTGGCCTCCTCCACGGGACCGCCCTTGCGGTCCGGCATCAAGTCAGCCCTGGTCAAGCAGTTGGCGACTCGGGCCACCCGCTTGACAATGGACACGTTGCACGACTTCTGCCTGAGGCACTGGACCCCACCACGGGTGGACATCCACAAAGCGAACCTGACGTCGGGGCGGCTTGAGGGGCACAGCTGGGGTGGCGCCCGACCGTCCAACTTGCACCTATCAATCCAGGATCGCGCTCGGCGGGTGTCGAGAGGGGAGATCGACCTACAGGAGTTTCTGCGAGGAGGCGACAACATCCTGAAGCACGAGTACTATATGGTGGCTGTCGCAGATCTCTGCGAGCACCTTATCATCTCGAGGTTTGAGGCGACTCCTTCGATAATCGCACGTGGCGTCGTGGATTTCATCCTGCGAGGCGTGCCGTACGACCTAAAGAACACGGCCGTCCCAGGCGGGTGGACGTTCAGAGCGATTCGACGCGATCCCCGCGGGTTCGCGGATTCGATGTGGCGGGAGGCGGACACCGAGAGACTGCGAGAACAGGCTAAGAGCTCCGTGAACGAGTGGGCCTACAATCGGCTCTACATCGTGCTGGAGAAGGAAGGTCAGTGGCTCGCGGATCCCGACGTCGCGCTAGCGGCGGTGGAACGGGCGGTGGCGCGAACGAGCCATCCCATTACCATTAGGGTGGGGCGCGCGCGGGTGAAGGTCCTCGTGGTCACAGTACCCGGCTGAGGACGAGCAGCTCAAGTGCACGTCTGACCTGTGCCCCGCCCCTCACCGCCTCGCGATGACTTTCCCCGCCCTCACCTCATCCACCCCCGGCTCATTCTCGACATCCTGCCTCGGCCACTCCAGGTGCCCCGACCCGAAGGTCACGAGAATGCCGTCGTCGGCCGACGTGATGAGCGTCAGAGGTTTGGGAACGAAACAGGCGGCCGCCCGCTTTCGCCAGCGGCCGCCTGAAAAACAGAAGGAAAAGTCCGGTGCTCAGCTACCCGAACAAATCTTCCCCCCTCCCGTCTGCGTCGCGATCGCGGTGTGATCCGCGGCCCCGCTGTTCCCCGGCTGATCGTCGCTGTACACGATGGACGAAAGACCGGTGGTGGGGCTGACCGCGATCCCGAAATCGTCGAACAGGTCCCGGTTGCCGCTGCAGGTCACCCCGCTCTCGCACACCCCGCCGAAATGCACGATCGGGGTCGCCGCCACCTGGGTGAACGCGCTCCCCGCCGCCGCCGCGTTCTTGTTCTGGGCCAGATACACATACCACGCCGCCGACATCGGATAGTTGTCCGGCACCGTGGTCCCGTCGTAGAACGAGGTCCCGTACCACACGACGTCGAGCTCGCCCGGATCGCAGGCCACGCTCCACGGCATGATCGCCGTGGCCGACGGCGCCTGGTTCACCTGGATCGGCCCGGTGAAGGTCTCCCCGTGATCCGTCGAGAAGCTGTAATAGACGTTGTGATTGTCGGTGTAGACCACGTACACCGTCCCCGCCCGGTCCACGCTGGCGTTGATGAACTGATGGCCGTAGGACGCCGAGGTGTTGGGGTTCACGTAGACGGTCCGGTCGGTGAAGGTGTTCCCGCCGTCCAGTGACACCGCGATGTACACCGCGTGGAACGAGCTCGGCACCGCCGCCTCGAAGGCGTCGGCGATCCCCGAGAACACCTGGTAGATGACGTGACTCGAGGGGTCGATGGTGAGGTTGCCGGTGGAGTTGTCGTTCAAGAGATACAGATGGCTCGCGTCAATCGCGGTGCCGAACTGGGTGAAGCTCGCGCCGGCGTCGAAACTGCAGTTCACGTCAATGTTGAACGTGGCGACGTCGTGGTAGGACACGCACACCTTGGTCGCCTGATCCGCCGCGATCCACTCCCGGTCATCTCCCGGAATGGTGGCCGAGAGCACGTTCTTGCTCCAGGTGGCGCCGCCATCCGAGCTGGTGGAGACGGTGACGTTCGCGAGACTCAAACTGGCCACGTAGAGGTTGTGGCCGCCGCTCCCGTTCGGGTCCGGCGCGGTGGCCAGGTCCACGTCGCCGCCCCCGGGCCCGAGGCCGCCCTCGGCCTGCGACAGCTGGTTGGGCGAGGTGAGCGCGGTGTAGTGCAGGCCGGCGTCGCTCGACTTCCACGCCAGGGTGCCCGACCCCACGCCCAGCTCCGAGCCGACGTAAAAGGTGCCGGCCGCGTCGGCGCGAATCTGCGGCTCCGCCGCGGTGTTGGTGCACCCCGCGCCGCCCGGACACACCGTCCCCGGCGCGGCACCGAGCTCGTAGTTCACGAACTTGAACACGCCGCCGCCGCCCGCCGCCAGCTGCGGGCCCGCGATCGGCGCGGAAGACGGCAGCGGATGCTCGTCGCACCCCGCCACCAGGAGGGCGCATCCCAGCGCCCCCGCGACTGTCCACGCAACTCCCTTTCTCATGGTGAGCCTCCCGTCCTCTCAGGAATCGTGGAATCGCCGTACAGCGCTCTTGCGTGAAGGGGAAGGAGGCAAGTTCCGCACCCCGGTGCGGCACGGCGGCAACGCGGCGGGGTCGCGGCGGGCGTGGCCGGACTGTCGCGGGCGTGCCACATCCGGGTGTCGCGGAGGTTCGGCGGCGGGGCTCGAGGAGGCGGGCGTTGCGCCCCGCGCCGGCACGTTCTATCTTGGTAATACCCAACATTACCGAGTAATACTCATGGCCTACGCACGGATTTCCATCACCCTGCCGAAAGACCTGCTCCAGGCCGCCGACCGGCGCGCCCGCGCGCTCGAGCGCCCCCGGAGCTGGCTCCTGGCCGAGGCGGTGCGGGCGTATCTCGCCGCCGCGCCCGCGCGGGTGAGCGAGCCGGCGGCATCGGCGTACGGGGTCGGTCCGGTCGCGGACGCGCGCCGCCGGCACCTCGCGGCCGATCTCAAACGGTCGCCCGCCGAGCGGCTGCGGCGGGTCGAGGAGCTGGTGCGGGTCGCCCGCCAGGTCCGGCGGCGGAGACCCACGCGGCAGCAGGTGATCGGTTTCGACTCTTACGAGGACTTTTACGAATGGAAGAAGGCGCGCCTCGCCGGGGGGTGACCCCCCGGGCCATCGCCGCGCAGGTCTGCGAGGCGCTCAACCGGTCACGGGCGAACTACCTCGTGATCGGCGGGGTGGCGTGCATCCTGCACGGCTATGTGCGCGGCACCGAAGACGTGGACATTCTCATCGAGCGCACCGCGGCCAACGCGACGCGCGTCCTCGCGGCGCTCGCGCAGGTGGGCTACGGATTCGCGCACGAGTGGGAACCGGAGGCGATCTTGAAGCGGCCCATTACCGTGATCGGTGACGACCCGGCGGTGGACGTCTTCACCGTGGCGTGGAAGGTCAAATACGAGCAGGCCGCGCCCCGCGCCGGCGTGGTCCCGGTCGACGGCGTCGAGATTCCCCTGATCTCACTCGATGATCTGATCGAAACCAAGCGCACCGGCCGCCTCAAGGACGCGGCGGACATCGAGGAGCTCGAAGAGATCCGGCGTCTCACGGCGCGCGATAGATAACGCCCCCCTTCATCACCAACCGCACCTGCTCCACCGCGGCGATGTCGGCCGTGGGATCGCCCGCCACCGCCACCAGGTCCGCCTTGAGACCCGGCGTCACCCGCCCGATCTCCTTCTCCATGCCGAGGATCTTCGCGTCCACCGCGGTGGCGGCGAGGAGGGCCTGCGCCGGGCGCATCCCGTCCCGCACCAGCCACTCGATCTCCCTCGCGTTGGTGCCGTGGGTGAAGACGCCCACGTCACTGCCGCAGCCGATGGTGACACCGTTCTTCATCGCGAGCCGCAGGGCCTGCGCCGCCTCCCGCATGCTCGCCGTCGGCACGCCGCCCCGGGTGTAGTGATCGAAGTACTCGGCGTACGCCTCGACCGCCGTCAGGGTCGGCAGATAGGCGACGCCGCGCTCCGCCATCAGGTGGAACACCGAGTCGGTGCCGCCGAACCCGTGCTCGATGGTGTTGACCCCGGCGAGAATCGCCCGCCGCATCCCCTCGGGCGTGGTGGCGTGCGCCGCGACCGGCCGGCCCGAGGAGTGCGCCTCGGACACCAGCGCGTCCAGCTCCTCCTGGCTGAAGGTGGGCTCGGATTCTCCGCGGGGGCCGCGGCCGTAATCGGCGTAGACCTTGATCCAGTCGGCGCCGCGGCCCGCCTGCTCCCGCACCGCGGCGAGCACCTCGGGCACTCCGCTCACCGCCTGCCCGCCCTGCGGCAGGTCGAGATCGGGCCGGAAGCCGCGCGGGCCGGGGCCGTAGGAAGAGGTCGCCACGATGGCGCGGGTCGAGACTTCAAGCCTCGGGCCCGGGATCAGCCCCTCGTTGATCGCGCGCTTCAAGGACACGTCCTCGAACCCCGCCCCTTCGGTGCCCAGGTCGCGCAGGGTGGTGAAGCCCTGCATCAGGGTGTTCCGCGCGTGCAGGACCGCTTCGACCACGCGGTAGCCCAGCGGCTCCTTCAGGACCTGATCGTTCCAGAGCGTCTCGTTGTAGGGATGGAGGAAGAGGTGCGAGTGGGCGTCGATCAGCCCCGGCAGGAGCGTGGTGCCGGGGAGCGCGATGGTCTCGGTGCCCCGCGGCGCGCGCACCTCCCCCGCGGGCCCCACCGCGGCGATCGAATCGCCTTGGACCAGCACCACCCAGCCCGGGTGCGCGGCCTCGCCGGTGGCGTCGAAGACGCGATCCGGTTTGAGGAGGACGGGGTGGCCGGGCGGCGCGGGGACGAGGGGCGCGAAGCCCGCGCGGGACGGCAGCTTGAGCGCCGAGAGGAGTGTGTCGGGCGACTGGGCGAGGAGCAGGCGGGGAACAGCGAGCAGAGCGAGGAGGCGGACGGACGTGCGCATGGTGGCTCCGGGGGTTTGTGGCGGCAATATGCGGCGCGGCGCGATTTATTGATACCGGCGTCCGCCGAGCGTATAGTAAGAGTGGTGCCGGTTCCTCACGAGGAGTCTTTCCCGTACCGGTCACTGCCAAACTGTCCCGCAAGTTCTACGACAAGCTCGGCGACGACATCGCCAACGAGCTGGTGGAGTGGTTCAACTTGGTTGATGCGACCTACCGGTCGGACCTACGGGAGCTGAACGAGCTCAATTTCGAGCGGTTCCGTGGGGAGCTGCGGGCGGGCTTGGCGGAGCTTCGCGCCGAGATGGCGGAGCTTCGCGCCGAGCTGCGCGAAGAGATCGCGCAGCTCGAGACCCGACTCACCAAACGCCTGTTCGCCTTCTGGGTCGGCCAGTCCGCGACGACGGCGGCGCTGGTGCTGGGACTCGTCAAGCTGGTGAAGTAGGGCTTCAGTCGTGCTCAGTGCAGCCACCCGCGATACTTCGCCGCGAGCCGGCGCGCGGTCCTCACCGGGTCACCCGAGGGCTCGGTGGGATACGCCGCGGTGTCCCTCGACCAGTTCTGCTCCCAGCGGCACATGTCCGCCGCGAAGGGTTTGCGGTCGAAGGGGACGCCGGTCGCGAGAGAACGGTCGAGGCGCCTGAAGAACTCGCGCCAGCGCGGCAGGAAGTACGACCCGAAGATCCCCTGCCATTCCTTGTAGGCGTACAGGTTCAGGTCGTCGTTCTGGCCCTCGGTGCACTTCTCGCCCCATAGCGTAATGATGTTGCGCGCGTTCCACTGGTAGAGCCGGCGCTCGGCCGCGGTCGTCCCCCAGCGTTTCGCTTCCGCGATCCAGCGCCCCAGCAGGAATTCGCGGCGCGTGCCCACCAGGGTGTCCAGGTCGCCGAGGAGTCCCGTCACCCGCGCCTCCGCGCGCGAAAGCGCGGGACGGTCCTTGCGCTCGAACGCGTCCCGCACGCTGTCCACGAAGGGGACGGCGAGCTGGCCCAGCACCTGCCGCGTCAGGTTCACGACGTCGTACCCATACGCGTCGTTCGCGCCGAGGGCTGGCGCCGCTTGGAGGAGCGTGTCGAGCGCGGCGGCGAGGAGGCGCGGATCGTAGGGCGCCACGGGCTCGGAGCGGTACGCGGTGCCTTTCACGTAGAACCCCGGCCGCTCGGCCAGAAAGTCGCCGGTCTCTGCGGCCGAACGGAACGCCGTGGCGAGGAGGATCCGCCAGGCGTGCCAGGCGGAGGAGTCGGCGGCGCCGTAGCGCCGGGCGACGTAGTCCCGGGTCCAGTCCTCGATCGCCGGGACGCGCGCTTCCCAGGTTTGATCCATCACGAAGTCGGGCACGACGGGGTTGGTGCCGAGGCCTTCCATGGTCATGCCCAGGCCCACCAGGTCTCCGCGATCCTCGCTCGAGAGGACGCTATCGAGGTTGGCGGCGATGCTGGGCAGGTCGCCGTTGACGCTCACCTTGCCGCCGAAGTTGTAGAGCACGTTCCAGACCCAGGGCTTGCCGTAGAACGCGCGGCGCGCGCGCCAGACCGGGTAGCGGTCGCCCCAGAGATCGAGCACCACCATGTGGGAGTCGGGGACGGCGCCGAGGAACGCCTGGGCCTGCGGGTCGCGCCAGAACCTGGCCTGATAATAGAGGAACCAGCCCTGGAGGACCCAGGTGGCGGCGGAGTCGGCGGAGCGCATGGCGCCGTAGATGGCGCCCGACATCCGCGCGATGAAGGTCGAGTCGTTGGAGGGGGGATTGATCTCGTTGAACGGATCGGCGGCGTAGAGGTGGTCGGTGCCGAAGAGCTCGGTCTGGCGCTCCACGAAGCGCCGGCCGATGCGCTGGAACAGGGGGTCGAGCGGATCGAGGAACCAGGTGCCACTGAAGCCCGCCGACCAGTCGCCGGTCTGGTGGATCCGCGCGCTGGGGAACACCTGGGTGATGGATTGCGGCACGTGACCGGTGAAACCTTGCAAAATCGGCGTCATGCCGAGGGCGCGTTCGCGGGCGAGGATCTGGCGTTCGAGCCGCGCGTGGGAGTCGATCCACGAGTCGGGGAGCGGGCCGCCCAGGCCGTCGATGTTCCCCATCCAGCCCCAGGGCAGGTAGGCGGGGCCCACGAGGAAGTCGCCGATCTGGCGGCGGGTGAAGCCCAGCTCGCGCAGGACGTCGCGCCACACCGCTTCCTGCCCGGTGACGGCGAGCGGCGCGTTCACGCCCTTCAGGGCCATCCAGTCGATCATCCGCTGCCACTCGTCCCAGTCCCACCACGCCATCGAATAAGAGAAGGTGCAGTAGTTGAAGAAGTAGCGGAGGCGATAGCGGGTGGTGACGCGCACCTTGCGCGTGACCGTCGGGAGAGCGGTGGCGGCGAGATGGATCGGCGCGAGCGGGAGAGAGATGTTGACGCCGGCGATGTGCTCGAGGTACCAGTCGAGCGCCGAGGCGATGGCGACGCCGGAGGAGCCGCGGAGCACGACGGCGTTGCCGTCGCGGTCCACCTCGAACACGTCGCGGCCGTCGCTATCGGGGATGGCCTCGAGTCTGAAGTCGTGCCCGTGGCCGGGGACGACGCGCTCGACGAGCGCGGCGGCGGCCGCGAGATCGGGAGCCGAGGGGCGGCGGACGGGAGGATGGGCGACGACGAGCAGGGCGGCGAGGGGGGCGAGCATGGGGAAAAAGGTGGGGGCGGGCGGGCCACTCGGCACCCCCGGGCAACGAAGAAGTCCGCTGGGCTCGGAGCGTAGCCGACGACCGGAGGGGCGACGAAGAAGGGCCGCCGGGCATCGCCCGAGCGGCCCTTCAAAGTTGCCCCTCCTGGGCTCGACCGCGAAGCGCAGCGAGCGGCACGAGACCGAGGGGCAATCAAAAAGCCGCAGCGAGTTCGCTGCGGCTTTGATTGCCCCTCCTGGGCTCGAACCAGGACTCTCCTGATCCAGAGTCAGGCGTGTTGCCAGTTACACCAAGGGGCAGAGATGCATGGAGCTGAGGGGGCTCGAACCCCTGACCTCCTGGGTGCGATCCAGGCGCTCTCCCAGCTGAGCTACAGCCCCGAGTTTCCGGGAGGGGGAACGTAATTCGGTCGCTCGGGCCGGGCAACCCTGACGCACCAGAAAGCCGTAAGGCGTAACCGCGAAGGCGTGGTGCGTGACACCTCCACACCGTCGTAGATTCCCTCATGCTCTCCCCCTCCGCCATCACCCTCACCGCCACCATCCCCGCGCCCACCGAGCGGGTCTTCGCGCTCCTCACCGATCCCGCGCGCATCCCCGACTGGCTCCCCGGATGCCGCGAAATCATTCCCGCCACCCCGCTCCGCAAAGGCGCCGCCATCACCGCCCGCTTCCCCGGCCGGGACACCGAGCTCGTCATCACCGAGATCGCCCCCCCCACTTCCCTCGCCTGGACCGATCGCCGCCGCGCCGGATCGCGCACCTACTTCCTCCTGCAATTCGCCGGCGGCTCCACCACCTTCACCATGAAGGACGTGTGGCAGCCCTCGGGCTTCGGCTCCTGGCTCCGCGGCAAACTGTTGCGGCGACGTGACACCAAGAAACGCTTCGACGCGATGGTGCAGAACCTCAGGAAAATGACGATGGTCTGAGGCACAACTCGGTCCACCTCCTCGCGTGACCTCCTCCCAACTTCGCACGTCTAATAGGTGAACCGACGGCAGTATCGCGGGTAGGAAAGCCCGGTATTTCCGGCGCCGGGTCGTTGTCATCCGACCCGCGACGATGTGACGCCCCGCACCTCGGTGCGGGTTACTCTTCAGGGAGGACGCTCTTATGTCCGTCAAGCCACTCTCCGCGCTCGCCGGCCTCGCGCTGATCCTCGCCGCCGGGTGCAGTCAGCAGGCCACTCGCGAAGCGCAGGCCAAGATCGACAGCCTCACCCAGGTCGCCACCGATCGCGACCGCCTGATGTCCGAAGTCGCGCTCAACGCCCGCGCGCTCTCCGAAATCGGCGCCGAGCTGTCCAAGGTGCAGGTCCACGGCAAGCTGAAGCTCCCGCCGGCGGAATCGAAGGAACAGGCCCAGCGCGACAGCATCGTTCAGCGGGTCCACTTCCTCGCGTCCCGCGTCAACGAGACCGACGCCCGGCTCAAGGAAAGCGACAAGGAAATCAAGAGCATGTCGCACCTCTCGGACTCGCTGCGCGCCACCCTCGAGAGCACGGTGGTCAACTTCCAGCACATGGTGGACGACCAGAAGGGCCAGATCGCGACCCTCACCCAGCAGGTGGACTCGCTCTCCGGGCTGACCGTGGCCCTGCGGGACACGCTGAACGACGTCTCGCTCCGCAGTAACACCGTGTACTACATCGTCGGCACCAAGGAGCAGCTGGAGCAGAAAGGGATCATCACCGAAGAGGGCGGCGCCCGCTTCCTCTTCGTGCTCTGGAAGTCCGGCAAGACCATGGTCCCGGCGCGCACCCTCGATCCCTCCGCCTTCACCGCGATCGACAAGCGCCTGATCACCAACATCCCGCTCCCCGACTCGGCCGCGAGCTACCGGATCGTCTCCCGGAACGACCTGGCCGCGCTCGCCGCGCCGCCCGATCCCGATCCCTGGATCGCTCGCGACAAGGCGCTGCACTTCACGGCCTGCGCGGGCATCTCGGGGGCCATGTACGGCCTGACCGCGCTGGGCACCCCCGACATCCGCTGG
>DASSQQ010000032.1:0-25881 GCA_035702425.1 Gemmatimonadales bacterium
GGTCGCGCGACCGCTTGTCGTAGGGCAGGACCCGGCGCACGGCGGGATGCGTTTCGAGAAGCGCCGCCGCGGCGGGCGTGGTCACCACGTCCACCGGACCGTGGCGCTGGGCGAGGACCTGGAGGAGCGGCGTGGTGAGCACCACGTCTCCCAGAAAGGCGGTCTGGATGACGAGACTAGTCAACCTGCAGGACCGCGAGGAATGCTTCCTGCGGGATCTCGACCGTCCCCACCTGCTTCATCCGCTTCTTTCCTTCTTTCTGCTTCTCCAGGAGCTTGCGCTTGCGGGTGACGTCGCCGCCGTAGCACTTGGCGGTCACGTTCTTGCGCAGGGGCCGGATGCTTTCGCGCGCGATCACCTTGGTGCCGATCGCCGCCTGAATCACCACCTCGAAGAGCTGGCGCGGGATCAGCTCTTTCAGCTTCTCGGCGATCTTGCGGCCCCACTCGTAGGCCTTGTCCTTGTGGATGATCACCGAGAAGGCGTCCACCGCCTCGCCGTTCAGCAGCAGGTCGAGCTTCACCAGCTCCGAGGGCCGGTACTCGAGGAACTCGTAATCGAGCGAGGCGTAGCCGCGGGAGATGGTCTTCAACTTGTCGTAGAAGTCCAGAATGATTTCCGCGAGCGGGAACTCCCAGCTGAACTCCACCCGGGTGGGGTCGAGGTAATGCATCCCGCCGTACACGCCGCGGCGCTCCTGGCCCAGCTTCATCATCGCGCCGATGTACTCGGCGGGCGCGAGCACGCGCGCCTTGACGAAGGGTTCCTCCACCCGGTCCACCGTCGAGCCGTGCGGCATCAGGCTGGGATTCTCCACCAGGTCCCGCGTGCCGTCGGTCTTGTAGACGTGGTACTCCACGTTGGGGACGGTGCTGATCAGGTCGAGATCGAATTCCCGCTCCAGGCGCTCGCGCACGATCTCCATGTGCAGCAGGCCCAGGAACCCGCAGCGGAATCCGAAGCCGAGCGCCACCGACGACTCGGGCTCGTAGTGCAGGGACGCGTCGTTCAGCTGGAGCTTGGCGAGCGCGTCGCGCAGCTCCTCGTACTGCTCGGCGTTGGTCGGATAGAGTCCCGCGAAGACCATGGACTGGATGTCGCGATAGCCCGGGAGCAGCTCCACGTCGCGGCGTTCCGCGTCGAGCACGGTGTCGCCGGGCCGGGTCTCCCGCACGCCGCGCACGTTGGCCACCACGTAGCCGACTTCGCCCGCGACCAGCTCCTCGGCCGGCTTGTGGCCGAGCTGGAGGTAGCCGACCTCGTCCACGGTGTAGAGGTCGTCCTTGTGGGCGCCGAACGCGACCTTCATGCCGGCGCGGACCGCACCATCCACCACCCGGATGGAGGGGATCGCGCCGCGGAAGCGGTCGTAGTAGGAGTCGAAGATCAGGGCCCGGAGGGGAGCGTCGGTGCTGCCGCGCGGCGGGGGCACCCGCGCCACCACCGCCTCGAGCAGTTCGGGCACGCCGCGCCCCTCCTTGGCGGAGATCCGGAGGATGTCGTCGGGGTTCGCGCCGATCAGGTCGTGCAGCTCGGCGGCGCGGCGGTCGGGCTCGGCGCCGGGCAGGTCGATCTTGTTCAGGACCGCGATGATCTCGAGGCCGGCGTCGAGCGCGAGGAAGAGGTTCGAGAGGGTCTGCGCCTGCACCCCCTGCGACGCGTCCACCACCAGAATCGCGCCCTCGCAGGCCGCGAGCGAGCGGGAGACTTCGTACGTGAAGTCCACGTGCCCCGGGGTGTCGATCAGGTTCAGCTCGTAAACCTGGCTGTCGGCGGCGCGGTAGGTCATGCGCACCGCGTTCAGCTTGATGGTGATCCCGCGCTCCCGCTCCAGGTCCATCGTATCCAGGACCTGTTCCCGCATCAGGCGCTTGTCCAGCGTGCCGGTCAGCTCGATCAGCCGGTCGGCGAGCGTGGATTTCCCGTGATCGATGTGGGCGATGATGCAGAAGTTGCGGATGTGGTCTTGGCGCATTGAGGCAGTAATATAGCCCGGCACCTCGTTATCTTACTGACGGTCAATGCCCCCCCAAACCGGCTGGTTCGATCCGACCCAAAACGGCGGCGCGCTGCGCTTCGCCGCCAACAGTTATCTCCCCGCGAAGGGCGATCCCGCGGTGCGCCTCCCCGGGCTGCGCCGCGGCGACCTGGTGACGCTCGAGAACGGACGCGTCACCGCGGTCAACGGCGGTTCCCCGGAGCGCGCGGGGGAGCGCCCGCAGTTCGCGGATCTGGGCGCGGTGCATCCCAGCCGGCCGCTGTTCCTCGAGGCGGCCGGCGCCTCGAGCCCGCGCACCGGGGACATCCAGCGGGTGGTGGACCTCATCTGCCCGTTCGGCTTCGGGCAGCGGGCGCTGATCGTCTCGCCGCCCAAAGCCGGAAAGACGGTGATGCTCCAGGCGGTGGCGGAGGGTGTGGTGCTCAATCATCCGGACGCCACGTTGCTGGTGCTGCTGGTGGACGAGCGGCCCGAGGAAGTGAGCGAGATGGTGGATTGGGGAAAGGGCGAAGTGATCGCGTCGAGCTTCGACCTGCCCCACGAGCGCCACGTCGCCGTGGCCGACATGGTGTTCGAGCGGGCGCGGCGCTTGGTGGAAGAAGGGAAAGACGCGGTGATCGTCCTCGACTCCCTCACCCGTCTCGCGCGCTCCCACAATACCACCGGCCGCTCGTCGCACCGCACCCTCTCCGGCGGTCTCGACGCCAACGCGATGGCCAAGCCCAAGGCGCTCTTCGGCGCGGCGCGCGCGGTGCCGTCGGGCGGGTCGCTCACCGTGATCGCCACCGCGCTGGTCGAGACCGACAGCCGGATGGACGACGTGATCTTCGAGGAGTTCAAGGGAACCGGCAACGCGGAGCTCCGGCTCTCACGCGAGCTGGCCGACCGCCGGATCTATCCCGCGGTGGACATCGCGGCGAGCGGCACCCGCCGCGAAGAGCTGCTCGCCGACGCGGCCACCGTGGAGGGCAGACAAAAACTCCGGCGGGGGCTGGTGAGCCTCCCGCCGGAGCAGGCGATGCAGTCGCTGCTGGAACAGGTCAAGCGCTCAAAGTCGAACGCTGAGCTCCTGAAGGTGGCCGCCAGTCGTCAGTGATCGGGCGGGGGGTCTAGTTCTCCCCCTTCACAATCCGCCGGTAACTGTCCGGATTCCACTGCGGCTTCTGGGCGCTGTTCGCGACCTGCATCCCCAGGTAGAACACCAGCCGGGCGTACCGCGCTTCCTTGTCGTTGAGGATCTTCTCCGGCGAATCGGTCACCTGGTGGTAGTCCCGGTGCAGGCCGCTCGTGAAGAAGAGAATCGGGACCCCCTTCCGCGCGAAGTTGAAGTGGTCGGACCGGAAGAAGAGCCCCTCCTGCGGGATCAGGTCGCCGAACAGCTCGAGGTGCAGCTCCGGGTGACGCGCGGCGACGGTGTCGAGCGTGGTGGCGAGATCCGAGTGCTCGCGCCCGATCACCATGATGGTGTCGCCGTTCCGTCCCACCATGTCGTTGTTCAGGTCGGCGACCACCGAGTCGAGGGGCACCGTGGGGTGGTCCACGAAGTGTCCGCTCCCCCACAGCCCGCGCTCCTCGCCGCTCACCGTCATGAACACGAGGGAGCGCTTCGGCTGCTCCGCCGACGAGGTGAAGGCCTGCGCCAGCTCCAGCACCGCGACCGTTCCCGATCCGTCGTCGTCCGCGCCATTGCAGATCGAGTCGGCGCCCTGGGCCTGGCACCCCTCGCCGTCCGCGGGACGGCCGATGTGATCCATGTGACCCGTGAAGAACACGTACTCGCTCTTCAACTTCGGATCCGATCCCGGGAGCATTCCCGCCACGTTGGGCGCCGTGAGCCGCTGCAGCACCCGCTGGCGCACCGTGAGGTGCAGGGTCCGGCCCGCGACCGCGAGCGCCGTCACCGGTTCGCCGCCGCCCGTGGCGCGCAGCGAATCGAGGTTGAGCCCGCTCTGCGCGAGCCAGGCCCGGAAGCTGGTGTCCCGGCCCAGGAGGACCGGCGGGCCCGAGCCCTGGTCCTCGGGATTCCGGATGACGGCTCCGGCGGTCCGGCCCGCGAGGAAGCTCCAGATGGAATCGGGCAGCTGGCCCACCGCGATCACCGCCGCCGGCTTCAGCTGGAGCAGGGGCCCCGCCGCCGGGGCGCGGCCCTGCGCGTCGAGCGGGAGCACGACCACCTTCCCGTCCACGGCGGCGGAGTCGAGCGTCCCGCCCGCGACGGGCGTGCCGGTCACGATCACCGCCGGGCCGTCGAGCTCGGCCGCCGGCGGAGTTCCCTGAAGGAAAATCAGGTCGGTGCCGAGAGTCCAGCGCGCCGCGGGGCCGCCCGTGGTCCATACCGCCGAGGATTCGGCGACCGTCTGCACCTTTTCCACCGCGTAGTGCTGGAAGTAGGTCCCGCTGTCGCCCGCGGGCTTCAAACCGAAGCGCTTGAACTCCGCCGCGACGTACGCCGCCACTTGGTTGAGCTCGGGGGACGGCGTCGCCCGCCCGTGCATCGAGTCGTCGGCGATGATCGCGATCCGCCGCTCGACGTCCTGGGCCGTGATCGCCGCCACGCCCTTGCCGGGGGCGGCCGCCGCGGGTTTGGTCGCCGGCTTCTGTGCCGCCAGCAGGGCCGGGACGGCCAGCAGGGCGGGAAGACAATGCCGCATCGAATCTCCTCGAGGTTGAGTGTGACAGCGAGGCACCGGCGAGGCGCCTCCGACGGCTGACGGCTACTTCCCGCTGATCGTTCGGGCCAGCGCGGCCAGATACGCCGCCACCCGCGCCGCCGATTCCGCGTCGATCTTGTCCGGGTTGTCGTCCGGGGTGTGGGTATCCACGCTCGGCCCGTTGTACAGGAAGAGCGCCGGCACGCCGTGAGCCCGGAAGTACGAATGATCGGACTGGTCCAGGTAATGGCGCCTGGGCCAGGGATCGTCGAGGAGGGTCAGCCCGATCTCGGGGTGGGCGGTGGCCGCCTCCAGGGCGACCGGGCCGAGCCACGAATCGGGGCGGCCGACCACGATCAGGGAATCCTTCAGGCTCTTGCGGCCGACGGATTCCACGTTCAGGTCCGCCACCGTTCGCGTCAGGGGGACCGGGGGGTGTGAGACATAGTATCCGCTGCCCCACAACTCGCGCTCCGTCCCGCTGAAGAGCGCGAACACAATGGAGCCGGGAGGCCGGGCGCCCGCGGCCGCGAGTGCCCGCGCCGCCGCGATCACCACCGCGCACCCCACGGCGTCGTCGGCCGCGCCGTTGAAGATGCTGTCGTTCCCCACCCGCGGCCCGATGCCGAGGGCGTCCAGGTGCGCGGACAGCACGACGTACTTCCCGCGGCGGGTGGAGTCGGCGCCCGGCAGGAGCGCCACCACGTTGGGCGCGGTGCGGCGGGTGAGAATCCGCTCCACCAGGTGCAGGCGCACCGTGACGCCGGGGAGGCGGCGCAAGGCGTGTCCCGGCGGGAGCGGCCGCAGCCCCGCTTCCGGCACGCCCAGCTCCGCGAGGGCGGCGCCGAGCGTGTTGTCCCGCAGCTCGACCACCGGAATCCGGAGCAGGCTCGCGGCTCCGAGGATGGTGGTGCGGACGTTGTGGAGGACGCGCAGCTCGCCCGCCCACTCGTCGTCGGGACGGTTGGTGACGAGGACCCAGGCGGCCGCGCCGGCCCGCTCCCCGGCCTTGATGAGCCAGGTCGGCGCGGCGAGTCCCTTCTCGCCGTACTGCGCGAGCTGAATCACTACGGCCCCGCGGAGATTCACTCCGGCGAAGAGCCTGGTCGAATCCGGTACCCCCACCAGCACCACGGCCGGGCCAGACACCGTGGCCCGCCCGGGCGTGGTCACCGGCACCCAGAACGCGTCCTTCCCCACCCGCCACACCCGCGCCACCGGCCCGCCGAGGGCGACGCTCGAGCTTTCCGGGAAGGCCTGCGACGTGGCGATGGTGTAATGCTGGAGGTAACCGCCCGCATCCCCGAGGGGACGGAGGTGGAGGCGCGCGAACTCGGCCGCCGCCCACTGCGCGGCGCGATCGAGCTCGCGGGACGGCGTGGGCCGCCCGCGGGTGGAGTCGGCCGCGAGCGCGTCGACCATCCGACGGATCTCGGACGCGGGGCTGGGAGTCTGCGCGGGGAGCGGGGGCGCGACGAGGAGCACGGCGGAAAGAAGCGGCAACCAGCGCGGCATGTGGGGAGCGATCCCGGTCCGGAAATTGGGGACCGCAAACCTAACGCGCCCGGCCGCTGGAGACTACGGCCGGGCGCGTTTCGATTCAGGGCTTGCGGCGCCGGAGCTCGGGCTCGCGCGCACGGGGCGCGGGTGCCGAGCGCGGCGGCGGCGAAGCGGGGGGCGCCGCGCGGGGATGATCCTCCCGCGGCGGAGCCGGCCGCGGCTCCGGTTGCGGCCGCTCCCGCGCCGGCGGCGGACTCCCGGATGGTTCGCGGTCCCGCGGCTGCTGGTAGACCGGGGGCTGCGCCTCGGGCGGCTGCCGGTCCCGCGGCTGCTCCACCGGCCGCTGGCGATCGCGGGGCTGGTCCGCGGGCGGCTGGACGTCGGGCCGGGGCCGGACGCCGGGCTGCTGCAGCTCGCCACCCTGCTGGCGCGGAGCGGGCGGCCATCCCGGCTGTCCCACCGCGGGCTGCGACGGCTGTCCCCGCTGGTCCCCGCCACTGCGGGGGCGCGCGTCAGGCGTACCCGGGTCCCCGGGCTGGCCCCGCGGCCGGGTGACGATGGGATCGGAGATCGATCCCCGGCCGCGCTGGTCCTCGGGGAGAGTCCGGCGGGTCTGCTCGTTGGCCGGACGCTCCGCCACGTGGGTCACGAAGGGCGTGTTACTGCCGTCGCGGTCCTTGAAGACGAACCGGGGCTCGGGCCGCAGGGGCCGGGTGAAGACCACGCGCCGGCCGCCGTAGTACCCGCCACCATCGTACCGGTAGGGGTAGTAGTAAGGATCGTTGTACACCACGACCCGGAAGCGCACGCAGGAGTAGTTGTACGGATCCCACACGGTCCAGCTCTGATACGCGTGACAGTCGTAACAGAGGAAACGGGGGTAGTCGTATTGCCGCTGGACGTAATAGGGCACCAGGTCGTAGTCCCAGGCGTCATCGCCCGAGGGCGCGATGCGCTGTGCCAGGTCGGTCAGCGCGACGTAGGGATCGCCGGTGACCCGCCCATCGGACATGGAGGCGTAGTCCCAGTGGTCCCCGGCCTTGATCGGATCATAGAAGAAGGGATCCGCCGACGCGACGGCGAAGACGTAGCCGACGCCGGGATCGTCGTCCACCGAGAACGCTTCGCGGTCGTCCGGGCCCAGCACTTCGTATTCCTTGCCGCCGCGCGCGAAGTTGTCCTCCCACGGCTCCCGCGGGAACAGCACGCGGATCCGGCCGTCGGTATCGACCCGCAGCACGGTGAGATAGGCGTCCTGGTCGGGGCGGAAATAGACCCGCACCTGGTCGCCGCGGTCGTAGGGGTTGTCCCCGCCCGAGGTCCAGAGCTCGACGTGCGGCCGGGCCAGATCGGCCACCGGCCGGATTGCGGGCTTCGGCGTGAGCGAGACCAAGAGCAGCAAGGTGGTAATCATAGGTGCCTCCCGCCGCCCTTCAGGGGCAGGGACCGTGCCACCGGGGCCGTGGCCGCTAACTCCATGTTCCGTAGTCCCTTGGATAATACATTCGGAGTCCGGAAAGGGGCTCCTTGTCCTCTACCACGGACAATTGTCCCGCCGTTAGCTTCCGCGTCCTGATGCCCTCCGCTACCCGTTACGACCTCCTGGACCCTGCCGACGTCGCCACCCTGGGTGGCCTCGAGATCGTGGCCCGGGGCGTGGTGGAGGGCTACCTGGCCGGCGTCCACCGCTCACCCTTCCGCGGCTTCTCGGTGGAGTTCACGGAACACCGCGCCTATCAGCGGGGCGACGAGCTGCGCTACCTCGACTGGAAGATTCTCGCCCGCTCCGACCGTCTCTTCGTCAAGCAATTCGAGGAGGAGACCAACCTGCGGGCGATGATCCTGGTGGACGCGAGCCGCTCCATGGCCTGGCGGGGCGCGCCGGGCCGGCTCACCAAGCGCGCCTACGCCGACCGGCTCGCCGCCGCGCTCGCGCTGATCCTGCTCCGCCAGCGCGACGCCACCGGCCTGATCACCTTCGACGACCTGGTGCGGCAGGTGGTGCCGGCGCGGGTCAAGGCCGGTCAGTGGACGCGGCTGGTCCGCGGTCTCCTCGAGACGCCGGACGGCGCGGGGACGGCGGCGCGAGCGGCGCTGGAACGGGTGACCGGCCTCCTCGCGCGCCGGGGCCTGGTGGTGCTGATCTCGGATCTGCTCTTCGACCGGGAGCTGGCGCTCACCGCGCTCCGGTACCTGCGGCATCGGGGTCACCAGGTAGTCGTCTTCCATCTTATGGATCCGGCGGAAGAAGAACTTTCTGGTCCCGCCGAAGTGCGCTTCACGGATCCCGAGTCCCGAGCGAGCGTGGTGGTACGGCCCCGGGAGCTGGCCCGCGAGTACGCGGACACGGTGCGCCGCGAAGTGGCGGCCTGGCGGCGCGCCTGCCGGCGGCACGGCATCGCCTACCATCACGTGCGCACCGACCTTCCGTTCGGGATGGCGCTGCGGATGCTGGCGTGACGTTCCTGCATCCGCTGGTTCTCGTCGCGCTGGCCGCGGCGGGCGTGCCGGCTCTGCTGCACCTCTTTCAGCGCCGCGTCCCCCCGGCGCAGGATTTTCCGGCGCTGCGCTACCTCTCCGAGGCCGAGCGCAAGAGCGCCCGCCGGCTCAAGCTGCGCCATCTCCTGCTGCTCGTTCTCCGCACCGTCCTCGTGGCGGTGGTGGTGCTGGCCGCCGCGCGTCCGCTCGCCCGTACTCCCGTCGGCGCGGCGCACGTGCCCACGGCGCTGGTCGTCATCCTCGACAACTCGCCCTCGTCGGCCGCGGTGGAGGACGGCAAGCGGGTGCTCGATCGCCTGAAGGCGGTCGCCCGCGCGTCCCTCGCGCAGGCCGCGGCGGGCGATCGGGTGTGGCTGGTCCAGGCCGACGGGGTGGTGCGCGGCGGCTCGCGCGACGATCTGCTCGCGGCGCTCGACGCCGCCGGCGTCGCTTCCCGGCGGCTCGATCTCGTCACCGCGACGGAGCGCGCCGCGCGCCTGGTGGACGCCGAGCCGCTCCCGGCGCGCGAGGTCGAAGTGGTGAGCGACCTGCAGCGCAGCGCGCTCGAGACCGGGCACGCGGCCGTTCCGGCAGGCGTGCGGGTGCTCGCCTTCGCGCCGCCCGGCCCCCCGCCCGTCAATCGCGGCATTGGGGCGGTGAGCGTGACGGCGCGCACCTTGTCCGTGACCATCGAGGGCACGCCGGGCGCCGCGCCGGCGCCGGTCACCGCTCGACTCCGCGGCCAGGAAATAGGTCGCGCCCTCGGTGCGCCGGGGCAGACCGTGACGCTCCCGCTCCCCGCGCTTCCCCCGGGATGGTGGACCGGCGAGGTCGCGCTCCAGCCCGACGAACTCCGGGCCGACGATCGCCGCCCGTTCGTGTGGCGGGTGCCGCCCCCGGCCGCGGTCGCCGCCGGTGCCGACGCCGGTCCCTTCGTCGCCGCGGCGCTCGGCGTGCTGTCGGACGCGGGGCGGGTGCGCACCTCTGGGGTCGCGGGCGTGACCATCGGCACCCGCGCGGGCCCCGCGGCGGCGGTGGTGCTTCCGCCCGCGGATCCGGCGCTGGTTGGGCAGGCGAACCGGATGATCGCCGCGCGCGGGGGCGCCTGGCGCTTCGCGCCCGAGGCCACGCCGGGGCCGCTCGCCTCGCGCGACCTGCCAATGATCGCGGGGGTCGAGGTGGCGCGGCGCTACCGCCTCCTCGGACCCGCGGGCACGCCGGGGGATACCGCGGCCGTGCTCGCGACCGTGAACGGGGAACCGTGGCTCGTGGCCGACGGATCGCTGGTGCTGGTCGGCAGCCCGCTCGATACCGCGTGGACGGCGCTCCCCGCGTCCCCCGGGTTCGTGTCCTTTCTCGAGGCGCTGATCGGCCGCGTCGCGCGAGGTGAGAGCCCGGTCGCGACCGCCGAGGGCGTGCCCGGGGTGACCTTCTCGGTTCGCGGTGCCGATACCCTGGGGGCGACGGTGTCGGGCCCCGATCCGCGCGAGTCCGACCTCACGCCCGCCGATCCGGGCGAGGTGGCGCGGGCGCTCGCGGCCGACGTGGAAGACTCCGCGGGGTTCGCGGCGCGGCGCTTCGCGAGCGGGCGGGAGCGGGATCTTTCGGGACTGCTGCTGTTGTTCGCGCTCGCGCTCGCGGTCACCGAGCTGTCGGTGGCGACCCTCACCCGCTGATGGCGCTCGACTTCCTGCTCGACCGGTTCGACGCTCTCCCCGCGACCCGCTCGCTGGTGGAGCGGTTGCCGCGCCAGGGCGCGCGCCTGCCGGTGGGGGGGCTCCCCGGGTCGGCCCCCGCCGTCCTGATGGCGACGCTCTCCCGGCGGCTCGCGACGCGGGTGATCGCGGTCCTCGTCGCCACGCCCGCCGACGCGGAGCGGTGGCTGGCCGACCTGCGCATGCTGATGGGAGACCGGGTGGCGCTCTATCCCCAGCGCGAGGGCCTGGGCGCCGAGGAACCGCATCTCGAGATCGCGGGCGAGCGCGTCGAAACGCTCGCGGCGCTGCTCGCGGGGGAAGTCCGCGTCCTCGTCACCACGGCTCGAGCGAGCGCGGAGCGCACTCCGGTGCCGGACGCGTTGTCCGCCTCCCGGCTCACCCTGCAGGCGGGGCCGTGGCCGGGCGAGAAGGGACGCGCGTCGTTCGGCGAGGTGGTGACGCAGCTGGGCGCGATGGGGTACGCCCGGGTGCCGACGGTGCGCGAGGCCGCGCAGTTCGCGGTGCGTGGCGGGATCGTGGATCTGTACGGCTTCGGAATGGCCGCCCCGGCGCGGGTGGAATGGGCGGGGGACGACGTCGTCTCGGTGCGCAACTTCGATCTCGACACCCAGCGCTCGGGCGAGGAGATCGGCCGGGTGACGGTGCTGCCGGTGAATCCGGAGCGCGCGGACTCGGCGCGCGGCGCGCGGCGGCTGCACTCGCTCCTCGCCCTGCTCCCGGCGGACGCCCTGGTGGTGACGGATCAGGAGGGCGCCATCGAGCGGGAGGTGGATCGCGCGTGGACCGAAGCGACGCGCCACCTGGAGGTCGCGCGCCGGCTGGGCGAGGAGCCGCCGTCCCGCGAGGATCTCTTCCTCGCTCCCGCCGCCTGGGGCGAAGCGCTGGCCGCCTTCCCGCGCCTCGTGCTCTCCGCGGCCGACGCGGAGGACCGGTTCCCGATTTATCCGCCGGAGACGGTGGACCGCGACGTGAAGCGCCTGCGCGCGCTGATCGCGAAGGGCCCCGCGACCGTGATTCTGTGCGACAACGACGGCCAGCTGGAGCGCCTCGAGGAGTTGATCGGCGAGGGCGCGGCCACGCTCGCGGTGGGCGCGCTGGACGGCGGGTTCGTGCTCCCCTCGCTCCGGGTGCTGACCGACCACGAAATCTTCCGGCGGGCGCGGCGGCTCACCCGGCCCCGGCGCTATCGCGCGGCGATCGCGGCGGCGGCGGACTCGCTGGCGCTGGACGAGTACGTGGTGCACCTGGAGCACGGGATCGGGATCTTCCGCGGCCTGCAGACCATTCAGGTCGGCGACGCCACGCTGGAAGTGGCGGTGCTCGAGTACGAGGGCGGCGACCGGCTCAACGTCCCGCTCTACCGCCTGGATCTCCTCGAGCCCTACCGCGCCGGCGGCGACGGCGACGCGCCGCCGCCGCGCCTGCACAAGCTCGGCAGCACCGCGTGGCAGAGACAGCGCGACAAGACCCGCGCCGCGATCCATCAGATGGCGGCGGAGCTGGTGGAGCTCTACGCGCGGCGCCAGCTCGCCCCGGGATTCGCCTTTCCGCCGGACACGCCGTGGCAGCGCGAGCTCGAATCCTCGTTCCTTTATGAGGACACGCCGGACCAGCGCACCGCGACCACCGACGTGAAGCGCGACATGGAGCGCGCCCGCCCCATGGACCGGCTGCTGGTGGGCGACGTGGGCTACGGCAAGACCGAAGTCGCGCTGCGGGCGGCCTTCAAGGCGGTGCAGGCGGGGAAGCAGGCGGCGGTGCTCGTGCCCACGACGATTCTCGCGGAACAGCACGGGCGCACCTTCCGCGAGCGGCTCGCGGACTATCCGGTGCGGATCGAGGTGCTCTCCCGGTTCCGCTCCACCCGGGAGATCGCGGGGGACCTCGAGCGCCTGGCCCGGGGCGAGATCGACATCGTGATCGGCACGCACCGCCTGCTCTCCAGGGACGTCAGCTTCAAGGACATCGGCCTGGTGGTGGTGGACGAGGAGCATCGCTTCGGGGTGCGTCACAAGGAGCGGCTCAAGGCGCTGAAGCTTTCGGTGGACGTGCTCACGCTCACGGCCACGCCGATCCCGCGGACCCTGCATCTCTCGCTCGCGGGACTCCGGGACATGACGCTGCTCGAGACCGCGCCGCGCGATCGCTCGCCGGTCCTCACCTTCGTGGAGCCCTGGGACGACGCGCTGCTCGAGGAGGTGCTGGCGCGGGAGCTCGATCGTGGGGGGCAGGTGTACTTCGTGCACAACCGCATCGAGACCATCGAGAGCATCGCGGAGCGGGTGCGGCGCCTGGCGCCGCGGGCGCGGGTGGCGGTGGCGCACGGGAAGATGCGGGAGGCGGATCTGGACTCGGTGATGTCGGGGTTCGTGCG
Organism: Gemmatimonadales bacterium; assembly: GCA_035702425.1. Taxonomy (GTDB): domain Bacteria; phylum Gemmatimonadota; class Gemmatimonadetes; order Gemmatimonadales; family GWC2-71-9; genus DASSQQ01. The sequence continues at coordinate 12,722 of DASSQQ010000032.1, forward strand.
CGGCGAGGTGGACGTGCTGGTGTCCACGATGATCGTGGAGTCGGGGTTGGACGTCCCCAACGCGAACACCATGATCGTGGAGCGCGCCGACCGGTTCGGACTGGCGCAGCTCTATCAGCTGCGGGGGCGGGTGGGGCGGAGCCACCGGCGCGCCTACTGCTACCTCCTGGTGCCGGACCTGATCGACGCGGACGCGGAGGACCGGCTCCGGGTGCTCGAGCACCACACCGATCTCGGGTCCGGCTATCGCATCGCGCTGCGGGACCTCGAGATTCGCGGCGCCGGGAACCTGCTGGGCGCCGAGCAGTCGGGGCACGCCCAGGCGGTCGGGTTCGACATGTACCTGCGGTGGCTGGAGGAGACGGTTCGAGCCCTGCAGGGTAAGGAAGAGGCGGGGCAAGGAACCGGCGCGCCCCCCGAGGTGGTGCTCGATCAGCCGGCGTTCCTCGCCGACGAATACATCCCGGACGCCGCGGCGAAGCTCGAAGTGTACCGGCGGCTGGCGCGGGCCGAGTCGTCATGCGAGATTGCGGCCCTGCGCGACGAACTGCGCGACCGGTTCGGCCCGGTACCCGAGGCCGCCGCGCGGCTGCTCCTCGTCGCCGAACTCCGCGCGCTCGGCGCCCGGGTGGGACTGGAAACGGTCCTGGTCAGGGGCGACGAGGCGCGGCTCACGTTTCGGCGGAACGCCGCGCCCCGGCTGGCGCGTCTCACGGCGGCGATGGACGCGGTGCAGTTCGAGGCGGAGGTGCGGCGCGCCGTGCCGCTGTCGCTCCGGCTCCGCCGCCTGGGCGGCGAGGCCATCGGCCCCGGACTGTCGCGCGCGCTGCGCGCGGTCATCGAAGACCCACAACCCAAGGAGTCGTGATGCGGCGGTTCGGACTGGTGCTGGTGATGCTGTCGGCTGCGGGCTGCGGCGCGCTCTCGGACGCGTTCTCGGCGCATCCGCAATCCGCCGCCAGCGCGGCCGGACAGACCCTGTCGGTCACGCGGCTCGCGGAGCTCGCGAGCCAGGTGAAGGGCATGCCGATGAAGCAGGACGCGCTGAAGCGGCTCGCCGGCGTGTACGTGGACTTCTCCCTGCTCGCCACCGAGCTGGCCGCAGGCAAGAATCTCGACGACTCCACGACCGTGCTTGCGGCGGTGTGGCCGATGGCCGCGCAGCGGCGGTGGGAGCACTTCCACGACCGTCTGGTGGCGGGCCGGGTGCACTTCACCGACGCCCAGCTGGATTCGGTCTATCGGGCGGGCGATTACCGGCTCTTCCAGCACCTGCTCCTCGAGGTTGCGTCCTCGGCGGCCCCCACCGCTGCGGCCGCGAAGCAGGCGCAGGCCGAGCGGCTCCTCCGGCAGGCGGCCGCCGAGGGGGGCCGCGGGTTCGCGGCGCTGGCGAAGAAGTACTCCGACGATCCCGGCTCCAAAGCGAGCGGCGGGTACCTGCCGGTGCGTCCGCGCGGCGCGTTCGTGCCGACCTTCGAGGACGCGGCGTGGCAGCTCGCTCCGGGCGGGATGAGCGGCGTGGTGCGCAGCCCGTTCGGTTTTCACATCATCCGCCGCCCGCCCCTCGCGGAAGTGGCCGACTCCTTCCGCGCCGGGCTCGAGAACCTGCTCTCGATGCAGTTCGACTCGACCTACCTCGCCGACATCGCGAAGCAGCGCGACGTGAAAGTGGACGGCGGGGCCGCGGCCGCGATCCGTTCCGCGCTCCAGGATCCCGAGGGGGCGGCCAAGAGCCGCACCGTACTGGTCACCTTCCACGGCGGGCCGTTCCGGATGCGGGATCTCATCCACTGGCTGAACTCGCTCGATCCCAACGACGTGCAGCAGCTGCCGTTCGCCACCGACGACCAGATCGGCCAGTTCCTCAAGGTCGTCGCGACGCGGACCATTCTCCTCCAGCAGGCGGACTCCGCCAAGGTCACGCTGACCCCGCAGGACTGGCAGGACCTCAAGTCGGCCTACGACTCGATGCTCGCCACCATCGAGACCCAGATCGCGATCACTCCCAAGGACATCGCGGACTCGGCCAAGACGCCGGATGGCCGCGAGCGCTACGCGATGTCCCGCGTGGACGGATACCTGGACAAGGTGGTGCGCGGCCAGTCCAGCTTCGTCGGGATTCCGCCGGTGTTCTCGGACGTGCTGCGGGGCCGGGCCCCGTGGTCCATCAGCGAGTCGGGCGTGGCGCGCGCGGTCGAGATCGCGTCCGGTTCGAAAGCGCGCGCGGACTCGCAGCAGCAGCGGGCGCCCGGCCTCCGGCCGGCACCCGGCCCCGCGCCCGCGCCCCCCGGCGGGACGGTGCATTAGCGTGCGGCGCGGGGTCTGCCTCGCCGTTCTCGTCGCGGCGGGCGCCGGGACGGCGGGAGCGCAGGCGCCCCCGCCCGCGCTCCGGCCCGTGGACCGCATCGTGGCGGTGGTCGGCACCACGCCGATCCTCGCCTCCCAGGTGGAGGAGCAGCTCGTCGCCATGCAGGCGAACGGCCAGCCGCTCCCCACCGACTCCGCGGCGCGGACCGCGCTCCGCAAGCAGATCCTGGACCAGATGGTGCAGGACGAAGTGCTGGTCCAGCAGGCGCAGAAGGACACCAACGTCAAGGTCACCGATCAGGAAGTGAACGACGCGGTGCAGACCCAGGTGCAGAACGTGCGCCGCCAGTACCACACCGACGCGGAGTTCCAGGCCCAGCTCCGGCTGGCGCAGTTCAGCTCCGAGGACGACTGGCGCCGCTACCTCGCCGACCAGCAGCGGCGCTCGATCCTGGAACAGCGGCTCCTCGAGATGCTGCGGGACAAGGGCAAACTGCGCCCCATTCAGCCCACCGAAGCCCAGATGCGCGAGTACTGGGAGGAAAACAAGAACGCCCAGCAGAAGCGGCCGCCGCTGGTCTCCTTCCGCCAGCTGATCATGACTCCCAAGCCCGACTCGGCCGCGGTCGCCACCGCGCGCAAGACGGCCGACTCCCTGCTCGTCGCTCTCAAGGGCGGCGCCGATTTCGCGGGGGTGGCGCGCCGGTTCTCGGACGACAGCTCCACCCGCGAGGCCGGCGGCGAGCTGGGCTGGTTCCGGCGCGGCGTGATGTACAAGACCTTCGAGGACGCGGCCTTCTCGCTCCGCCCGGGCGAAATGTCCGGCGTGGTCCGCACCCCGTACGGCTTCCACATCATCCAGGTGGAGCGCGTCGAGCCCGCGGAGATTCTGGCGCGCCACGTGCTGATCGCGCCGGTGGTGTCCGCCGCCCAGGTCGAAGCGACCCGGCGGCTCGCCGACTCGCTCCGCACCGCGCTCCAAGCCGGCGCTCCCTTCGATTCCATCGCCGCGACGTACGGGGACCCCGACGCGCAGAAGATCGCCGAAGACGTGCCCGTCACCCAGCTCCCGCCCGACTACCAGCGCCCGCTCGCGGACTCGACCCCGGGGTGGCGCGCGCCGTTTCTCCTCGGCGCCGGAACCCTGCGGCAGCAGTTCGTGGTGGTGGACCTGCTGGGGAAGAAGCCGGAGGGCGAGTATACCTACGACGATCTGAAAGACCGCATCCGCGATCAGCTCTCGCAGCAGCTGGCGGTCGAGCACTACGTCGCCCAGCTGCGCCGCACCATCTACGTCAGCATCCGCCTCAACCCCTAAAGCGCGGCGCCTGCGCCTCGCCGTCACCCTCGGCGACCCCCGCGGCATCGGGCCCGAAGTGGTGCGCCGCGCCCTCGACGCCGGGCCGACGGGCGCGGACGTCACCCTCATCGGCGCGGACGAGCAGGTGGCCGCCGCCGGGACCGGCCGCACCATCGGCGTGGGGCCCTGGGGCGACGGCACCGGCGGCGACGCGGCGGCGGGCCGCATCGCGGCGGAATCGGTGGCCCGCGCGGTCGCGCTGGTGCGCGCGGGCGACGCGCACGCCGTGGTGACGGGGCCGGTGCACAAACAGGCCCTCCATCGCGCCGGCTTCCGCTACCCCGGGCTCACCGAATTCCTGGCGCACCTCGCCGGCGACGTGGAGGTGGCAATGATGCTCGCCGCCGGGCCGCTGCGGGTGGTGCTGGTGACCACCCACCTCCCGCTCCGCGAGGCCATCGCCGGTCTCAGCACCGATCGAATCGTCCGCGCGGGGAAGATCGCCAAGCTGGCGCTCACGAAATGGTGGGGCATCGCGGCCCCGCGGCTGGCGCTCTGCGCGGTCAACCCGCACGCGGGGGAGGGCGGTCTCTTCGGCTCCGAGGACGACACCATTCTCGCGCCCGCGGCGGCGGCCCTCGGCGCCGCGGGTCCGCTCCCGGCGGACACGGTGTTCGTGCGGGCGCTCAAGGGGGAGTTCGACGCGGTGCTCGCGCCTTATCACGACGTGGGGATGACGGCGGTGAAGGTGGCGGGATTCGGGAAAGGCGTGAACGTGACCCTGGGCCTCCCGTTCATCCGCACCGCGCCCGATCACGGCACCGCGTTCGACATCGCGGGCAAGGGCGTGGCGGACGCGAGCTCGATGCGCGCGGCCGTCGAGCTGGCGGTGAAGCTCGCCGGCGCGCCGGCGCCCTAGGTCTTCCGGACCAGCTTCACCCGGCCGACGCGGCGGCCCTCCATCTCCACCACTTCAAACACCGCGCCCGGTACCGGGATCTGGTCGCCCACCTTGGGGAGCCGCCCCAGCCGGCCGAAGAGATACCCGCCGATCGTGGTGTAGTCCGGGTCCAGGAGCTCGAGCGAGAGCGCCTGGCTCACGTCGCGCAGCTCGGCGGCTCCGGCGAAGGTGGGCGCGGCGCCGGCGGCGGCGGGCGCGCTCTCGGGGCGGTCGTACTCGTCGTAGATCTGGCCCACGATCTCCTCCAGCAGGTCTTCCATCGTGACCAGGCCCGCCGTGCCGCCGAACTCGTCCAGGACGATCGCGAGGTGGACTTTCTGGCGCTTCATGTCGGCGAGCACGTCCTCCACCTCGCGGGTGCCGGGGACGAAGAGCGCGGGCCGGAGCAGGGCGGCGACGGTCCGGCCCGGCTCGCCGCGCAGGGCGCGCAGGATTTCCTTGGCGTGCACCGTGCCCACGATGTCGTCCAGGGACTCGCGGTACACCGGGTAGCGGGAGCGGCCCGCGCGCGCCACTTCGTCCGCCGCGGCTTCGACCGAGAGGCCGTCCGCGAGCGCCACCATCCGGGTGCGCGGCGTCATCACCTCACGCGCGGTCTTCTCCGAGAATTCGAAGACCCCGGCGATGAAGCGCGCGTCCAGCGCGTCCAGCGAGCCGGTCTTCCGGCTCTGCTCCACCAGCATCTTGATCTCCTCCGGCGAATGCACCCGCTCCCGTTCCGAGGGCGCCCGGCCCCCGAACAGCTTCACGATTCCGGTGGCCGAGCTGTTCAGGAGCCAGATGAAGGGATTGGTCGCCGTGGTGAAGAGCATCAGCGGCGGCGCGAGCCAGCGGCTCATCGCTTCGGGGTAGAGCAGGGCGAAGGCCTTCGGCGTCAGCTCGCCCAGCACCACGTGCAGGAAGGTGATGAAGACGAAGGCGAGCACCACCGCCACCGTGTGCGACGCGGCGATCGCGAGCGAGAGCGGCAGGCCCTCGAAGAGCGACTGAATCCACGCCGCCAGCGCCGGCTCGCCGATCCAGCCCAGGCCCAGCGAGGTGAGCGTGATGCCGAGCTGGGTCCCGGAGATGTAACGGGTGAGGGACTGCTGGGCCTTTTCCGCGAGCGCGGCCTGGCGGTCCCCTTTGCGCGCCATGGCCTGGAGCCGGGTGCGGCGCGACGCCACCAGCGCGAACTCCGCCGCCACGAACCCCGCGTTGGCGAGCACCAGCAGCACCACCGCGGCCAGGCGGAGCGCGACGTGGGTGAGGGGATCGGCGGCGAGGGGCGGCATGGGGGGCGAAAGGTAGTGCCGTGGCTTGCGAGTTCAAGCTCAGCTAAGTTCTCAGTTATCAGTCCTCAGTCGTCAGTCAGACCCGCCTGACGCCTGACAACTGATAACTTACGACTGCCTCATGGCCACCGTTCCTCTCACCGCCCACTGCACCCATCGCGCGCCGGCGCGCGGCGAAGGGCGGCGGCGCATGCTGCTCGCGCTCGCCCTCGCGGCGGCGGTGCTGGTCGCGGAAGCAATCGGCGGCTGGCTGGCGCATTCGCTGGCGCTGCTCGCGGACGCCGGTCACATGCTGGCCGACGTCGGTGCCCTCGCGCTCTCGCTGGTCGTCGCCCACGTCGCCCAGCGGCCCGCGACCTCGGAACGCTCCTTCGGACTGCTGCGGCTCGAGATCCTGGCCGCGCTCGTCAACGGCGCCCTGCTCTGCGCCATCGCGGTGGGCATCGGGATCGAAGCGGTGGAGCGGCTGCGCGCCCCCGAAGCCGTGCACGCCGGGCTCCTCGCCGCCATCGCCGGGCTGGGACTCGCGGTCAACGTCGCCGGCGCGGTGATCCTCCACAGCGGGCACGAGCACTCGCTCAACCAGCGCGGCGCCTACCTCCACATCCTTTCCGACGCCGCGGGCTCGGCGGGCGCCCTCCTCGCGGGCGCGCTGATCCTCGCCACCGGCTGGACCATCGCCGATCCGCTGATCTCGCTCCTGATCGCGCTGCTCATCCTGTTCGGCGCGTGGCGTTTGGTGCGGGAGAGCACCGACATCCTCCTCGAGGCCACGCCCCGGCACCTGGCGCTGGCGGACGTTCACGACCGCATCGCGTCGGTCCCCGGGGTGCGCTCGGTGCACGATCTCCACGTCTGGACCGTCACCACCGGCGTGGTGGCGATGAGCGGGCACCTGGTGGTGGCGGACCCGGGCCGCCATCAGGGGGTGCTGGAGGCGGTCCAGGACCGGATGGGAGCGCTGGGGATCCAGCACGTAACGGTGCAAATCGAGAGGGATCCGACGTGTGAGTGACCGGGATACGGGATACGGGGTGGGGGACGCGGGGTGGGGGGTGGTCCCACCCGCGAGGCAAGGGCCTTAGTCCCCGTATCCCCACTCCCCTAGCCCCCGTACCGGTAGTTATACTGCCCCGCCCATGAACATCCGTAACCTCGCGATCATCGCGCACGTCGACCACGGCAAGACCACCCTGGTGGATCAGATGCTCCGCCAGGCGGGGGTCTTCCGCGCCAACCAGCACGTGGCCGAGCGGGTGATGGACTCGAATCCGCTGGAGCGCGAGCGCGGGATCACCATCCTGTCGAAGAACACGTCGGTCCACTGGGGCGACACCAAGATCAACATCGTGGACACGCCGGGTCACGCCGACTTCGGCGGCGAAGTGGAGCGCATTCTCCGGATGGTGGACGGCTTCCTGCTCCTCGTGGACGCCGCCGAGGGCCCGATGCCGCAGACCCGGTTCGTCGCGGGGAAGGCGCTGGCGCTCGGTTTGAAGCCGATCGTGATCGTGAACAAGATCGACCGCCAGGACGCCGAGCCGCTCCGGGTGCACGACGAGGTGCTCGAGCTGTTGATGGACCTGGACGCGACCCCGGAGCAGTTCGGGTGTCCGTTTCTCTACGCGTCGTCGCGGCAGGGCATCGCGACCCGGGACCTGGCCGTTCCGGGCACCGATCTCAAGCCGCTGTTCGAGACCATTCTCTCCGAGATTCCGCCGCCCACCGGCGATCCCGAGGGACCGTTCCAGATGCTGATCTCGACCCTCGACCATTCGAACTACCTGGGCCGGATCGGCATCGGGCGGATCGAGCGGGGGAAGGTGCGGGTGGGGCAGACCGTCGCGCTGCTGCCCCTGGGCGAGCCGGGGATGGTCTTCGAGGGTCAATTCGAGCAGTCCCGGGTGGCCAAGCTCTTCGGGTTCGAGGGCCTGGAGCGGGTGGAGCTGGAGGAGGCGGAAGCGGGCGAAATCGTGGCGGTGGCCGGCATGCAGGGGGTCGAGATCGGGAAGACGGTCACGGCCTTGGACCAGCCGGAACGCCTGCTGGGCATTGCGGTTGAGGAGCCCACCATCTCGGTGGACGTCCTGGTCAACAACTCCCCCTTCGCCGGGCGGGAGGGGAAGTTCGTTACCGGGAGACAGGTCCGGGAGCGTCTTTATAGGGAGCTGGAACGGAACGTCGCCCTGCGGGTGGAGGATACGGACAACCCGTACACCTTCACCGTGTCGGGACGGGGCGAGCTGCACCTCGGCATCCTGATGGAGACGATGCGGCGCGAGGGGTACGAGTTCCAGGTCTCCCGGCCCCGCATCATTCCCCGGGAGGGACCGGACGGGGTGCTGCTGGAGCCGTATGAGGAGCTGATGATCGACGTGGCGGAGCAGCACCTGGGGGTGGTGATGGAGAAGGTGGGCCCCCGGCGCGCCACCATGCTCGACATGAAGAACCCGGGCCTGGGGATGGTCCGGCTGCGGTTCAAGATTCCGGCCCGGGGGCTGCTCGGGTACCGGTCGGAGTTCTTGACCGACACCCGGGGCACGGGCATCATGCATCACCGGTTTTTCGAGTACGGTCCCTGGGCGGGCCCGATTTCGGGCCGGAGCCGCGGGGTGATGGTGGCGGACCGGGAGGGGGTGGCGGTGGGCTTCGCCCTGTTTAACCTACAGGAGCGGGGCGTGCTCTTCGTGAAGCCGGGGGATCCGGTGTACGAGGGGATGATCGTGGGAGAATGCGCGCGTTCCGGGGACATGGACGTGAACGCGGCGAAGGAGAAGAAGCTGACGAACATGCGGACGACCGCGTCGGACGAAATGATCTCGCTGGAGCCGCCGCGGCAGGTGACGCTGGAGCTGGCGCTGGAGTACATCGAGGACGACGAGCTGATCGAGATCACGCCGTCGTCGCTCCGACTCCGCAAGCGCACACTCGGCGCCACGGAGCGCCGGAAGCTCGCACGCAACCAGCGGGCGGCCGAGGAATCCTGACGGACGTCGGAGAGGCACGAGCCTTCTAACCCGAGCTGGGGGTGACGATGCTGGCCGTGGAGACGTCGATGGCGTGGTCGCTCAAGCGCCGCAGCGACATCGACGAAGAGTTCGAAGACTTCGAAGAGGACAAGGACCTGGACGAAGACTTCGACGACGATCTGGACGAGGATGAGCTGGATGATGAAGACGGGGACGACGCCGACGACTACGACGATCTCGACGACGAGTTCGACGACGGCGACGAGGACGAGTTCAAGCCCAAGAAGGGGCCGCGGCGGGACTGGGATTGAACCGGCATGACCCGGGGATGGCGGGCCCCAGGGCCCGTCTCCCCGGGGTTTTCCCCCGCCGCCTCCGGGTGTGACGCGGAGCACAGACGCCGCGCCCCCTTCCGGGTGTCCCCCCCGCAGCACCGCGCCGCTCCACCCGGCTCTTGACGACACCGCCCGCGACGAAGAATCTCTCTCCCGTTTGGGGGCGTCCCTCCCGCCGGCGTGCACGCGGCGGGTGACGGTGGAGCCCCGCGAGCTTCCCACGGGAGCATATGGACGGCTCTGGCGAGCGGCACCAGCGACCAGCTGCGGACTGTTCGGGTCTATGATCGTGCGCGGGGCGCCCTAGCGTGAAGTGCGCACTCTGCGCCACGCCGGTGCCGGACAACAGCCGGTACTGTCTCGCCTGCGGCGCCGACATCTCCGGGGACTCCGATGAGCAGACGCAGCGCATCGAGGAGGATCCGGAGCTCGTCACCCTGCTGCAGGCCGATCTCCACGGCGAATACATCATCGAGGAGCTGCTGGAGCGCGGCGGGATGGGCGCGGTCTTTCTCGCGCGCGACGCCCAGCTCGGCCGCCGGGTCGCCATCAAGGTGCTGCTGCCCGATTCCAATCAGGGGCCCGGAGCGGTGGCGCGGTTCAAGCGCGAGGCCCGCACCGCGGCGGCGCTCGACCATCCGCACATCGTCCCCATTCACCGGATCTCCACCACCGGCCGCCTGTTCTGGTACGTGATGAAGTACGTGGATGGCGACTCGCTGGCGCAGATCCTGGAGCGCGACGGCGCCCTCCCGCCGCCCCGCGCCGCCAACCTGCTGAGCCAGATCGCCGAGGCGCTGGACTTCGCGCACAAGAAGGGCGTGGTGCACCGCGACATCAAGCCCGACAACATCATGGTGGACGGCCGGGGCTGGGTGACGGTGATGGACTTCGGGATCGCGAAGCCGGTGGACCGCCCCGGGCTCACCGGCCCGGGCGCGACCATCGGGACGCCGTACTACATGTCGCCGGAGCAGTGCACCGGCGCCCAGATCACGCCCGCCGCGGATCAATACTCCCTCGCCGTCCTCGCCTACCGGATGGTGACCGACGGGCTGCCGTTCAAGGGCGAGACCATTCTCGAGATCGTGCGGGCGCACGTGAGCGATCCCATTCCGCCGCTCCCGGCGACGGTGCCGCGGCCGCTGGCCGAAGTGGTCGAGCGCGGGATGGCGAAGAAACCCGAGGAGCGCTACGCCGGCGTGCTCGAATTCGCGGACGCATTCGCCTGGGCGGCGCGACGGGATCATAAGGAAGGGGAGCGCCGCGCCGGGGCGCCGCGCATCCGGCCCGGCGCGCGGACGCCGGAAGCGAGCCGCACCCTCCTGGGCCGCGTCCTGGGCCAGGTGCGGCGGGCGCGCGCGGTGCGGATCGGCGGCACCGCGGCGGCGGGAGCGGCGCTCTTGTGGCTGGGGCTCACCATCGCGCCCCGCCCGGGGCCCGCCCGGAACCCCGCGGACTCCACCCCGCCGCATCCGCGGGTGCTCATCACCACGCCGCCCGCAGACAGCAACCGGCCCGCGCTCCGCGGTGCCGCGCCGGCGCCGAGGGCCTATCTCACCGTGGGGAGCGTTCCCTTCGCCCGGATGACCGTGAACGGCGCGGCCACGCCGGGGAATCCGGTCGCGAACTTCCCGGTGATGGCGGGTCCGGTCCGCATTCACTTCCAGCTCCCCGACAGCCTCGGGGGGTGGTCGTTCGACACCACCGTGACCCTCCGCGGCGGCCAGCGCGTGAACCTCGGCCGCATCCGTCTGACCCGGCGTCCGTGAGGGCGCTCCGAACCATCCTCGTGGCCGCGGCGCTCGCAGGGATCGCGGCCCCCGCGGGAGCGCAATCGCCGGCGGACCTTCTGCGCGCGGCCCGCACCCAGCTCGAGAAGCTGAACGTGGACTCGGCGGCGGTGCTCCTGCGGCGAGTGTCCGATCTCTCGCTCCACGCCAGCCCGGAGGAGCTGGCGGTGGGGAGTGTGCTCACCGGCGCGGGCGAGCTGATTCTGGGGCACGAGGCCAAGGCGCGAGCGGCGTTCGAGGAGGCGCTCTCCCGGGACGCGCGGATCCGGGTGGACACCCTGGCGTCCCTCCACTCGCGCCTGCGGCGGGTCTTCGAGGAAGTGCGGGCGGCGCCCCCGACGGTGTCGGTGACCGTTCCGTCGGACACGGTCATCGCGCGCGACACCGGCGCGCTGCAGATCGTGGTACGGACCTCGCGCGCGGTTCCGCTGACGGTGGAAGTGCTGGCCGGCGCCACGGCCGAGCTCGAGGCCTCGCAGAGCTTTTCCGGGCCCGTGATTTTTCCGTGGAAACCGGCCGGGGGAACGGCCGGCGAGCGGACCCTGCGGGTGGTGGCGCACGATTCGGGCGGGGATCGCACCGCGTTCAACGGATCGCTCGCGGTCGAGCGGGTGACGCCGGACACCCTGCCCGTGCCGCCGCCGCTGCCCGACAGCGCCTTCCTGCCCGAGTCCGCCTACGGCTGGACGCGCCAGCCGCGGGCGCTCTTCCGGGGGCTCGGGTTCGGCGCGGCGGCCGCGGCGCTCGCGGCGCTCGGCAACGAGGCCGGGGGCGGCGACGGGCGGGCGATCGCGGTCGGCGGCGTGATCTCGGTCTCCGGTCTCATCGGGTATTTCAAGGGGAGGCGCGGGACTCATCCCATCCCCGCCAACGTGAAGCGGAACCGCGACCGGCGCGCGGCGGAGCAAGCGGCGCGGGACTCGATCGCGGCGGTGAATCTGGCGCGCCGCTCGGCCGGAGGCCTGCGGATCATCGTGACCGGAGGTCCGTCATGAGGCGGGTGCTGGGGACGGTGCTTTGCGTCGTCGCCGCCGGCCGGCTCGCGGCGCAGGAGCCGGCGCCGGCGGGGCTCTGGGGCGAGGTTTCGATCCTGTTCGCGCGCCAGGCGGTGGCGGACCAGCAGGAGCTGGCGGGGAGCTGGTGGGGCGCGGGTCTCGAGGGGACGTGGGGGCATCTCTCGCTCGGGGTGAGAGGGTACACCGGCACGGCGGGCTCGGGCGTGGACCAGCGGCGGATGAGTCTCGGCGACGCGCGGGTGCGGGTGCGGGTGCGTCCCTGGCTGGCGCTCGGCCTCGAGGGGGACGCGCTGCGCTCGGCCGAGCCCGGGGACACGTCCCTGTGGCGGATGGCGGGGCCCACGGCGGCGGTCACGGCGGGTCTCGGGGTCAGCGGTCTCACCGCGTCCGCCGAGGGGACATACTTCGCGGTGACGGGCGTGTCGGGTCTCGACCCGCTGGCGCATTCGGCGCGGCTGGAGGTGGGGATGGAGTACGCGCCCGGGGCGTTGCCGGTCGGCCTCCGGCTGGCGTTCCGGCGCCAGATGTTCGAGTTCTCCGACGCCCGGGCGGCGGAGTCACTGGGGGGCGTCACGCTCTCGGTGCGGGCGCGGCTCTTCGGGCACTAGGGCGGCGGTACCGCGGGGCGGGGGACGTGGCTAAGTGGACGCCTCGGGGCCTGTAGCTCAGGTGGTTAGAGCGCACGCCTGATAATCTCGCACGGCCGGCGCCCGCCAGCGCCGGCCGTTGTGTTTTCATCAGTTAGGCGATGCAAGCGATGGTCAGCGGCAGTCAGAAACAGGAGTTTTGGCACCACCATTGGCACCACGAACGCCGTCACCGGGATTGCTTCACATGACTCCCGAAGCGACCTCTCCGCGCGGGTCACGGGGCTCCGTGACGTAACCGGGGCGCCTCCATCCGTCTGCAACCAGGCGGCAGTGGTGGAGTGGTCCGTTTTGATGCGTGCCGACGACACCGCGAGGTGCAGTTTGTGACTTGATGTTGCGTCCTTCCATACATCTGCGGCACGTCAGCAACACAAGTCGCGCTTACAGGAATCGGACGCCCAAGGCGGTCAACGAGTTGCAGTTCGCGCCGTCGGGGACGAATCTTGCCGGGTCGGGGAATGCCTGAGTGCCGAATCGTCCGCGCAGCTGCCTCGAACAGGCTTACGGGAGGGATGGGTGGTGGCGAGCACGACGAGCGGAGAGACCTCCGGATTC
>DASSQQ010000033.1:0-13273 GCA_035702425.1 Gemmatimonadales bacterium
CAGGAGATCGCGATGCGCCAGCGCGTTCCCATCATTTATCTCGTGGACTCGGCGGGCGTGAACCTGCCCTATCAGGGCGGCGTGTTTCCCGGCCAGTACGGCGCGGCCCGGATCTTCTATTACAACTCGGTGATGCGCCGCTATCTCCGGGTGCCGCAGATCGCCGCGGTGATGGGGCAGTGCATCGCGGGAGGCGCGTACCTCCCCGCGCTCTCGGACGTGATCTTCATGGTCGAGGGCACCTCGTTCATGGGACTGGGCGGCCCCAACCTGGTGAAGGGCGCCACCGGCCAGACCGTGGACGCGGAGTCCCTGGGGGGAGCGCGGATGCACACCAGCGTCTCCGCGGTGGCCCACTACCGCGCCCAGGACGACGCCGAGTGTCTCGAGAAAGTCCGCGAGTACGTCAAGCGGCTTCCGTACGCCGCGGCGGCGGCCAACGGGTCGGCGAAGCCGAAGCGCGCCGCGAAGGACCTGTACGATCTGCTCCCCGCCGATCACCGGATGAGCTACGACGTGCGCGCGGTGCTCGACTGCGTGCTGGACGGGGGACGTTTGGAGGAGTTCCAGCCCGAAGTCGCGCCGGAGATGATCTGCGGCCACGGCGCGATTCTGGGGCGGCCGGTGGCGGTGATCGCGAACTCGCGGGGCGTGATCAAGGGGAAGAGCGGCACGCCCCCCAAGATCGGCGGCATCGTGTACACCGAGAGCGCGGAGAAAGTCGCCTACTTCATCGAGAACGCGGACCGGGAACGGATCCCGCTCCTCTTCGTGCAGGACGTGTCGGGGTTCATGGTGGGTCCCGAGGCGGAGCAGTCGGGGATCATCCGCGCCGGCGCGCGGTTCGTGGAAGCGATGGCCACCGCGACGGTCCCCAAACTGGTGCTGACCCTCAATCACGCGTCGGGCGCGGGATATTACGCGATGGCGGGGCAGGGGTTCGATCCCGATTTCATCCTCTCCTGGCCCACCGGGCGGATGGGCGTGATGGAGGGCGAGTCGGCGGTGCAGGCGAACTTCGGCGCCAGCGCCGCGAAGCCCGAGGTGCGCGCGGCGGCGGACGCGATGCGCGCCGACTACGATGAGCAGCTGGACGCCCGCTTCGCCGGCGCGCGGGGGTTCGTGGACGCGATCGTCACCCCCGAGGAGACCCGGGACGCGCTCGCGTTCCTGCTCGAGACCACCGCGCAGTTCACCGGCCCGCACATCGGGCCGTTCGTTCTCCCGGAGCGCGCATGACGGCGGTTCGCAACCTGGTGCTGAGCTCATTGGCGGTCGCGGCCTGCGCCGGCGGCGCGGCGCGCCCCGCCGCCCCGGCGGCGCCGCAGGCACACCCCGCCGCGAACAACCCCGCGCCCGCGTCCCAGGCGCCGCCCGACGCGACCGCGGCGCCGGGGCCCGCCCAGCCGCTGCTCCCGCCTCCCCTGGCGCTGGCTACGGGCCTGATGCCGCTCCGGAGTACCGGCGTGGACCAGTTCCGCGCCATCCGTCCCACGGACGACGGACGCGGCGTGCTCATCGCCATTCTCGACTCCGGTCTCGACCCCGGAGTGCCGGGCCTGATCACCACCACCACCGGCGCGCCCAAGGTGCTCGACCTCCGGGACTTCTCCGGGGAAGGGGCGGTGCCGCTCACGCCGGTGACGCCGGCGGCCGGCGGGACGCTGCTCTTCGGAGGCCGGAAACTCAGCGGCCTCGGCCGGATCAGCCGGCTCGCGGTGGGCGGCGGGTGGTACGCCGGACTTCTGCGCGAGCTGCCGCTCGGCCCGCTCCCCGCGGCCGACCTGAACGGCGACGGCAACAACACCGACGCGTTCCCGGTGATCGTCGTCAAAGCCTCCGACGGATGGGTCGTCTTCATCGACTCCAACCTGAACGGCTCCTTCGACGACGAGATGCCCCTCCACGACTACGGGTCGGGGCGGGAAGCGATCGCGCTGGGATCGAAGCCGGTCACCCTGGTGGCGAACCTGTCCGACTCGAGCGGGGTGCCCCGCCTCGATTTCGTTTTCGATACCGAGGGGCACGGCACCCACGTCGCCGGAATCGCGGCCGGACACAATCTGTTCAACGTGGCGCACTTCGACGGCGTCGCCCCCGGGGCCCAGCTCATCGGTCTCAAGATCGCGAACGACGCGCGGGGCGGGATCAGCGTCAGCGGGAGCATGCTGCGCGCCATGCAGTACGCGGCCCGCTTCGCGGCGGATCACGGCCTGCCGCTGGTGATGAACCTGAGCTTCGGGGTCGGCAACGAGCAGGAAACCCGGGCCGCGATCGACTCGCTGGTCAACGCGTTCCTGGTCGCCCATCCGGACATCGTGTTCACCATCGCGGCGGGGAACGACGGGCCCGGCCTCTCGACCATGGGCTTCCCCGGCTCGGCCGATCTGGCGCTCACCGTGGGGGCGTCGTTCCCCGGCCCCTTCGCGCGGGCGCAGATGTCGGGCGCGCCGCCGGGCCCGGACGTGATGGGGGACTGGAGCTCCCGCGGCGGGGAGCTCGCCAAGCCCGATCTGGTGGCGCCCGGCGCGGCGTTTTCCTCCGTGCCCGGCTTCAAGACCGGTGAGGAAGTCATGGTGGGGACCAGCATGGCGGCTCCCCACGTGGCGGGCCTCGCGGCGTGCCTCGAGTCCGCGCTGGTGGACGACAAGCGTCCCATCTTCGCGGCCGACATCGAGCAGGCGCTCCGGGTGTCCGGCGCGCCGCTCGCCGGCGCCACGCCCCTCGACCAGGGCGGAGGCGAGCCCCGGCTGGTCGCGGCCTATCGCTGGCTGGTGGCGCTGCACCAGGGGTCGAGCTACGTGGTGCGGGCGGCGGAGGGCGGATCGGCGGCGTTCCGGCGCGACGGTCTCGCCGGCCCCGGAGACACGAGCGAAGTCTTCCACGTCCTGCACGTCGGCGGGCTTCGCGCGGCCACCTTCTCGCTCTCCGCCGACGTCCCCTGGCTGCACGTCCCGGACACCGTGATCGCGACCCCCGGCGCCACCGAGATCCGCGTCGGGTACGATCCCCAGGCGCTCGCGACGCCGGGCGTGTATGTGGGCACGGTGGTCGCCCGCAATCCGAGCGACAGCGAAGCAGGCCCGCTCTTCCGGCTCATCAACACCGTGGTCGTCCCCGTCGATCTCTCCGCCAGAGCCCTGGACGACGAACGGCGGCTGATCGGGCCCTCCCGCACCCGGCGCTACTTCCTCCGGGTCCCGCCCTCGTCCTCGTTCACGGTACGCGTCTCCCTGCCGGATTCGATGCACCAGCACGCGTCGGTCAAGCTGTTCGAACCCTCGGGTCAGCCCTACCGCGACGCGCCGGACGGCTGGGGCCTGGGGGGCGAGGCCGGCGGAACCGTGGGCGCCGCCGTGCGGGCGGAGGACGTGGTGCCCGGCGATTACGAGCTCGACGTCACCGCGCCGCCGTACGAAACCGTGACCGCCACCGCGCAGGCCTCCCTCGGCCCGGTGGCGATCGGCGTCACCACGGGCGGGGTGGAGCTCAGCAACCCCGGCGCGCTCGCCACCCAGGTGGTGGTGAAGCAGGAGCTGCTCGGCGTCGAACGGTCGGTGGACGTCGCCGGGCGCGGCGCTCCCGCCGAAAGCGTGACCGTGCGCGCGCCGGCGTGGGCCACCCGGATCAGCGTGGACGTCGACATGCCGCGGGAGCAGTGGAACGAGTTCACGGACTTCGGGGTCACCCTCTTCGACTCGACCGGCCAGCAGATCAAGACCGGTCCCTTGAACTACGCTTTCGGGCGACTCACCACCGATCTCCCCCCGGCGCTCGCCGGCCGGCCGATCACGGTCGAGCTCTTCCCCGCCTTCGCGCGCCCCGACACCGCGCCGCCCTGGCGGGCCACGGTGCGGGTCCGGTTCGCCCTGGCGCGGCCGCGCGTTCTCGGCACCGCGCCGCTCTCCGTGGTGGCCGGCGGGCGGATCGCCGTCCCCGCGCCCAAGCTCGGCGACTTCGTCCCGCCGCCGGGGTTCCTGCCGCTCCTGGGCGCGCGGGTGGCGGCCGTGCCGGCGCTGGATGCGGAGTCCATCCGCTGGTACGCCGCCGGGACGCCGTGACCGACACCCTTCGCATCGCCGCGGGGCAGGGATTCTGGGGCGACTGGCTGGAGGCGCCCTACCGCCAGGTGACCCAGGGGCCGGTGGACTACCTGATGATGGACTACCTCGCCGAGGTGACGATGTCCATCATGCAGAAACAGAAGTCCCGGGACCCCTCGCAGGGTTACGCCAGGGATTTCCTGCCGCTGATGGAGCGGATTCTTCCGGTGCTCGCGGCGCGGAAGATTCGCGTCACCACCAACGCCGGCGGAGTGAACCCGCGCGCCTGCGCCCTCGCGGTGGCGGAGATCGCCCGGCGTCTCCAGCTCGGCCGGCGGTTGAAGATCGGGATCGTGACCGGCGACGATCTCCTCGACCGGCTGGACGATCTCCTCCAGCGCGGACACCCGCTCGCCAACCTCGACACCGGGCGGCCCCTCTCCGACGTCCGGGGCCAGGTGCTCTCCGCCAACGCCTACCTCGGCGCCGCGCCCGTGGTGGAGGCGCTGGCGCGCGGCGCGGACATCGTCATTACCGGCCGGGTGACCGACACCGGGCTCACGCTGGGTCCGATGATGCACGCCTTCCGCTGGCGCCCGGACGACTGGGACAAGCTCGCCGCCGGCACCGTGGCGGGCCACACCATCGAGTGCGGCGCCCAGGCGTCGGGCGGCAACTGTCTCGTGGACTGGGAGCGGATTCCCGACCTCGCCAACGTAGGCTATCCCATCGCGGAAGCGCGGGCCGACGGGACTTTCGAGATCACCAAGCATCCGGGGACCGGCGGGCGGATCAGCGTCGCGGGCGTGACCGAGCAGCTGGTGTACGAAATGGGCGACCCCGCATCCTACATCACGCCCGATTGTGTCGCCGATTTCACCTCGATCCGGCTCGCGCAGGCGGGGAAGGACCGGGTGCGGTTCAGCGGCATTCGCGGCCGCCCCGCGACCGACAAGCTCAAGGTGTCTCTCGCCTATTTTTACGGGTACAAGGCGGTGGGCACGCTGGTGTACGCCTGGCCCGACGCCTACAAGAAAGCGCGCGCGGCCGACCGGATCCTCCGCCAGCGGCTCGCCGACCTGGGCCTCGCCTTCGAAGCGATCCGCACCGAGTTTGTGGGCGTGGACGCCGCCCACGGCCGGCTCGCCCTGGAGGCCGCGGCAGAGGCGCCCGAGGTGCAGCTGCGGGTGGCGGTGCGGGCGCGGGAGAAGGCGCCGGTAGAGCGGTTTACGCGGGAAATCGCGCCGCTCATCTTGAATGGGCCGCCCAGCGTGACCGGCTTCGCCGGCGGCCGGCCGAAGCCGGAGGAGATCGTGGCCTACTGGCCGGCGTTGATCGACAAGAGCGAGGTGCGCGCATGCGTGGACATCGTCGAAGCGTGAAGAAGGCCCGCGCGCCCCGGCTGGTGCCGCTGGTGGAGCTCGCGCACGCCCGCTCCGGCGACAAGGGAGACACCGCGAACGTGGGCCTCATCGCCAAGCGTCCCGCCGACTACGAGCTCCTGCGCCGGCAGGTGACGGCGGCACGGGTGGCGCGGCACTTCAAGGGGCTGATCGAGGGACCGGTGGAGCGGTTCGAGCTTCCCAATCTCCACGCCCTCAACTTCCTTCTCCACGGGGCGCTGGACGGGGGCGGCACGGTGTCGCTCAAGACCGACGCACAGGGCAAAGTGTTCTCGACCGCCTTGCTCCGCCTCGCCATCCCGGTGGCCCGATGAGTGACCGCGTGCTCTCGGCGCTCGCGGGGGGCGTGCTCACCGCGACCTTGAACCGGCCCGACAAGCGCAACGCGATCGACACCGCGATGATCGACGATCTTCTGGCGGTGCTGGAGCGGGCCGACCTGGACGCCGAGGTGCGGGTGCTGGCGGTGCGCGGCGCGGGGAGCGATTTCTGCGCCGGGATGGATCTGTCGGAGCTGCTGGCGTCGGCGGACGCCACCGTGGAGCAGAACCGCCGCGCCGCCCTCCACTTCGGATCGATCTTCATCCGGATGCGTCAGATTCCGAAACCCATCGTCGCGGTGGTGCAGGGGCGCGCGCTCGCCGGGGGGTGCGGCATCGCCACCGGATGCGACCTGGTGTTGGCGTCCGAGTCCGCGCAGTTCGGTTATCCGGAGGTCCAGCGCGGGTTCGTGCCCGCCCTGGTGATGAACATGATGAAGCGCGCGGTGGGCGAGAAGATCGCGTTCGATCTCGCTACCACCGGCCGGATCCTGACGGCGGACGAGGCGGCGGCGGTCGGCCTCGCGTCCCGCGTCTTCGAGGATTCGGACTTCGAGGAGCAGGTGGCGGACTTCCTGCGCTCCCTCGCCGCCAGCAGTCCGTCCGCGCTCGCGTTCACCAAGCGGCAGTTCTATCAGCTCGACGGGGTCGGGTTCGAAGCCGGAATCCGGCTCTCGGCCGACGTGAACGCCGTGAGCCGGACCACGCCCGACTTCCGGGCGGCCATGGCGGCCTTCTTCAAGAAGTGAGCGGGCCGAGGCCCGGCCCGCCGCCCTTGACCGCGGGGGCCCTCCAAACCACATATCGAGTCCTCTGACCCCGGGAGCTGCGTCAGGTGTTTTCGGCGTTGCGGGTTCGCTTGGTCCTGCTGGTGCTGGTCGCGGGGGTGCCGGGTTTCGTGCTGGCGCGCCACGCCGGGCCGCGGGATTTCGCGCTCGCGGCCGCCGTGGCCCTGCTGGCCGCCGCGGCCGCCTGGGTGCTGGGGGACCTCCTGCTCACCCGCCGCATCAACGCGCTGGCGGAGGTGGCGCGCCGGCTGTCCTTCGGCGACCGCGCGGTCCGGACCGGCGGCGGGTACGCGCCGGACGAGATCGGGCGCCTGGAGCGCGCCTTCGACGTGATGGCCGCGGCGCTGGAGCGCCACGAGCAGGCGCTCCGGCGTTCCGAAGAGAAGTATCGCGCGCTGGTCGAGAACTCGCCCTACGGCATCTCCCGCACCACGCCCGACGGCCGCTTCATCGACGCCAATCCGGCGCTGGCGCGGATCCTCGGATACGATTCGGTGGACGACCTCATCGAGCTGGACGTGGCGTCGGGCGTCTACCGGGACCCGGCGGCGCGCGCCGGGGTGGTGGAGCGCATCGCGGCGGCCGGCGGGTTCCTGCAGCAGGAGATCGAAGTCCGGCGCAAGGACGGCTCGCCGGTGCTGGTGCGCGCCACGGCGCGCCTGGTGCGCGGGGATGTCGCCGCGCCGCCGTACCTCGAGACCATCACCGAGGATGTCACCGAGCGCCGGGCGCTCGAGGAGCAGCTCCGCCAGGCGCAGAAGATGGACGCCATCGGCCGTCTCGCGGGCGGCGTGGCCCACGACTTCAACAACCTGCTCACCGCCATCATCGGCTACGCCGACCTCATCGAGGCCGACCTCGGCGCCGCGAGCCCGCACACCGAAGACGTGCGGGAGATCCGGCTCGCCGCCGACCGCGCGGCGGTGCTGACCCGCCAGCTCCTCGCCTTCAGCCGCCAGCAGGTGCTCGCGCCCCGGGTGATGGACCTGAACGAGACCGTGTCCGGAATGCGCAACATGCTGCGCCGGCTGATCGGGGAGGACATCGAGCTGATCGTCCAGAGCACCCCCGAACTGGGGCACGTGCGCGCCGACCCGGGACAGATGGAGCAGGTGGTGCTGAACCTCGCCCTCAACGCGAGGGACGCGATGCCCCGCGGCGGGCGCCTCATCATCGAGACCGCGAACGTCGAGCTCGACGAGGAATACGCGCGGGGCCACCTCGGCGGCACCGCCGGACCGCACGTGATGCTCGCCGTCACCGATACCGGCGTCGGGATGGACGCCGTCACCCGCGCCCGCATCTTCGAGCCGTTCTTCACCACCAAGGAAAAGGGGAAGGGGACCGGCCTCGGCCTCGCCACCGTGTACGGCATCGTGCGGCAGAGCGGAGGCTCGATCTGGGTCTACAGCGAGCCTGGTGCGGGCACGATCTTCAAGGTGTACTTCCCGCGCTCCTTCGACGTGGCGACGCCGGCCGTGGGCGCCCTGCAGCGCGCCGAAGCCGACGGCACCGAGACGGTGCTGGTCGTGGAGGACGACGACGCGGTGCGGACCCTCGCGCGCCGCGGGCTCGAGGGCTACGGCTACCGGGTGATCGAAGCGCGCAATCCCGGCGAGGCGGTCGCCGTCTCGGAGCGTCACGTCGGCTCGATCCACCTGCTCGTCACCGACGTGGTGATGCCCGGGCAGTACGGACCCGAGCTGGCCCAGGCGCTCCGCCGGGAGCGGCCCGAGCTGCGGGTGCTCTACATGTCGGGGTACACGGACAACGCCATCGCCCACCAGGGTTTGCTCGAAGCCGGATCCGCGTTCCTCGAGAAGCCGTTCACGCCCGGCAACCTCGCCGCCAAGGTGCGCGCCACCCTCGACGCTTGACCCGGCTACGGCGCGAAGGCGCGCCGCAGCTGTTTGGTCCAGGTGACCAGCGCCTGCACCAGTTCTCCGATGCGCCGCCGGGTGTCGTCGTCGGTGAGGCTCCCCTGCGCGTCGAACTTCTTCCCGGCCGAGGCGATCATCACTTCGGGCCGGTTCAAGGGGTACATGTCGAGGAAGACGAACATCTGGCGCAGGTGATACTGGGCGCGCGCCGTGCCCAGGAGCCCGCCCGAGGCACCCATGATCGCCGCCGGCTTCCGCGCCCAGACGCTCTCGGCCGGCGGCCGGGAGCCCCAGTCGATCGCGTTCTTGAGCACGCCGGAGATCGAGTAGTTGTACTCGGGGGTAGAAAAGAGGATGGCGTCGGCGCCGCCGATCGCGCGCCTGAACTCGGTGACCGCCGGCGGCGGAGCGGACGCGAGGTCGTCGTTGAAGAGCGGCAAAGTGCCGATCTCCACCACCTCGATCACCGCTCCCGCGGGGGCGAGGTTCTTCGCGGCGAGGAGCGCGGCCCGGTTGTAGGAACGTTTCCTGAGACTCCCCGCGATCCCGGCGATCCTGATGATGTCGTCCATGAGATCAATGATAGCGTCCGGACTCCCCACTCCCCACTCCCCCGTACGCTGGTTATGTATAGACGGGAACTCTCCACCGACTCTCGAGGCATCCATGTCTTCCTTGCCGCTCCCGATGTACGATCCGCGCCTGGTCCAGCCGATGCGGGACGAATTGACCCGCATCGGATTCACCGAGCTCAAGACTCCTGAGGAGGTGGACGCGGCGCTCGCCGACCGCGGCGATCCCACGCTGGTCGTGGTCAACTCGGTCTGTGGCTGCTCGGCGCGGAACGCCCGGCCCGCGGTCACCCTGGCGGTACAGCACCCGCGCAAGCCCGCGCGGCTGCTGACGGTCTTCGCCGGGCAGGATGCCGAGGCCACGGCGCGGGCCCGCAGCTACTTCGCGCCTTATCCGCCGTCGTCGCCCCAGATCGCGCTCTTCAAGGATGGCGCGCTCGCGTTCATGCTGGAGCGCAAGAACATCGAGGGCCGGGACGCGCGCACCATCGCCGCCGACCTCACCGCGGCCTTCGACCAGTACTGCGGCTGAGCGGCGCGTGGACGCGAGCGACGAGCCGGTGATCCCCGACGGCGTGAACCCCAAGCGCCTGATCGTGGTGGGAGACCGGGTGCTGATCACGCCCGAGGCGGGTGAGGAGCGGACCACCGTCGGTCTCTACCTCCCGGCGACGGCGCTCGAGGGCCGCCAGGTTCAGGGCGGCCGCATCGTCGCCACCGGACCGGGGACCCCGATGACCGAGCCCGCGAGCATGGACGACGAGCCCTGGAAGATCCGCGGGCCCGACGTGAAATACCTGCCGATGCAGGCCGGCGTAGGGGACTACGCGCTGTTCTTCCGGAAGGCGGCGGTCGAAATCACGTTCGAGTCAAAGACCTATCTGGTGGTGCCCCAGGCCGCCATCCTGGTCCTGGTCCGGGACGGCGCCGGAGCGCGCGAGTAGCGCGCGAATCCGCTCCGCTCCGCGTGAAAACGACGCCCGCCTCATCCGGCGGGCCCTTTCTTTTCAGGGATGGCGGCCTTCCGGGGTGGTCTCGCGGCCGCGCGGGCGGTCCTCTCCGGCACCTTCGGCCTCGGCGGTTTCCGCCCGGCGCAGGTGCGGGTGCTCGGCCCGTTGCTGGCGGGGCGCGACGTGCTGGCGGTCCTCCCCACCGGCGCGGGGAAATCCCTGTGCTACCAGGTCCCCGCCCTCCTCGCCGGGGG
This sequence comes from Gemmatimonadales bacterium, assembly GCA_035702425.1. Classification (GTDB taxonomy): domain Bacteria; phylum Gemmatimonadota; class Gemmatimonadetes; order Gemmatimonadales; family GWC2-71-9; genus DASSQQ01. The sequence goes on from DASSQQ010000033.1 coordinate 10,211, forward strand.
GCTCACGGTGGTGGTGACGCCGCTGGTGTCGCTGATGCAGGAGCAGACGGCGCGGCTGCGCGCGCGCGGCGTCGCCGCCGCGGGACTCAACGCGCTCCAGAAGGCCGGCCGCCGCCGGGAGATTCTGTCCGCCGTGCGCGACGGAACCCTGAGACTCCTCTACTGCGCGCCGGAGCGGCTCCCGTCGCTGGCCCGGCGGCTGCGGGAGTGGGGCCGCGAGGTCTCCCTCCTCGCGATCGACGAAGCCCACTGCGTCACCGAATGGGGCGGGGAGTTTCGCCCCGCCTACCGGCGCCTCGGCGAGTGCCGGTACGTCCTGCGCAACCCGGTGACCATCGCGCTCACCGGGAGCGCGACCGCCCCGGCTCGGGCCGAGATCATCGGGGTCCTCCGCCTCGACCGGCCGGAAACGATCGTGACCTCGTTCGATCGCCCCAACCTGCGGTTCCTGGTGGAGCGGGTCCGGGACGACCGGGAACGGTTCCAGGCGATTCGCGCGCGCGCCGTCGCCGCCGACGGCGCCACCCTGGTCTACGCGCCGACGCGGCGGCTCACCGAGCTCGTCACCCGGGCCCTGTTGCGAACGGGCGTGCCCGCGTCGGCGTATCACGCGGGGCTCGCGGGCCGGGAGCGGCGCCGCGTGCTGCGCCTGTTTCTCTCCGGCGAGCGGCCGGTGGTGGTGGCGACGACGGCCTTCGGAATGGGCATCGACCGGCGCGACGTGCGGCGGGTCCTGCACTGGGGGCCGGCGCATTCGCTCGAGGGCTACTACCAGGAAGCGGGACGCGCGGGGCGGGACGGCGCCCCCGCCGACTGCGTGCTCTTCTGGCGGCCTCGGGACTTCGCCTACGGCACCATCGCCGCGCCGATGCGCGCCTACGTCGAAGGGCGGGGGTGCCGGCGGCGGGCCCTGGTCGCCCACTTCGGGGAACGGCTGGAGCGGTGCGGAGGCTGTGACCGGTGCGGGCCCGGCGACCGTTCCGCCGGGGGCTGAAGGCCGCGACCTGTCGTCGCGTCTCCTCTTCTATATTTGTACCCATGCACGACGCCCTCTACTTCTCCGAACAGCACCTGCAGGTCCGCGAGATGGTGCGCGATTTCGCCCGGAGCGTGGTGAAACCCAGCGCCCGTCAGTACGACCTCGACAGCCGGTTTCCCTGGGACAACATCAGGCGGATGGGCGAGCTGGGGCTCTTCGGCATCCCCTGGCCCGAAGAGCTGGGCGGGGCGGGGATGGACTACCTCTCCTACATGATCGTGATCCACGAGCTCGCCAAGGTGGACGCGAGTCACGCCATCACCGTCAGCGCGCACACCACCCTCGGCACCTCGCCCATCGTGGACTTCGGCACCGCGGAGCAGAAGCGGCGGTTCGTGCCGCTGCTCGCGAGCGGAAAAGTGCTGGGCGGATTCGGGCTCACCGAGCCGGGCGCCGGCTCCGACGCGGGCGGCACCCAGACCGTCGCGGTGGAGAAGGGGGACCACTACGTCCTGAACGGCTCCAAGATCTTCATCACGCACGCGGGCGTCGGGGAAATCTTCGTCGCCACCGCCCGCACCGATCCGGCCGCCAAGAAGACCCACGGGATCACCGCCTTCATCGTCACCAAGGACACCACCGATCTCGAGGAGGCGCGCCGCGTGGGAATCGGTCACGCGCCGGACTTGCCGAAGTGCCGCGGGGTGCTGGCGGGGAAGAAAGAAGACAAGCTGGGATGGCGGGCGTCCGACACCCGGGAGCTCGTGTTCCAGGACGCCGTCGTGCCCAAGGAGAACGTCCTGGGACCGGTGAACAACGGATTCCGGCAGTTCCTGCACACCCTGGACGGCGGGCGCATCGGGATCGCGGCGCTCTCCCTCGGCATCGCCGAGGGCGCGCTCCAGGAATGCCTCGCCTACACCTCGACGCGGAAGCAGTTCGGGCGGGCCATCGCGAGCTTCCAGGGGGTCCATTTCGCCATCGCGGACATGGCGACCGAGATCGAAGCCGCCACCCAGCTGGTGTACCACGCGGCGTGGCTCAAGCAGCACGGACATCCCTTCAAGAAGGAAGCGGCGATGGCGAAGCTCTACGCCTCGGAGCTCGCCATGCGGGCCACCACCAAGGCGGTCCAGCTCCACGGCGGATACGGCTACACCACGGAGTATCCGGTGGAACGGATGATGCGGGACGCCAAGATCTGCGAGATCGGCGAGGGGACGAGCGAGATCCAGCGCATCGTCATCGCGCGGGCGCTCTTGGGCAATCTGATCGAGTAGCGCGTCGCGCCCACCGGACGGTCCGTCCAACCGGCTCGCGGCCGACGGTCACAGCTCCGGCGGCTGGTAGGGCCCCGGCTCTTCGGTCTTCTCCTCGGGATGCGAGAGCTCCTTGTGCAGGTGCTCCAGGATCTCGATCTGGCGCTGCTGCATGTGCCACAGCTCGTGCCACTGCTTGTAGCGTAACCCGTCCAGCTTGTCGTGCAGGTCCCGGATCTCGATCTCCGCCATCAGGTTGATCTGGTAGTCCTGCGTCGCCTGCAGCCGGTCCTTTTCGGCCTGGCGGTTCTGGCTCATCATGATCACCGGCGCCTGCAAGGCCGCGAGAGTGGAGAGGACCAGGTTCAGGAGGATGTAGGGATAGGGGTCGAAGGCGCGGTGGCTCAGCACCCAGGTGTTGACCCCCATCCAGGTGATGAGGATGCAGCCGAAGATGATGATGAACGTCCAGCTGCCGCCGAACTTGGCCACCTGGTCGGCGATCCGCTCGCCGAACGTCATCGTGGTCTCGTACTCCTGGTGCACCAGCTTGCTCACCCGCCCCCGCCGCGCGATGGCGGTGACCAGCGACTTCTCCATGTCGCTGATCTTCTCGTATTCGCTTTCCAGGTAGCCGAGGAACTTCCGGGCGCGGTACTGCTCCCGGCAGGTCCCGCAGACCCCGCGCTTGCCCTCCCACTTGGGGTGCTCGTGACGGATCAGGTCGACCACCTGGGGCTCGAGATTGTGGGGGGACACCAGGGTGCGGGTGTCCACCACGGTCTGACAAACCGAGCAGGGCGCTTTCGCCATGGTCCTCTCCCT
>DASSQQ010000034.1:0-36264 GCA_035702425.1 Gemmatimonadales bacterium
GTACACGTCGAAGCCCAGCACCATCAGCGGATGCACGAAGGGCGTCGCGTCCTTCAGGGCGTGGCCTTGAATCGTGAACTGGGAGTCGCGGGCGTAAATGGCGCCGTTCCCCGAGTCGGCGGGCAGGAAGTCGATCCGCAGCCGCCCGGGAAGGCTCGCGTACTCCTTCCAGGTGGAGTGCTGGACGGATCCGTCGGGACGGGTGGCGGTGTTGTGCTGGGTGAAGGTGAGGGTGGTGAACCAGTGCCCCGCGTAGCGGTCGTGCATGGCGCGCAGGACGTCTTCGCCCGAGCGCATCGGCGCCGGGGTCTGCTGGACGGCGAGGACCAGCATCAACGCAAGCATCGTCGCTCCTAACTGACGGCGGCCGTGCCCGCACCGAAGCGGGCGTCCACGTACTGCTCGAGGATCTGCAGGAACTCGGAGACGATCGCGTCTCCCTTGAGCGTGAGCTTCAGCTTGCCGTCCACGTACACCGGGGCCTTCGGCTCCTCGAAGGTGCCGGGGAGCGAAATCCCGATGTCCGCGTGCTTGGATTCCCCCGGCCCGTTCACCACGCACCCCATCACGGCGACCCGCAGCTCCTCGGCGCCGGGATAGCGGGTGCGCCACACCGGGCGCTGCTCGCGCAGGTACTGCTGGATCTGCTGGGCCATGTCCTGGAAGAACGTGGAGGTGGTGCGGCCGCACCCGGGGCACGCCGTCACCTGCGCGGTGAAACTGCGGAGCCCGAGGGACTGCAGCACCTGCTCCGCCACCCGGACCTCCTCGGCGCGGTCCCCGTCGGGCGCGGGCGTCAGGGAGACGCGGATGGTGTCGCCGATCCCCTCCTGGAGCAGAATCGACAGCGCCGCGGTGCTCGCGATCACGCCTTTCGACCCCATCCCCGCCTCGGTGAGGCCGAGGTGGAGCGGGTAGTCCGACCGGGACGCGAGCCGGCGGTAGACGTCCACCAGGTCCTGCACCAGGGAGACCTTGGCCGAGAGAATGATGTGGTCGTGGGGGAGCCCGCACTCCTCGGCCAGCTCGGCCGAGCGCATGGCGCTCGCCACCATCGCGTCCATGGTGACGTCGCGCGCGTCCCGGGGCTCGGGCGTCTTGGCGTTCGCGTCCATCATTTCGGTGAGGAGCTGCTGGTCGAGACTGCCCCAGTTGACGCCGATGCGGACCGGTTTCCCGTTCGCCACCGCGACCTCCACGATGGCGCGGAAGTTCTCGTCCCGCCGCTTGGCGCCGACGTTACCGGGGTTGATGCGGTACTTGGCGAGGGCCCGGGCGCACTCCGGATACCGGGTGAGCAGGAGGTGGCCGTTGTAATGGAAGTCCCCGATGACCGGGACGTCCACCTCGCGGACGATCGCGGGGACCGCCTTGGCGGCTTCGTCGTTGTTCACCGTGACCCGCACCAGCTCCGAGCCCGCGGCGTGGAGCGCGCGGACCTGGGCCGCCGTCGCGCTCGCGTCGGCGGTGTCGGTGTTGGTCATGGATTGGACGACGATCGGATGGCAGGAGCCGACCGGGACTCCGCCCACGCGCACCGTGACCGTCTGCCGCCGCCGGATCTCAGTCATCGGGCGGGAATATAACCGGGACGGCTACCGCCGGGCGGCGACCTTGGCGCGGGCGCGCAGGGGCTTGGGGATGCGGAGCGGCGGCACCCGGGAGATGGGCCCGCCCGGCGTGAAGTAGTCGTAGACCTCCATCACCCCGGCCTGGTACTCGGGGATGTAGAGCCTCCCCGTCTTCTGGTTCACCGCGAGCCCGCCCGAGTACGCGTTGTCCACGGACTGGAAGCCGATGTACTGCTCGGTGGCGACGTCGAACTGATCCACGAAGAACCCGTTGAAGCCCGCGGTGAAGATCCGCCCCCGCTTCTGGTCGTAGACCACCCGGCTGGGGAAGGACGCCTGGCCGATGAGCTCGTTCACCACCTGGTCGGTCGCGGCGTCGATCACCAGCAGACTTTGGCGGTTCTGCGCCACCACGTAGAGGTGGTTCTTGGACGGCACGTAGGTCATCTCCATCGGGTTCGAGCCCGCGGGGAGCGCGATCGAGTCGATGGGCGTGAGCGTCGACTGGTCGATCACGTAGACCGTGTCGTTCGCCATCGGCACGTAGATGCGGTTCAGCGCGTCGTCCACGAAGGCGGTGTTGCCCGCCGCGGGGAGCCGCACCGAAAGCGCGTGGTTCACGCTGTCTCCCGCCCCGTCGTCACGCCCCCGGGGGTCGGGGCCTGGGGGCTACTGCCGCCGCGGGAGTTTCGCCGGGCCCGCCGGGAACGGCGCGCGGGGCGCCCGGGCGGGGGAAGCCGCGGGCCGGACCATCGGCGCGAGGCTGCGGGGCAGCTGGGTCGTTGTGCGGATGCGGGGGGCCCCGGTGGGCAGCGGCCCGCGCTTACCGTAGAACTGGAGCATCGCCAGGCCGAACGCGTGGGGCGCGTAGACGGTGCCGGTGTTTTGGTCGACCGCCGCGTCAGTAGGGAAGTCAGGATAACTGGTCCCGACCACCACGTACGGGTCGTTCGTCGGGTTGGCACCGTCCACCACCGTGACGGTGTTGTTGCCGATGCTGCCGAAGTAGACGCGGTTGTGATGCACGTCCACGCTCACCCCGCCCGGAGTGTTGGTCGGGAACGGTTCGCTGAACACCAGCGTGGTCCCGTCGATCACGAAGAAGTGCTGGCCGTACGTGCTGGTCGCGTACACCATGTTGGTCGAGTCGTTCACCGCGACGTCGTTGATCGCATAGCCGGAGGCCAGCACCACGGAATCCACGACGCTCAGGGCCGCGACGTCCACCACCTGCAGGACCCCGTCGGACCGGCCGACGTACAGCCGCCCATTGCCCCTGTTCCACGCGAGCCCCTGAGGCGCGAACACGGTGTCGGTCCCCAGCGGGATGGTGTCCGCGATCATCACCGTGTCCGACGTGCCGTCGATGGGCACGATGTAGCTCCGCGTGCTGCAGAAGGGCGGCCCGCCGGGGCACAGCCGCACCGCGACGAACGCGCGGTGCGTCGCCGAATCCACCGCCATGCCGTAGACCGGGCCGCCCACCGGCACCGTGGCGACGATGGTGTCGGGCTCGCCGATCACCGAGACGGTTCCATCCACATCGTTGGCGACGTACATGCGATTCCGCGACGGGTCGACGGCGCCCCAGATCGGGGAGTTACCGGTGAGCACCGGGCCCAGCCTGACGTTGGTCGCCGTATTGGTCAGGGTGACGCTGTTCCCCGTCTGATTGATGACCCCCACCCAATGGTTCAGCGGATCGACCAGGGCGTGCACCGGCCCGCCCCCGACACCGGCGCCCTCGTAGTGAATCGGGTTGTAGAGGGTGCCCTGCCCCGTGATGGTGGGCATTACGACGGAGTAGGCGTGGACGACGTCCACCCAGGACGTGAGGTATCCGTTGTACGTCCACACGCCGCTGTCCAGCCGCACGCTCAGGCTGTCGGCGCCGGAGTCGATGACGGCCAGATGGGTATCGAACGGCGGATCGATGCGCCAGCCGATCGGGCCCTGGGACCCCATCGGGAAGCCGCCCGAATCCGCCAGGAAGCCGTAGAGGGTGACGGTATCGCCGATCCCGGCGGACAGGGTGTCGAGCGTGGGCGAGCCGCGCGCGGAGGTGACCCCGACTTGCCCTTCGACCTGGTTGACCGTGAGGTAGAGGGTGTCGCTCGGGATGGCCAGACTCGGCGGGCCGTCGGCGCTCACATTCACCACGATCGCGGTCGCCCCGTTCGCCTGGGCGTTCACCGGCGGAGAGAAATTGAACTGGAAGTTCGGGTCAATGCCCACGGTCGTGTCGCCGGGCACGAGCGTCTGCCATTGCGGGAAATAGCCGGGATTGATCTGGAGGGGCGCGCCCGCCGAATCGACCACGTAGGCGTACACCGTCTTCTGGCAGAAGAAGTTGAACGGTCCGGTGGAAGGGCAGATCGAGTTGAAGGTGGCGCTGTCGGTCGGCGCGTATCCAAAGAAGCCCCAGATCTGCACCGCCACGCCGATCTGGTTCACCGTGAGGATCACCGAGTCGGCGATGGTGCTGCCCAGGGTGTCGATCGGGTACGTCGCGTGGATCTGGAACGTTTGCGGAAATCCGCTCGACACGCTGAAGAAGACGCTGTCCGCCTTCACCGAATCGATGGTCCCGTAGCCGTGGGAGAACCCGGCTCCCGGGACATCGTCGAAGTAGAAGCACGATGGTGACTGGGAACAGGACGGCGTGGCCACGTTGCCGTAAAGGTCTCGAGCGTGGGTCACCAACACGCCGTGACGTCCGGTGCTGGTGAACGCCGCCGACATGCTGTCGGCCGCGACGACACCCTGAGTCAGCGCGGTCGCGAGGGTGAAGTGCTCGGTGCTGGCGAAGCCCGCCAGCACATTGAGGAGGTACCGCGCCGACGGCGCGCCGAGCCCCGCGAATGCGGTGTCCAGTTTGGCGGCCGTCGGCGGCACCCACATCCCGCCCGCGCGGCCGCCGGCGTCGCTGATGTTGGTCACGAAGGTCACGGCACCGGAGCCGCTGCCCGTGCCCCACGTGACGGTCGCGCCGCCCGTGCCCCGGCCCTGCGCGTCGACGGCCCGAGCCCGGATCGAGTCCACGAGCGGCACGCCCGCCGTCACCGTCGGCACCAGGGAGTCCGGCGTCGCGATCACCGTCGCCGCGGCGCCCGTCGGGAAATGCGGTTGCGCGGCCGGCGCGCTGACGGTCACCGTGTCAAGCCCCTGCACCAGGATCGCCCGGCCGATGCTGTCGGCGTAGGAGGCGTACGGCCGCGAGCTCGGGATCGACCCCGGGCCAGCGACGTCGCCCCACCAGACGTCGTCAGTGGAGACGGGGTTCGCTCCGTGGTTCTCGACGACCAGGTCGTAGTAGTAGCGACCGTAGTGGTTGATGTCGGAGGAGTCGATGGTCAGCGCGAGTCCGTCATTCGCGAGGAACACCGGAGAGAACGTGTTCCCGTAGAACTGCCCTTGGGTGACGTACACCGAGCCGCCGCCCGTAGGCTCCGCCTGCAGGGCCGTGGTCACCGCCCCGCGGATGGTCACGCTGTCCAGGACAAGACTCGCCGGCGACTGGTTCACGAAGTGGATCGCGCCGAAGGTCGACAGCGTCCCGTTGCAGAAGATCTGATCGCGGGTGGGCCGCTTGGGCGCGGTGCGCGCCGGACGCCTGCTGGTCCCAAAGATCACGCGGGGGGCACACTGGAACGAGCCGGCGCGGTCCACCGTCACGTTGCGCAGCGTGTCGGCGAGCAGGGTGCCGGCCACGTTGTCGAACCTGATGCCCCCCCAGGGGCTCGCGGGGTTCGTCGCCGTGAGAAGGATACCCGAATCCGAGGGCGCCAAGGCGCGCAGCACGCCCGCGGTCAAGCCGGTGCTGTCGCCGACGATCAACGCCGCGGTCGAATCGAAGAACACCGAGTCTCCGCCCGCGAGCGAGAGGACCGCCCCCGAGTCCACGACGATGCGGTTCATGACCCGCCAGGGCCGCCCGCTGAACCCCAAGGTCGCGCTGTCGGTCACGCTCCCGGTGGAATCCACCAGCAGGGTATCCAGGACGTTGGAAGAAATCGAGCGCTGCCGGAACAGCCCCTGGATCGCGCCCGCTCCGATCCGCAGCGGGTAGGCGTGGTTCCCGACGAGGGCGTTGTCCGCGATCGAGTCCTGAGCCGAGAGCTGGACGCTCGACCCGATCAGCACGTGGATGCCGTTGGCGCTGTTGGCGCGCGCGCTGTCCCCCACCAGCTTCGCTCCGCGCACCGTGACCAGGAACCCGTCACCCTGGGTGTTCTCGGCCAGGGAGCGGCGAATGTCGACGCCCGCCGCCGCGGCGCTCACTCCGAACCCGGCCGCGGTGGCCGAGTCGGCCGGCCGCGCCGCGGCGCGGACGAACACGCTGTCCACGGTCAGGGCGTTGGTGGCGTTCCGCACCTTCAGGCCGAACCGGCGCTGGGTGCGGCCGGGCGTCGAGTCGCCGGCGAAGTGAATCTTGACGACCCGGAGGGTATCGTTCCTGGCGAGGCGACCGATTTCCAATCCGGTCCAGTCGCCGCCGGCGGGGAACGCCTGGGCCGAGGTCAGCAGCGGCGCGTCCGTCGTGTCCGTCCCGAGTGACACGATGTTCCCCGATTCCGTTCCCGCGACCTGCCCGATTACGAGCGCCGAGCCCCGCCCGAACTTCATGACCGCGTTGGGCTCGAGGAAGAACGTCCCCGCGCCGCCCTGGATCAGGACCGCGCTGTCCGCGACCACGAACGGAACCGCCTGACCGGTGCCCTGGATGCGCACGTCTCCGGACATGATGCCGCCGCTCGAGACGAACACGCTCGGAATGCCGCCCGCCGTGGTGTCGTAGGTCTCGGCGCCAAGGCCCGGCAACGCGCGCCCGCTCAGGTTCACGGGATGGCCGGCGTTCCCGCGGAAGAGGTTGCCCGCCGCGCTGAATCCCGATTGCAGCCCCGAGACCAGCAGCCCGGCGGCCCCCGCGCCCGCCACCGTGGTGGTGTCGAGTTGCAGCGTCGCGCTGTCGCCGTCGGCCCGGATCCCCATCGCGGAGGTCGTGTCCACCGCCCCCTGGCGATAGGCCACCGTGCCGCGCAGGAGGTGCAGGCCATCCCGCCGGCATTGACGCAACGTGACGCCGTTCATCGTGATCGTGCGGCGGGCCTGATCGTTGACGTACACGCACCCCTCGGCGAGGGAATCGGCGAGAGGCCGGACGCCGCCCGCGAATTCGATTCTCACGTTGCCCCAGGTGGTGGAGCCGAGGCCGTTCTGCACCTCGATCCCCCGCCAGAAGCCCGGCGCCTGGGTGCCGTGCGAGGTGAGGAGAATCGGCGTCGTCGTGGAGTTCATCGAAAGCGCGCCGGTTTCGGCGAGCCCCGAGTCGCCGACCTGGAGCCCGGCTGCCGAATCGAAGAGCACGGTCGCGCCCGGCTGCACCGTGAGCGTCGCGCCGTTCCGGATCCGCACATACGCGCCCACCACGTACGGACTCGCCGCGGCGGTCCAGGTCGTATTGGTGGTGATGTCCGTCAGCTGGGCGGTGGTCGTCACCCGGATCGTGGGGAGCGCCGTGGTGACCGAATTCAGGCCGATCGTGGCATGGATCGCGGTCGGGGTACCCGCCGTGAGGCCGGTGAAGATCGCGGAGTACGTCCCGTCACCGTGGTCCGTCGTCGCGCCGATGGCGCCGGTCGAGGTGCCCCCGCTCGCCGTGAAGACGACGGCCGCGCCGCCGGTCGTGATCAGATTCCCCGCGCCATCCTTCGCCTGGAGCTTCAGCGTATCGGTCCCGCCGCCCGCCACCGTCGAATCGGACACGGTGATCACCGACTTGGCGGCGGAGATCGCGCCCACCGTGACGGTGATGGTGGGGAGCGTGGACGTGACCGAGATCGCGCCGAGCTGGGCGTGGATGGTGGTCGGGGTGCCTGCGACGAGCGCGGTGAAGATCGCGGTGTAGGTCCCGTTGCCGTTGTCGATCGCCGGCGCCGGTGCGAGGGGCGCGATGGTCCCGGTGCTGGTTCCGCCGAACCGGGTGAAGGTGACCGAGTCCCCGCCGGTCGTGATGAAGTTCCCCGCGGCGTCCTTCGAAACCAGGGTCAAAGTATCGAGGAGCCCCGACGCCACGCTCGCCGACGACACGACCACCAGCGACTGCGCCGCGCTCACCGCGCCCGGCACGACACTGATGGTCGGCAGGGCCGACGTCACCGCGCCGGCGTTGATCGTCGCGCCGATGGTGGTCGCCGTGCCGGCGAGCACCCCGGTGAAGAGGGCGGTGTAGGCGCCGTTGCCGTGGTCGGTGGTGCTTCCGATCGTGCCAGTCGAGGTCCCGCCCGTCGCCGTGAAGACCACCGTGGCGCCGCCCCCCGCCAGCGGGTTCCCGGCGGCGTCCTTCGCGGTGAGGGTCAGGGTTTCCGCCTTGCCCGAGCTGTCGGTGGCGTTCGCGACCGAGACGACCGACGTCGCCACGGAAATCGCGCCCGCGGTCACCGAGATCGTGGGCAGGACCGAGGTGACCGCACTCCCGCCGATCGTCGCCCCAATAGTGATCGCGGTGCCCGCGAGCACGCCGGTGAAGGACGCGGTGTAGGTCCCGTTACCGTGATCGGTGGTACTTCCGATCGTCCCGGTGCTGGTCCCGCCGGACATCGTGAAAACGACCGTGAGGCCGCCCGAGGAGAGATTGTTCCCCGCCGCGTCCTTGGCTTGGAGGGTCAGGGTGGTCCCCGCGCCGGACACCACGCTGCCGCTCCCCACCGTGACGAGCGAGGTCGCGAGCGACACGCTGCCGGCGTTCACCGTGATGGTCGGCAGGGCCGAGGTCACCGGGGAGCCGTTGATATTGGCGCCGATGGTGGTCGGCGTACCCACGGTGACCCCGGTAAAGGTCGCGGTGTAGGTACCGTCGCCGTGATCGGTGGTGCTTCCGATGGTCCCGGTGCTGGTGCCCCCGGAAGCGGTGAAGACCACGGTCAGCCCGCCCGCGGTGAGGTTATTCCCCGCTGCGTCCTTCGCGCGGAGCGTCAGGGTGACGCCGCCGCCGGAGAGCACGGTGCCGGAGGACACGGTGACGAGCGACGTCGCGACGGACGCGGCTCCGGGTGTGACGCTCACCGTGGGCAAGGTGCTGGTGACGGGCGCGCCGTTGATGGTGGCGCCGATGGTGGTCGCGGTGCCCGCGAGCACGCCGGTGAAAGTCGCGGTGTAGGCCCCGTTGCCGTGATCGGTGGTGCTGCCGATCGTTCCGGTGCTCGCCCCGCCGCTCGCCGTGAAGACCACCGTGAATCCGCCCACCGTGATGTTGTTCCCCGCCGAGTCCTTCGCTTGGAGCGTCAGCGTGACGGTCCCGCCCGACAGCACGGTTCCGGCGGAGACCGACACGAGGGACTGGGCCGCGACGTTGGACGACGGCACCACGGTGATGGTGGGCAGCGCGCTGGTGACGGCACTGCCGGCGATGGTCGCGCCGACGGTGACCGCGGTGCCCGCGACCACGCCGGTGAAGGGCGCGGTGTAGGTCCCGTTGGCGTGATCGACGACGGCGCCGATGGTGCCGGTCGAGGTCCCGCCGCTGATTCCAAAGACGACGGTGAGACCGCCCGCCGTGAGATTGTTCCCCGCCGCGTCCTTGGCCTGCAGCGTGAGGGTGGCGACGCTGCCGGACGCGAGGGTACCGCTGGAGACCGTCACGACCGAGGTCGAAAGGGACGCGCTGCCCGGCGTGACGGCGATGGTGGGCAGCGCGGTCGTGACGGCCGCGCCACCGATCGTGGCGCCGATCGAGGTGGCGCTTCCCGCGAGGACCCCGGTGAAGGTCGCGCTGTAAGTCCCGTCGCCGTTGTCGGTCACGGATCCGAAGATCCCGGTGCTTGCCCCGCCCGTCGCGGTAAAGGCGACGCTCGCGCCGCCCGCGGCGAGCGGGTTCCCGGCCGCGTCCTTGGTGCGGAGCGTGACGGTGGTGCCCGACCCCGACACGATGGATCCGCTCCCGACCGTGACCACCGAGGTCGCGACCGACGCCGCGCCCGCCGTCACCGAGACCGTCGGCAACGCGCTCGTCACCGCGCTGCCCCCGATGGTCGCCCCGATCGTCGCCGGCGTACCGACCAGCACGCCAGTGAAAGACGCCGTGTAGGTGCCGTTGGCGTGGTCGGTGGTCGCACCGATGGTGCCGGTCGAGGTCCCGCCGCTCGAGGTGAACGCGACCGTGAGGCCGCCCGCCGTCTCGTCAGTCCCCGCCGCGTCTTTCGCCTGCAGGGTGAGGGTGACGGCGTTCCCCGAGAGCACCGAGCCCGCCGAGACGGTGACCAGTGACGTAGCGAGGGAAACCGCGCCCGGAGTGACCGACACCGCCGGGAGGGCGCTCGTCACCGCGCTCCCGCCGATCTGGGCGCCGATCGTGGTCGCGGTCCCGGCGAGCACGCCGGTGAAGGACGCGGTGTAGGTGCCGTTCAGGTGATCGGTCGTCGCGCCGATCGTTCCGGTCGAGGTCCCGCCGGCCGCGGTGAACGCCACCGTGAGTCCGCCCGCCGTGAGACTGTTGCCCGCCGCGTCTCTGGCCTGGAGGGTGAGCGTGACCGCGCTGCCCGAGAGCACGCTCCCCGAGGACACCGTCACCAACGAGGTGGCGAGTGACGCGGCGCCCGGCGTCACCGTGATCGTCGGCGCCGCGCTCGTCACCGCTGTCCCGTTGATGGTCGCCCCGACGACGGTCGCCGTCCCCGCACCCACGGCCGTGAAAGTCGCCGAGTAGGTCCCGTTGCCGTTGTCCGTCGTCCCGGAGACGGGCCCCGACGAGGAGCCCCCCGAGTGATTGAAGACGACCGTCAGACCGCCGGCGGCAAGATTGTTCCCCGCCGCATCCTTCGCCTGGAGCGTCAGGGTGACCGTGCCCCCCGACGCGATGGTCGCCGCCGACACCTGGAGCACCGAGGTCGCGGTCGAGACCGCGCCCGCTGTGACGGTCACGGTCGGCAGCGCGGTCGCGACCGCGGTGCCGCCGATCGTCGCGCCGATGGTGGTGGCGGTCCCCGCCACCGCCCCGGTGAATGTCGCCGTGTAGGTGCCGTTCGCGTTGTCGGTCACCGTGCCGAACGCGCCGGTCGAGGTCCCGCCGCTCGCGCTGAAGAGAACGGTGAGCCCGCCCGCCGTCAGGCTGTTCCCCGCCGCGTCCCGCGCGTGCAGCGTGACCAGGGTCCCGGTGCCCGACGGGATGGTCCCGGTTCCCACGCTGACCGTGGACGTCGCGACCGACGCGGGACCGGGCACCACGGTCAGGGAAGGCAGCGCCGTCGTCACCGCCGCGCCGCCGATCGTCGCCCCCACGTTCACCGCGGTGCCCGCGAGCACACCGGTGAAGGTGGCGGTGTAAGTCCCGTCACCGTGGTCGGTGACGGCGCTGAGCGTTCCGGTGCTCGAGCCGCCGCTCACGCTGAACAGCACCGTGGAGCCGCCGGTGGCGAGCGGGTTTCCGGCGGCGTCCTTGGCGTGCAGGGTCACCGTATCCACCGCGCCCGACGCGAGCGTACCGCCGCCCGACACCGTCACCAGCGAGGTCGCGACCGAGGCCACACCGGGTGTCACGGAGATCGTCGGCAGCAGGGACGTCACCGCGGTGCCGCCGATCGTCGCGCCGATGGTGGTCGCGGTGCCCGCGAGCACGCCGGTGAAGGTGGCGGTGTAGGTGCCGTTCCCGTGATCGGTGGTGGCGCCGATGGTGCCGGTGCTGCTGCCCCCGGAGCGGTTGAAGAGCACCGTGAGGCCGCCGGTGGTGATGGCGTTGCCGTTTGCGTCCTTGGCCTGGAGCGTCAGGGTCACGGCGGCGCCCGAAGTGACCGTCCCCGCACTCGCGGAGACGACCGACGCGGCGGCCGACGCCGGACCCGCGATCCCGGTCGCGGTGAAGAGCACGGAGAGTCCGCCGGTTGCCGCGCGCAGGGTGTCGGGACCCGCCACGGTGCCCAGGGCCCAGCTGCCGACCGCCGCGATGCCGGACGCGTTGGTGGCCGGCGTGGCGCCGGTGACGCTCCCACCGCCCGAGACCACGGAGAACGTGACCGTCGCCCCCGCGACCGGGTTGGCGAACGAATCCCGCACCACCACCGACGGTGCCGCCGCCACGGCGAGACCGGCGACCGCGCTCTGGCCGTTGCCGCCGTTAACGGCGATGCTCGCGGGGGCACCGGCGATCGCGGTTTCGCTGAAGCCCACGCTCGCGAGGGCCGGGGCCGTCGCCGAGATCGCGACTGCTCCCAGGGTGCCCCCCAGCCGGACCGAATCCTCGGCGTACCCTCCGGAATCGGTGACGACCAGGGCGCGGCCGAGGGTCGCGGTCCCGTTCGTCACCTGGAACTGGATCGGAATGCCCTTGACGCCGAGGGCGTCAGCCGCGGTCACCCGCACCCGGAGCGGCAGCGCGAGGGGCGCGCCCACCGAGCGGGTCTGCAGGTCGCCGCTGACCTTGACCACGGCATTGGGCACCGGAATCACGGTGACCGGCGTCGAGTCCACGACATTGGTGGGCGTATGCGCGATCACCCAGACGGTGCGTCGCGCGCTGGGCGCTCGCGCTACGCCGAAGGCATTCACCCTGAGCAGGGTGGTGTCACTCGTGGTCCAGGAAACGAAGAAGCTGGTGACCGGGTTGCTGGAGGAGTCCGTCGCCGTCACCCGGAACCGCAGCGAGTCCGAGAACCGGATCACCGAATCCTGCGGGGCCACGGAAATCGCCGCGACGTTGTTGCCCGGCCCGACGTACGACAGCGGGATGGTGGGCGTCGCCGAGCTGTCCGGTGCGCCCTGATGCACGGCGACGTCTTGCGTGCCGGAGAAGAGCACCAGGCTCCCGCTCTTCAGCTGGATGCTGACGGAGAGGGTTTCGACCGGCTGCAGCAGGTTGAGCTCAATCGCGAGGCGGAGCGCGTTCGAATCGGGACTCATGGCCACCGTGGTGTCGGCCAGGGTATCGGTCGCCGGGCGCACCACGATGACACTTACGCTGTCGAGCGAGAGGCCGAACGCGGCGAGGTTGATCGGGCTCGCGAACCTCGGGCGGACGGCGAGGTATCCCGGCGCGCCGCGCCCCGGCCCGCTGGGATTGTCGGTGCAGGTGGCGGCGGTGATCGCGGCCAGAAACACGAGCGCCGCCCGGAGCCAGCGGCTCGGGCGGCGGATCGCGCGGCGGCCCGGGAAAGGGCCCGGACCCTCCGCTCGCCTCACGTCAGAACCCCTTATTGTCCTCGAGCACGATGTGCAGCGTCAGCGCGCTGAGCTTCATCGTGCCGTCCATGCCGCTCGCACCCGAGCTCGCGGCCAGCCGAATCCCGACCCACAGCTTGTCCTGGCTGAAGAGGTTGTTGTTGAAGACCACGTTGGCCTTCAGGGTGTCCGTCGTCGCGCCGGGACCGGCGGTCCCCGAGGCGTCGATGTAGGGTGGGCCGGCGTAGGTGCTGGCCGAGTCGCTGGCGAAGAACACCTGGAAGTTCGCCGTGCCGCCACCCAAGGCGTTGACCAGGGCGGCCGCCGCCTGGAGGCTGACGGTGTCCACCGCCTTGCCGATCCCCTGCACCAGACTCACCTGGATCGGCGGGACGTCGAAGTTGCCGGAGACACTCGGCGGCAGGGTGTAGTGCACGGTGTCGCTGCCGGTGCCCGTCATGAAGCTGTAGACGTCCACGTTGAAAATGGCCTTCCCTTCACCGCACGACAGCGCCAGCGCCGCGGCGGCGAGGGTGAGGGCGATCCGTTTGGCCTTCATCTGTCCGAGCCTCCTCACCACTTAGTAGATCGAGATGGACGTCGCCATGGTGACGCCCCTCGAGTTCGATAGCGAGCTGGAGTGGGTCACGAACCCCACGTCGAGCGACAGAAACAGAAACCGCAGGCCTCCGCCCCATCCGAATTCGATCTTGTGCCGCTCGTCCCGCTCGATGCCCGCCCGAACCGCGAGCGGCCCCACCCGCTGTTCGCCGCCGATGTGGACCGTGGTCCCGCGGCCGTTGTCGAGAATCGCCGCGCCGACGGTGGTGCCGGTGGGGAGCGTGTAGGTGCCGTTGAGGAGGTAGGACACCGGGATCTTGGTCTTGGTCTCGACCCCGGAGTCCACCGTGAAGTGCTGGACGTTCTGGGTCGTGGTGTCGTAATAGAAGGTGTCGATCTTGGCCTTGGGCCACGTGATCGTGGCGCCGACGTCGTTGATGCCGAGGCCCACCTGCAGCGGCCCCGAGACGTAGGCGAGGCCGATGTCCCCGCCGAACCCGTGCCCCATGCCGTCCTTGAGCGTGGCGCGGTCGAAGTTCGCGGCGACCGACGGCGTCACCGGATTGGAGCCGGCGAAGAGCGTGTCCCCGGTGGTGAAGCCGGTGTTCCCCTGCATCCGCGCGTAGCCGAGCCCGAGGTAGTACCGCGCGTTCACGCCGAGGTAGAGGCCGCTGGAATCGGTGCCGGTCAGCTTCCCCGCCCAGCCGATCTGCGGCGCGACGCCGCCCTGGGCCAGGGCCTCTTCCAGCACGTTGTAGTTGGTGTTGGTGTGCGCCGGCGCCGAGTCCGCGAGGAACTGGCGCAGCGAATCGCCGAGGACGAACCCGACGTCGTAATTGAGCCAGACCATCGCGCCGATGCGCACGCCCTTGGCCCCGAACCCGATGTCGAGGAGCCGCGCCGAGGCTCCGAAGCCGAACTGATCGGTGGGCACGAGGCCCGCGCTCTGTCCCAGGTTGACCCGGAACGCGTTCTGCCCGATGTCGAACTCGACGTTGTTGGTGGGCGTCGGCGCCTTCTTCACCTCGAGGAAGATCGGCGGGTGCAGAATCAGGTTCGCGAGCTCCACCGGATTGAAGTACGAGGAGTCGGTGTCGAACGCGGTGCTGTCCTTCAGCGCCTGCAGGATGCCGAGCGGGATCGGGATGGTAAGGAAGGCGTGGCCCGAGGGTTTCGGGACCGCGCGGAAGGCCGCATTGTAGCGGCTCAGACTTCCGTCCCCGAAGAGGGGGAGGCCGGCCATCGCGTCCCGCCGCGCGTCAAAGGAGATCTGCGCCGTGAGGGGTGCACCGGCGCCGATCACGAGAGCCGCGATGGAGCCCACGAGAAGACTGTGTCGCACAAGGACCTCAATCGTTGGAGATTCGCTACGGACCGGCGCGCCCCGCTCCGGCGCGCCGGGGCGGCAAACTTGCACCAAAGTCGCTTGATTCACAAGAAGATGTCGTGAGGCCCGTCACATGGTGACGGAGATCACCCGGCCCTCAGGAGCGCGCCGCGAGGTCGATCCTGACCGTGGCACCCTGCCCGGGCTCGCTCGTCAGTCCGATGCCGGCACCCCAGCTCTCCACCAGACGCTTCGCGATCGCGAGTCCCAGGCCCGAACCCGATGACGTGGTGGAAAAGGTCGGTTCGAACACCCGCGGAACCGCCTCCGCCGGGATCCCCCGTCCGTCGTCCTGCACCGTAATGCGGCGGCCCCCCTCGGCGACGCGCACCCTGATGCGGCGCGCCCCAGCATTCCGCGCGTTCTCGATGAGATTCATCAGCACTTCCTTCAACTCGTCTCTGCGCGCGGCCGCCGGGGGCCCCGGCTCGCCCTCCAGCTCCACCCGCGCGCCCTCGGCCCCACCCAGCGCGTAGAGCTGCACCACTTCACGCCCCACCGCGAACGCGTCCACCGCCTCGAGCGGCGCCTCCCCTCCACCCGGGGCCCCGAACCGCGAGAACGCCCGCGCGATCCCGTCCAGGCGGTCGATCTCGGCCAGGATCCGCTCCGCCGTTTCCTCCAGGGTCGCGGCGAAGCGCGGACCGCCTCGCGAGCGCTGCAGGTGCTGGACGCCCAGACGGATGGGGGTAAGGGGATTCTTGATTTCGTGCGCCACCTGGCGCGCCATCTCTCCCCAGGCCAGCACCCGGGCCGCCCCGGTCAGCGCGGTGGCGTCGTCGAGCGCGATCACGCATCCGTCCGGCGCGGGCCCCAGGGGCGCGAGCTGCACCCGGATCTGCCGGCCCGCGATTTCGAATTCCCGATCCACGATGGTCTCTTCGCGCGCGGCGACGAAGTCCCGCACCGCCACCCACACCGGCGCCCAGGGCGCCCCGGCCGACGCCGGGAGGAACGCGCCCGGCTCGAGTGAACCGGAGAGGAGCTCCTCCGCCCGCGGATTCGCCATGGTGACCCGGAGGCCGTCGTCCACGGCGATCACGCCGGTCGCGACGTTCGCCAGCACCTGCGCGGTGCGGCGCCGCGCCTCCTCCAGGGCCTCGTGACTCCGCCGGACGTCCGCCGCCATGCGCCCGAACGCCCGCACCACGGGCTCGAATTCGAGCGGCGCGTCGGGACCGATGGCCGGAGGCGCGCCGCCCCGCCCCACCGCCAGCGCCGCGTCCCGGAGCGCGGCGACGGGTTTCGCGAGCATCCGCGACGCCGCGTCCGCGAGGGCCAGCGCGGCGGCGAGCCCCGCCAGGGTGACCAGCGCCAGCGTGAGCGCGAGGTCTTCCTGCTGGTGGCGGACCGCCTGGTCGTCGAGCAGCTGCGGCGCCGCGAGCACCGCCTGGGCCTCGGGCGGACCGGCGAGGGCCACGCGATACCCCACCCGCACCGCGCGCCCGGCGAGCTGGTCGTCTTCGATCAGCTGCAGCTCGTCCTCGAGCGCGAGCCGGCGATAGGCCGAGGGCGCGAGGAACGCGTCGGGCAACCCGAGCTGATCGAGCACGGGAGCGCTGGTCCCGGCGAGCAGTCCCCCCCGATAAATCCACAGATCCGCGTCCAGACGGTCGGAGAGGTCGGCCACCGCGCCGCGCAGCGGTCCCGGTCGATCGAAGGGGAAGCTCTGCGCCGCGCCCGCGGCGTCGGAGAGCGTCTGGCGGATGAGCAGGTCGTCGTCGCGGTGGGTCTCCTCGGCGAGCCACGCGAAGCTCCAGATCGCGAACGCGAGGACCGGGAGGATGAAGAAGGACCCCAGCGCCGTCGCCAGGCGCACCCGGTAACTCTCCCGGAAGGCACGGATAAATCCCGGCGGGCGCGGGGTCCAGCCGTCGGCCACGACCCGGCTCAGCACCCACAACACGATGAGCAGGGCGAGATCGATCAGCACCACCAGGCTCCCCCGCACCAGCAGATCGGGAGGGCCGTGCAGGTCCACGCGGAGATGCAGGTGGCGCACGCCGTCCGGCAGGTCCACCCGCCGCTCCCCCACCGCCGACCATCCGGATCGCGTCCAGATCACCCGCGCGGACGGCGCCGCCGGCGGCGGAACCGGCAGCGAGAGCGAGACGGCGTACGGCGGTTCGATCGGCGGCTCCCCCCGCAGGAACACCGCGACCCGCGACGGCATCACCAGCCTCGAGCGCGGCCCGACTCCGATGGTGAGCACGTCGCCCGAGGCGAGCGGCGCCACCAGCACGTAGTGCGTCCCCGGAATCCGGGAGAGCCGCTCCACGCGCGGACCGGCGCGCGTCACCGGCAACCGCACCAGCGCCGCGAGCAGCGGGTCCGGAAGGTCGAGCGCCGCGAGACGGAGCGTGGCCTTCGCGGTCCCCTGGGGCGACCACACCGCGAGGGTGGCGGGATAATCCGCGGCCGCGAGCGGCGTGGCCCGCCAGAGCGCGTAAAGAGCCGCCGCCGATTGCGGCGAGGGACCCGGCGCCCGCTCCCGGCCGATGGCGAGCAGCCCCGCCTCCGCCACGGGGTCCCGCGCCGCGCCGACGGCCTGGGCATCGTGGTCGGCGAGGACCAGGCGCCCCTCGACCGCCGCGCCCCAGGTGACGAGCGCCGCCGCGGTGCCCGCCACGGTCGCCACGGCGATCAGGGTCCAGGAGCGCGGCGCCGGCGCGATGACGACGCCCGCCAGCGCCGGAAGCCAGAGGAACGTGTACCACTCGGGCCAGGCGCCCACCGGCTGCCACAGCCAGATGCCCACCACCGCGGCCATCACGGCCCAGAGACACGCCGCGGGTACGACCCACCGGGTGTGAGACGGCGTCGAAGGCCCGCGCACCAACGCCGCCGCCAGCATCACCAGCGCCATCCCCACCGTGGCCGCCGCGCTCTCCCACGCGATCCAGAGCCCGAAGCCCACCCCGTAGGGCGGCGGCGCGATCCCCCGCCCGATGTAGCGTACCAGGTAGGGCGCGGCGAGCACCAGCAACGCGGCGAGCGCGATGGACCAGGGGCGGCGCCGGGAGCCGCGCCGCCACCACGCCATCGCGGCGAGGAGCACCACCGCGGCCGTGGCGATCACGCTTCCCGGCGACTCGCCGACGATGCCGAGCCCGGGGCGCGCGAAGATCGCGTGGTTGAAGAGGGACCCGAGCCACGGCGTGTCCCCCCACGGCACGCGCAAGGCCGCCCACGCCGCGACCCCCACCACGCCCCAGCGCGGCGCGCCGGGAGCGGCTCCCATTAGAAGGAAGAAGAGCGCCGCCACCACCAGCATCGACGCGCGGCCCGCGGTATCCGCGCGGACGGCCTCCCGGGCCTCGGCCGGGGCCGGCGGCACCGGCTCCACGCTGAAGAGCGTGTCGCAGGGAACGCGCTCCTCGACGCAACGGGGCGGATTGGTGTAGTCGAACACGTCGTGCGAATTCGGCGCGTCGCCCGGCGCGTAGAAGCGGAGACCGGCGCCGTGGCCCGCGGAGAAGCGTACCGCCAGGGCGCCGCTGCGGTCCGCGACGGCGGGGGCCGCGTCGAGGAGCACGGTGCCGACCGCGACGCCGCCGTCTCGCGTCTGGCGCCGGGCGGCGAGGGTCACGTAGAATGGAGTAATGGTGGCCGAGAGCTCGGTCGTGTCCGGCGGCGGAACGAAACGGTGGCGGCCGGCCCAGGCCCACGGCCGGCCGTCGGCGCCGAGGACGGCCACCCCGCGCTCCAAACGCCCGTCACCGCCGGCGAGCGCCGCGCTCAGCTCGTCGACCGCGGCGGGCCGCGGAAGCAGCGCCGCCGTCATCCCCCGCTCCGCGAGCCGGCGGGCTTCGGCGACCGCCCCCGCGAGGGCCGGCGCGAGATCCCGCGCTTCGCTCGTCACCCGCGCTTCGCGCAGTTCACTCCAGCAACAATCGATCCGCCGGACGGCGAGTGTCCCCAGGACCAGCACGCCGCCCAGCGCGACCGAAAGCGCCGCCGCGATCACGGCGCTCCACCGGCGGCGCCGCCGCAGCGCGAGCGCCAGCGCCAGCACCCCGAGCGCTCCCGCGCTCCACGCCCACGCCGCCGGACCCCCGTGCAGGCGCTCGGCGGCCGCGATCACGGCCGCCGCGCCGGCGATCACCGCATGAGCGGACCGCTGCACTTGAAGGCGCTGGTGCCCGACGCCGTCCGCGCCGCGCTCGCCCGCGATCCCCGGCTCCTGGTTCCGGTCGGCACCTGCGAACAGCACGGTCCCCACCTTCCCTTGGGCTGTGACACGCTGCTGGTGGAGCGTCTCGCCGACGATCTGTCGGCCGCCTTCAGCGTCCTACGCGCGCCTACCATCGAGTACGGCGTCAACACCGCCACCAAGCGCTCCTACCCCGGGAACGCCGCGGTGCGCCGCAAGACCCTGCACCGCTGGATGAACGATCTGATCGGATCCTGGGAACGCTGCGGGGTCGAAACCTTCATCATCCTGACCGCGCACGGCCACGACCCGCATCAGGAAGCGCTGTCCACGCTGCACACCTCGCGCGCGCGCGTGCTCGCGGTGGACGTCTTCGCCCTCGACTTCGCCTCCCTGCTCGAGGACCCGGACCCGCTCATCCACGGCGGCGAGCTCGATACCTCCCTGCTGCTCTTCCTCGCGCCGGATCTGGTGCGCATGGAGCTGGCCCAGGACTTCTCGCCCACCACCCGCCGCGCCCGCCGGTCCCGCGCCAGCGCCCCGCTCCCGGCACAGTCCCCCGGGTCCATCGGCCGCCCCACCCTCGCGTCCGCGGAAAAGGGACACCAGCTGTACAAGATGATCTACGAACGCGTCGCCACGCGAGTGCTGGGGGAGAACGCGTGATCGGCTTCCTGCTCCTCCTGGCCGCCGCGCCGACCCAGGCGCAGGCCCAGGCCGTGGACTCCGGGACGTTCGTCGTCCGGCGCGACACCACGGAAATCGCGCGCGAGACCTTCCAGCTCACGCGGGGCGGGCTCACCGCCGGCGGCACCGGCTGGCGCCTCGCGACGGTGGTGCGCTACGGGCGGCCGCGTCCGGCGGTCACGCTCGCGCCGATTCTCGAAGTGGCCGACGACACCCTCCCCCAGACCCTGCAGTACGACGTCGCCGAACGCGACCGCTCGGCCCGAATTCTGGGGCAGCTCGGTCCCGGGCGTTTCACGGTGCGGGTAGTGGCGCGGGCCAGCGAGCGGGCGCGCGAGTTCCCCGCCACCGGCGCCACGGTGGTCCTCGACGACTCGGTCCCTTCCTTATATGTGTTCGCCGCCTGGCTGGCCGGGGGGGCACCGCGGACCGTCAACGCCATCGTGCCCCGGGCGCTCCGGCACGACGCCATCGTCATCCGGGACCTGGGCCAGGGGTCGGAGCGGGTCGGCGGCGCCGCCGCCACCCTGCGGCACGTGCAGGTGACCGGGGGACCGCCCGGCACCGTCGATCTGTGGCTCGACCGGGAGGGCCGGCTCGTCAAGGTGGCGTGCGCCGGGACCGGCATCACGGCGGAGCGCCTGCCTCTCAATTGACCCTGCCGTTTCCGGTCCGTTAGGTTACGGCCACACACGGACGCTCGCCAGCACGCAGGGGTCTAGAGAAGCCGCCGAAACCTCGGGATTATCCAGCGCGTACGGGTGGCGACCTCACCACACGCTTCAAGGACGAACATGCGATACGCGCTTTCGATCGTCGGGCTCGCCGTATGCCCGGCGCTTGCCTTCGCCCAGCAGCCCGCCCGTCCGGTCCCCGCGACCCTGTCGCTCCAGGACGCGATCGCGATCGCGCGGGAGCACAGCCCGGCCTACCTGCAGGCGCTGAACAACCGCTCCCCGGCCGCCTGGGGGGTGCGCAGCGCGGTCTCCGGCCTTTTCCTCCCCACCCTCACCGCCTCCGGCGGCGCGAGCTACAGCGGGGTCGGCTCGCAGCGCTTCCTGACCAGCAACTTCTCGCAATCGTTCGCCACCGTGGCGTCCAATTACGCGCTCTCGCTCGACTACCAGCTCTCGGGCGCGACCCTCTCCCAGCCGGGGTTGGCCAAGGCGGACGCCAACGCGACCGAAGCCGACATCGCGGGCGCCCTCACCACGCTCACCACCGGCGTCACCCAGCAGTATCTCACGGTGCGCCAGGCCAAGGACAACGCGGCGGTCGCCGAGAAGCAGTTGCAGCGCAACGATGAGTTCCTGAAGCTCGCGCAGGCGCGTTACGACGTGGGACAGGCGACGCTGATCGACGTGCGCCAGGCGCAGGTCGCGCGCGGCCAGGCCGAGGTCAACCTCCTCCGCGCGCAAACCAGCGTGCAGGTGGAGAAGCTCTCGCTCTTCGAGCTGATGGGCGTCACGCCGCCGACCGACATCGATTCGGTGCAGCTCACCGACTCGTTCACGGTGCAGGCGCCGCCGTGGAAGATGAACGACCTCCTCACCATGGCGGAGCAGCAGAACCCGGCGCTCGCGGCGCTGCGCGCCCGGGAACGGGCCGCGAACTGGAACGTGCGGGCCACCACCGCGGGCTACGGACCGAGTCTCTCGCTCTCGGCCACGTGGTCCGGTTTCGCGCAGCAGTTCAAGAATTCGAACGACCTGGAGAGCTACATCCTCGGCCAGAAGGCGGCCTACGGGCAGGCGTACTCGGACTGTCTGGACAACAACACCATCCGCACCAACGCGGGCCTCTCGCCGCTGGACTGCAGCGGCCTGGTGTGGGGTTCCCAGCTGGAGCAGCCGATCCGCACCGCGAACAGCGTCTTTCCGTTCAAGTTCACGACGCAGCCGTTCCAGGCCCGGCTCACCATCACTCTGCCGATCTTCACCGATTTCTCGCACACGCTGCAGGTCTCGCAGGCGAGGGCGCAGCACGACAACCTCGAGGAGTCGGTGCGGGCGCGGGCCCTCCAGGTCCAGCGCGAGGTGAGTGCGGCATACCTGAATCTCCAGACCGCGTACACGACCATCGCGATCCAGGACACCAACCGGAGCGCGGCGAGCGAACAGCTGCAGCTCGCCACCGAGCGCTACCGGGTGGGGTCGGGAACGTTCTTCGAGCTGCTGGACGCCCAGGTGGCGGACCTGCAGGCGGAGTACAATTACGTGAGCGCGGTCTACGACTACCACAAGTCGGTCGCCGTGCTGGAAGCCGCGGTCGGCCGGCCGCTTCGCTAACCCAAAGGATAGGATCGAGATGTCCAAGCGCACCAAGATTTTCACCGGGATCGGCGTCGGCGCCCTGGTCCTCGTCCTCATCGTCGCGAGCGCGAGCGCGCGCCGCGACAAAGGTGTCGAGGTCCGCATCGACAAGGTGGCCCGGCGGGACCTGGTGGCGGCGGTGACGGCGAGCGGCAAGGTCCAGCCCAAGAAGAAGGTGGACATCTCCGCCGACATCACCGGCCGGATCACGAAGATCGCCGTGAAGGAGGGTGACTACGTCACCAAGGGGCAGTTCCTGCTCCAGATCGACCCCACCATCTACCAGGCGGCGGTCCAGCAGGCGCAGGCCGCGCTGGCCTCGGCGCAGGCGTTCGCGGTGCAGGCCCGGGCCAATCGCGACCAGGCGGCGCGCGCGCTCACCCGCACCAAGGAACTGCACGAGCAGAATCCCAACCTGGTCTCCCAGGAGCAGGCCGAGCAGGCGCAGACCGCGTTCGACATCGCGGACGCCAACCTGAACTCGGCGACCCACCAGGTCGAGCAGTCGAGCGCCGCCGTGAACTCCGCCAAGGAGAACCTGAGCAAGACCCGTCTGGTGGCGCCGATGTCGGGCCGGGTGACCCGCCTCCCGGTGGAAGAGGGCGAGGTCGCGGTCCCCAGCACCTTCTCCAAGGACGTGGGGCTCCTGATGACGATCTCGGACCTCTCGGTGATCCAGACCGTGGTCCAGGTGGACGAGACCGACGTGGTCCGCATCCACCTCGCCGATTCGGTCGAGGTCTCCATCGACGCCTTCCCCGACACCACCTTCACCGGCCGGGTCACCAAGATTTCCGACAGCGCCATTCTCACCGCGGCGTCCCAGGCCACCGGGACCAACACCCAGGCGGTGGACTACGAGGTGGAGGTCACCCTGGACCACCCGCCGTCGGACATCCGTCCCGATCTCTCCGGGACGGCGCGGATCATCACCGACACCCGCAAGGACGCGCTGTCCATCCCGATCATCGCGCTCACGGTGCGGGAGAACAAGCCGGTCTCGACCGAGAACCGGCCCGCCGACACCTCGGCGGAGGCCAAGAAGCTGAAGGACACCGAGGGCGTCTTCGTGGTGGACCCGCACGGCGTGGCCACCTTCCGGCCGGTGAAAGTCGGGATCGCGGGCGACGAGTACTTCGAGGTGGTGGACGGGCTGCGCGGCGGGGAGTCCATCGTGGCGGGCCCCTACCAGGCCATCCGCGACCTGAAGGACGGGACGCACGTGAAGCAGGCCAAGCTCCCGACGGACTCGAGCAAGGCGAAGAAGTGACCGCGCTCCAGGAGTTTCGCACCGGCGACACCCCGCTCCCGGACATCGTCATCCTCACGCACAAGCTCACCCGCGATTACACCATGGGCGCCGAGACGGTGCGCGCGCTCCGCGGCGTGAGCCTGCAGATCCGCCGCAACGAATACGTGGCGGTGATGGGCCCGTCGGGTTCGGGGAAGTCCACGTTCATGAACCTGATCGGCTGTCTCGATACGCCGAGCGCGGGCGAGTACTGGCTGAACGGCCAGAAGGTGAGCGATCTCTCGGACGACGAGCTGGCCCGGATCCGGAACAAGGAGATCGGGTTCGTCTTCCAGACCTTCAACCTCCTGCCCCGCGCCAACGCGCTGCACAACGTGGAGCTCCCGCTGATTTACGCGGGGCTCTCCACCAAGGAGCGGCGCTCGCGGGCGGAGCGGGCCCTCGCGCGGGTGGGGCTCGCCGACCGGATGACCCACAAGCCGAACGAGCTGTCCGGCGGCCAGCGCCAGCGGGTGGCGATCGCGCGCGCGCTGGTCAACAACCCCAGCATCCTGCTCGCGGACGAGCCCACCGGCAACCTGGACTCGACCACCTCCAACGAGATCATGGACGTCTTCGCGGACCTGCACCGCCAGGGCCAGACCGTGGTGATGGTGACCCACGAAGCCGACATCGCGGCGCACGCCGCGCGGGTGGTGACCCTGCACGACGGCCTGATCGCCACCGACAAGGCGCGGGCGGCGTAGCGTGCCCTTCTACGAGGCGGTCCGGCTCGCGCTCCAGACCATCCGGGCGCAGAAGCTGAAGAGCGCCTTCTCGCTGATCGGGGTGTTCATCGGCGTGATGTTCCTGATCGCCGCCGTGTCCATCGTGAACGGGATGAACCGCTACATGACGGACAAGTTCGCGGGCACGCTGATCGGGGTGAACACCTTCCACCTGCGGCGTCAGCCCAACGTCAACTTCGACGTGCCGGACTCCACCTGGCGGGCCTGGCACCGCCGGCCCCGGATCACCTTCGACGACGCCGCGGCGGTGACCGCCGGGGTCACGATCCCGGTGATGATCTCCTGGTTCTCCGAGGACCGCGGTGAAGTCGAATACAACGGGAAGGTCGCCAAGGACATCGACCTCCAGGGCGCGGGCGATCAGTATTTCGCGATCAAGAATCTCAGCATCGCCGAGGGGCGTCCCTTCAGCGCGCAGGAGGCCAAAGCGGGGCTGCCGGTGGCGGTGCTGGGCTGGGACCTGGCGCAGAAACTCTTCCAGGGGCAGGACCCGGTGGGCAAGATGGTGCGCATCCACGACCTGCCCTACCGGGTGATCGGGGTGGTGGCCGCGCAGGGGAATCTGTTCGGGATCTCGCTCGACAAGTTCCTGGTGGCGCCCGCCACCTCACCCATTCAGCGCGACGTCAACCCGCCGCGGGTGGTGGACGCGGTGATGGTGAAGGCGAACAGCGAGGCGGAGATGAACGCGGCGATGGACCAGGCGGAGGGCATCATGCGCGCCCGCCACCACCTGCGTCCCGCGCAGGACGACAACTTCGCGCTCGAAACGTCGGCCGGGGTGCTCGACTTCTGGGGCAAGATCAACCGCATCATGCTCGCCGTGGGCCCGGGCATCGTGCTGGTGTCGCTGGTGGTGGGCGGGATCGTCATCATGAACATCATGCTGATGGCGGTGGCGGAGCGGACCCGCGAGATCGGATTGCGGAAATCGCTGGGCGCCAAGCGGCGCGACATCCTGCGCCAGTTCCTCGCCGAATCCGCCGCGATCGCCCTCCTCGGCGCCGCGCTGGGGATCGCCGCCGGCGTCGGGCTGTCGCTGCTCCTCGATGCGGTCACGCCGCTCCCCGCCGCGGTCGCGCCCTGGTCGGTGGGCCTGGGAGTGCTGCTCGGCGTGGGCGTCGGCATCATCTTCGGCGTGTATCCGGCGGCGCGCGCGTCGCGCCTCGATCCCATCACCGCCCTGCGGCAGGAGTAGCCCATGACTCCGATGATCGAAGGCGTCGGCATCGCGCTCGAGTCGCTGCGGACCCAGAAGGGGCGGGCCGCGCTCACCATCCTGGGCGTGGCGATCGGAGTGATGGTGGTGATGGTGATCGGCGCCATCATTTCCGGCTTCAACAAGGGCGTGCGCGACGACCTGCAGAAGCTCGGCCCGACCACGTTCTGGGTGGGCCGTTTCTTCCAGGCCGGCGTCACCGTGTCCGACGGCTCGGACGAGATGAGTCCCTGGCGCCGCAATCCGCCGATGACCATGTCGGACGCGCGCGCCATCGAAGCGGTGCCCTCGGTGGCGTGGGTCACGGCGGACGAGTTCGCGAGCGCCGACGTGCGGTTCGAGAACAAGACCCAGAGCAGCGTGCAGGTCCAGGGCCGCACCGCCACCTGGACCAACGTGGCGGGCGGCGACGTGTCGCCGGGCCGGTCCTTCACCACCATCGAGGAAGAGGCCAGCGCCCAGCTCGCGGTGATCAACACCAAGCTGGCCGAGCTGCTCTTCAACAACCGCAATCCCATCGGGGAGCGGATTCACATCCAGGGCACGCCGTACACCGTGATCGGCGTGTACAACCCGCCGCCCGAGCTCTTCGGCGGCACGCCGTCGCCCCAGGTGTTCATTCCCCATTCCGCCCTGGTGAAGTACGTGCACTACTGGAAGGGCTGGATGGACTTCTTCGTGGCTCCCCGCAACGGGATCACCACCCAGCAGGCGATGGAAGACGTGACCGAGGCGATGCGCATCAAGCGCGGCCTCCGGCCCGGCCAGGACAACAACTTCGCGGTGGTGTCCCAGGAGGCCTACCTCGACAAGCTCAACGGCGTGACCCTGGTGTTCCGCCTCGTGATGTTCGCGCTCTCGTCGGTGGGACTGATGGTGGGCGGCGTGGGGGTAGTGGCGATCATGATGATCTCGGTCACCGAACGCACCCGGGAGATCGGGGTGCGCAAGGCGCTGGGCGCCACCCGGCGCGAGATTCTGTGGCAGTTCCTGGTGGAAGCGGCAACGCTCACCGTGGTGGGCGGCCTGGTCGGCATGGTGGCGGGGGGCCTGGTGGCCCTCCTCATCCACGCGCTCACGCCGGTCCCGGCGCACGTGCCGCTGGCCTCGGTGGTGGTGGCGCTGTTCGCGGCGGCGCTCACCGGCGTGCTCTTCGGCATCTACCCCGCCAACAAGGCCTCGCGGCTCGATCCGGTGGAGGCGCTGCGGTACGAATAGGACGGCGAGCACCACAGGAGACGCGGGACGGTAGAGGCGGAAGGACCACCGTTCGTTAGATTCCCCCCATGCAATTCACCGAAGCCATCGTTCTCGCCCTCCAGGCGGCGTGGAGCCACAAGCTCCGCTCCTTCTTCACCCTGCTCGGCATCATCGTGTCGGTGGCGTTTCTGGTGACCGTGGTCGCGATCATCCAGGGGATGAACGCGTACGTGCGGGAGCGGATCGGCGGGGCGATCGTGGGCGTGAACGCCTTCCAGGTGCGGCGCACGCCGATCGCCATCGGACTGATCGACGACGAGGACTGGAAGGCGATTCAGCGCCGGCCCATCATCGCGCCCGAGGACGTGCCGTACGTCGAGCGCGCGGTGCCGGAGGCCAAGGCGATCGGCATCCAGTCCGGCTGGCCCACCCCGCAGGCGGACGTGGTCTGGCGCGACAAGACCGTGGGCGACGTGTTCGTCTTCGGCGTCACGGCGCCGTTCCAGGAGGTGCAGGACTACAGCTACGACGCGGGCGAGCCCCTCGCCGACATCGACATCCGCGAGCACCGGCCGGTGGTGGCGTTGGGCCACGACATCGCCGACAAGCTCTTCGACGACGCGCAGATGGCGGTGGGACAGAAGATCCGCATCCTGGGCCAGCAGTACACGGTGAAAGGGGTGGTGGCGAAGAAGGGCACCGTCCTGGGCCAGTCCTGGGACGGCTTCGTGATGATGCCCCTCACCACCTTCGAGGAGCTCTACGGGCGCCGCAACACCACCGTGATCTCGGTGAAGATGCCGGATGCCGTGAGCGTCCTCGGCGGCATGCAGCGCGCCGAGGAGGCGATGCGGGTGGCGCACCGCCTCCGCCCCGAGCAGCCGGACGACTTCACCGTGGACACCGCGGACGCGCTGGTGAGCTTCTGGAAGAGTCTCACCCGGCTCCTCTTCACCGTCATCCCGCTGGTGGTGGCGATCGGGATCGTGGTGGGCGGGATCGTCATCATGAACATCATGCTGATGAGCGTGAACGAGCGCACCCGGGAAATCGGGATCCGGAAATCCCTCGGCGCCCGCCGGCTCGACATCCGCAACCAGTTCCTCGCCGAATCGGTCACCCTCGCGGCGCTGGGCGGACTGCTCGGCCTCGCGATGGGCTCGGGGCTGGCGTGGCTGGTGGACGCGGCCTCGCCGCTCCCCGCCCGGGTGCCGCTCTGGGCCATCGCCCTGGCGCTGGGACTCGGCGCCGGAGTGGGCGTGGTCTTCGGCGTGTATCCCGCGACCCGCGCCGCCAAGCTCGATCCGATCACGGCCCTCCGCGCGGAATGAAGCTCCACTCCCTCTCCGAGGGCCTCGCCATCGCGCTGGAGCAGCTCCGCGCGAACAAGCTGCGCTCGAGCCTCACCATCCTCGGCGTGGTGATCGGCGTCTCCACCGTGATGGCGATGGCGTCCATCGTGCAGGGGATCCGGGACCAGATCATCAACACCATCGAGATCGCGGGCCCCACCACGTTCTACGTGATGCGGTTCTTCTCCCAGACGCCCTTGAACCCCGACGCCCTGCCGAAAGCGGTTCGCATCCGCCCGGTGCTCAAGCCCGCGGAGGCCGAGGCGATCGGCCGGCTCCCGGAGATCTACTACTCCGGCATGTGGGTCCAGCTCTTCGACAAGATGGAGTACGCCGGCGTGCACACCCAGCTGATGACCGAGTTCGGCGCCGACGATCACTACATGGAGATCCAGGGAGGCCAGCTCCTCGAGGGACGCTTCTTCAGCTCTTCCGAGCTCGCGGCCGGCGATCCGGTCGTCGTGATCGAGCGGGCGCCGGCGGAGAAACTCTTCGGGCGGCTCGATCCGGTGGGGCGGTTCGTGCGCCTGGGCGGCGTGTCCCTCAAGGTGGTGGGACTCTACCAGAACCCGGACAACATCTTCCAGCCGCCCTCGCAGGAAATCGGCGCGATTCTCCCCTTCGAAACCGCGCGCCGCTATTACCGCTACGACGAGACCAACGCCCTGTGGATCATCGTCAAGCCGCGCCCCAGCGTCAGCGTGAGCCGCGCCATGGACGCGGTGACCGTGGTGCTGCGCCGGATGCGCGGGATCCGCCCCGCCGACCCCAACACCTTCGACCTGATCACCCAGGATCAGATCCTGGACATCTTCAACAAGCTCACCGGCGCCTTCTTCGCGGTGATGCTCGCGCTCTCCTCGGTGGCGCTCCTGGTGGGCGGGATCGGGGTGATGGCGATCATGATGGTGTCCGTCACCGACCGCACCCGCGAGATCGGCGTCCGCAAGGCGCTCGGCGCCACCCGGCGGGAAATCCTGTGGCAGTTCCTGGTCGAGGCGGCGACGCTCACCCTGATGGGCGGCGTGATCGGCGTGGTGGTGGGGCTGGGCTTCGGGACGCTGATCCGGCTGGCGATGAGCTTCGACGCCTCGGTGCCGGTCTGGAGCGCGGTGGTGGCGTGTGCGGTGTCGGTGCTCATCGGGCTGGTCTTCGGCGTGGGCCCGGCGGCCCGGGCGGCGCGCCTCGATCCGGTCGAAGCGCTGCGGCATGAATAGACCGGGAGGCGGGATGGGAGATGGGGGATTCGGCCCCACCCCCCACGCATCCCCAATCCCGAATCCCGGTTTCCGGGACGACGGATGACCGGTTCATCAACTGTCGACCTCCTGGCGATCGCCGCCCACCGCGACGACGCGGAGCTGACCTGCGGCGGGACGCTCGCCAAGGCCGCGGCGGCGGGCCATCGGGTGGGCATCCTCGACCTCACGCAGGGCGAGAGCGGGACCCGCGGTGACGCCGCCACCCGCGCCGCTGAGGCCGGGCGCGCGGCGGAAGCGCTGGGGGTGGCGCTGCGCACCAACGCCGGGCTGCCGGACGCGCACCTCACCAACGACGAGCCGTCGCGCGCGCGGATGGTGGAGCTGCTGCGCGAGCTCCGGCCCCGGGTGGTGATCCTCCCCTACCCCGTGGGCCGCCACCCCGATCATCGCGTCGCCTCGGAGCTGGCGCGGGACGCCTGCTACCTGGCGGGTCTCGCGAAGTACGGGCCCGCCGGGGAGCCGCACCGGCCATTCAAGATCCTCTACGCCCTGGCGTACCGCGAAGACCCGGTGAAGCCGTCCTTCGTGGTGGACGTGACCGAGACCTTCGACAACAAGATGCGGGCGATCCGGTGCTACGCGTCCCAATTCGACGGCGCCAAGGCGGCGGGGGAGATCTTTCCCACCGGGCAGGATCTGTACGAGCTGATCCGGGTCCAGTCCGCGCATTACGGCTCGCTGATCCGGCGCCCCTACGGCGAGCCCTTCTTCACCTACGAGACCCTCCTGGTGGACGACGTGCTCGAGCTTGGCGTCCAGTCGCTCTAGTCGGTAAATTGCCGGGGTGAGCAAGCGTCCGGTGTACCTCGACAACGCGGCGACCACTCCGGTCCGCCCCGAAGTGCTGGAGGCGATGATGCCCTACCTGGGCGTCGAGGCCTTCGGCAATCCTTCCTCCGCGCACCGCTTCGGTCGCGCGGCGCGCGCGGGGGTGGAGCAGGCCAAGCGCGCCATCGCGACCGCGCTCGCGGCCGAGCCCAACCAGGTGATCTTCACCTCCGGCGGCACCGAGGCCGACAACCTGGCGCTGATCGGCGCGGCGCTCGCCTCCCGGGGCCGCGGCGGACCCTTCCGCATCGCGGTCTCCGCCATCGAGCACAAGGCGATCCTCGCGGCCGCGCACGCGGTGGCGCACATGGGCGGCGAGGAAATCATTCTCCCGGTGTCGGGGGACGGCCTGGTGGACGAGGACGCGCTGGGGGCGGCGCTCGCCGGGGGCGTAGCCATCGTGAGCGTGATGTGGGTGAACAACGAGGTCGGCGTCACCCAGCCGGCGGCGCGGATGGCGGCCCGATGTCGCGAGGCCGGCGTCGCCTTCCACACCGACGCCGTTCAGGCGTTCGGCAAGATCCCGGTTTCCTTCACCGACGTTCCCTGCACCCTGATGAGCATTTCGGGCCACAAGATCGGCGCCCCCAAGGGCATCGGCGCGCTGATCGTGCGGGACCGGCACGCTATCGAGGCGCTGATTCACGGCGGGGGCCAGCAGTTCGGGATCCGTCCCGGTACCGAGAACGTGCCGGGCATCGTGGCGCTGGGGCGCGCGGTGGAGCTCGCGGCCGCCGAACAGGCCGGCTTCGCGCGGCACGCCTCGGGCCTCAGGGAGCGGCTGGAGCGCGGCATCCTGGAGCGGGTGCCCGACGCGGTGGTGAACGCCGCCCGGGCCCCGCGCGCGCCGCACGTCTCCAACGTGTCCCTCCCCGGCACCGACAGCGAGGCGGTGCTGATGCACCTCGACCTCGCCGGCGTCGCGTGCTCGGCGGGCTCCGCGTGCTCCACCGGATCGGTCGAGCCGTCGCACGTGCTGACCGCGATGGGCGTGCCGCGCGAGCTCGGCGTCGCCGCCGTGCGGTTTTCCTTCGGCAAGCAGAACACCACCGCGGACGTGGACCAGGCGCTGGACGCGATTCCCAAGGTGGTGGAGAAGGTGCGGGCGCTCTCCGCGGTGCTGCACCGGTGAGAAGCGAACGCGGAACGCGGAACGGGGAGCGGGATTGAAGTTCCGCGTTCCGCCTTCCGACGTCCGCGTTGGAGCGTCGCGGTGACGGGCCGGGTGCTCGTCGCCATGTCGGGCGGCGTGGACAGCTCGGTCGCGGCGGCGCTCCTCGTCGAACAGGGCTACGAGGTCATCGGCGCCACGCTGAAGCTGTTCTGCTACGGCGACTCGGTGCCGGACCGTCCCTGCTGTTCCCTGGACTCGATCACCGACGCCCGGCTCGTCGCTCACCGGCTCGGCATTCCGCACTACGTGCTGAACCTCGAGGATCAGTT
The DNA here is from genome assembly GCA_035702425.1 of Gemmatimonadales bacterium. Lineage (GTDB taxonomy): Bacteria > Gemmatimonadota > Gemmatimonadetes > Gemmatimonadales > GWC2-71-9 > DASSQQ01. The sequence continues at coordinate 31,164 of DASSQQ010000034.1, forward strand.
CGGCCGCGACGTGATCGGCGACTTCGTGGCCGAGTACGCGCGGGGGCGAACGCCGATCCCCTGCGTCCGCTGCAATTCCTTCACCAAGTTCCGGGACCTGCTCCATCACGCGGACGCGATGGACTGCGACCACCTCGCCACCGGGCACTACGTGGTGGCGCGGGAGGGCGCGCTCTTCCGCGGCGCCGACACCACGAAGGATCAGTCCTATTTCCTCTGGGGGATCGACCGGAGCGTGGTCTCGCGGATGCTCACCCCGGTGGGGGAGATCACCAAGCGGGAGACCCGCGCCATCGCCCGGCGCCTGGGACTCGAGACCGCCGAGAAGGAGGAGTCGGTCGAGATCTGCTTCGTGCCCGACGACGATTACGTGACGGTGCTGGAACGGCATCTCCCCGCGGACGCGCCGGCCCTGGCGCCCGGTCCCCTGGTGACGGTCGGCGGAGACACCGTCGGCGAGCACGGCGGGTTCGCGCGCTACACCATCGGCCAGCGCCGCGGCCTTCCCGGCGGATTCGGGGAGCCGATGTACGTGGTAGCCATCCGGCCCGAGACCCGCGAGGTGGTGATCGGCCCCGGCGACGCCCTTTTCGGACACGAGGTGACGCTCGAGGGCGTGAACTGGCTGAGCGAGCCGCTCGCGCCGGGGGACGGGGTGTGGGTGCAGTGCCGTTACCGGGCGCGGGCGGTGCCGGGCACCGTCGCGGCGACCTCGCCGGAGGGGCTCACCCTGCGGCTCGCCGAGCCGGTGCGGGCCATTACTCCCGGGCAGTCCGGGGTGCTTTATGACGAAAGCGGGCGCCTCCTCGGTGGAGGCCTGATCGCCTAACTCGCCGCCCGGCCCGCCTTGACAGGACCTCGGGCCCGGGCACGTTTCATTCCGACGCGGGACGCCGTCGCGGGTGCGCCACGTCACAGCTTGCAGCGGTCGCTGGGCCTACGCTTCGCGTCTCGCACCAACCCCTGGGCCCGAACCGGTCCGACGCGTGAACACGCATTTCCAACCCCGAAGGCGGAGGCGGTATGGCACTCAGGTACGCACGTTGGACTCTGGCGGCCGCGGTCCTGGCGTGGGCGGGTGTCGCCTGTTCGAGCAGTGAGGGGCCCTCAGGACCGGCGGCAACGCCGGACACGACGGGTATCCTCGCGACCGTAACGGCGGCGGAGTCGGCGTTCACCAGCGATCCGTATTCCAGCTTCGGCGTGGTGCTCAACGGCGGCGTGGTGGCCAGTCTGACCCCTCGTCGCACCGCGGGCTTTGCGCGGTCGATGGCCCGCCTGAACCGCACCGGCGGCGCCGCAGCGCCCCGGGTGACCAACCGGATCCTGCCGCAATTCGCGCCCGCCTCGGCGACGAGCTTCCTGCCGGACTCCGTGCTCGGCAAGACGTTCGAGTACGACACGGCCACGAATCAGTACGTCTCGAGCTCCCGCACCGGCGCCCCCAGCAACGGCGTGCGGTTCATTCTCTACGCCCTGTCCGGGGACACCGTGGCCGAGCCGACGACCGAGGTCGGCCGCGTGGACCTCATCGACCTGACCAGCGGCACGCTCCTGAAACTGCGGGTGGTGATCGCGGGAGTCGGCGGGACGCCCGTCTTCTTCGATGAAACCGTGTCCTACCAGGATCTCTCGAGCGGGGGCGGCCATGCGTTCAAGACCTCCGGGAGCGGCTTCATCGCGAACGCCGGGACCGGGGCGGACTACCACAAGCTGTCCTTCAGCGCGGCCTGGACGTTCGACAGCTCCAGCGACACGCTGGAGACCCTCACGCTGACCACGAGCGCGAGCCTCAACCAACCCGGCCTGTCGCTGGGCGGGACCCTGAGCTCGAGCAACAGCCCCTCGGACACGCTGCATGACGTCATTTCGTACGACTTCCACCTGACCCAGGGTGGCCAGTCGCTGCGGTCGACCTACTTGCGGACCTCGAGCGCGAACGGCGGCCTTCAGGTATACAAGGTCTACGTGAACGGCGTGCTCTTCGCCCAAGGGCTGGCGTTGAACAACGAGAACACGCTTTGGACGGACAAGGACGGCGCGTTGCTGAGTCCCGAGGAGATGAACGTCGCCGAGTTCGCATTTTCGATCACCATCAACGCCGGCGTCGAGTTCCCGCTCGTACTCGTGAGCATCGCGACCGAGATCATCGGATTGGGCAGTATCGACTAGCATCGGTCGCCACACCGCAAACCCCCACCGGGCTCCGGCCCGGCGGGGGTTTTCGCTTCCGGGGCGCCGGGCTTGACAGGGTTACGGCACGGGGCACGTTTCATTCCGACGCACGACCCTGTCGCGGGTGCGCCACGTCACAGCTTGAAGCGTTCGCTGGGCCTAAGCTTCGCGTCTCGCACCAACCCCTGGACCCGAGCCGGCCCGGCGCGTCACCTCGTATCTCCAACCCCGAAGGCGGAGGCGGTATGGCACTCAGGTACGCACGTTGGACACTGGCGGCCGCGGTCCTGGCATGGGCGGGTGTCGCCTGTTCGAGCAGCGAAGGGCCCTCGGGGCCGGCTACGCCGCCCGACAGCACCGCGACTCTGGCGGCGCTCGCAGCCTCGGACTCCGCGTTCACGAGCCCGGTGTACTCGAGCTTCAGCGCCGCCCTCGGGGGCATCTCGTTCGCCGCCGTGAGCCCCATCAGCCGGGCGGCGCCGTACCTCGAGCGCTGGCGGCTCATTGCGGCCGCGCCCCGGCTCTTGTCCCTGAGCGGGGCGCGGGGTCGGGGCGTGGCGCAGGTGATCCGACCGGCGGGCTCCACTACCGCCGCCGACGCGGTCCTTCCCGACAGCGTGCTGGGCAAGACCTTCGAGTGGGACACGGCGACCAACACCTACGTCAAGACCACGCGCGCCGGAGCCCCGGCCAACGGGGTGCGCTTCCTGTTGTACGCGCTGGACAACGACACAGTCGCGGAGCCGGTGACGCAGGTCGGGCAGTTCGACGTGATCGACCTCTCCACGTCGTCCGTCCCGTCGGTGCGCCTCGTGGTCGGCGGCCCGGGCGGCACGCCGACCTATTACGACGCCACCTTCCGGGATCAGCACTCGGGGGGCACCGATTCCTCGTTCACCTTCTCGGGCTCGGGCTTCGCCTCGAACGGCGGCGCGGGTGATGCGCTGCGGCGGCTCGCCTTCAACGCCTCGCTGGGACAGGACCTGTTTGCGGATACGGCGGCGGTCCTGACCATCAAGGTCAGCTTCACGCTGAGCCAGCCGTCCGTGAGTTTCACGTCCTCGCTCACCGAGGGCGAGAACCCGACCGACTCCACCACCGCCTACGACCTCCAGCTGACCTCGGCGGCAGGGTCGATCCGGGTCATGGTCTCGCAGGTCGACAACGCCAACGGCCGTTTGATCTCCGGCACGTTCTATTCCAACGGCGCCGTGTTCACCCGAGTGGTGCAAGGCGGGACCGGCAACCCGATCTGGACAGACGCCGACGGCAATCTCCTCTCGGCGGACAACACCGCGGTCGCGCAATCCGTCGTCACCCTGCTGATCGAAGGGATCGGTCTGTACTCCGTCTTCCTCGAACCCGGAGCGGCGTTCATCGGAGCCTGACCGCCGTCCCGGCGATGCGCGTGGCCCCCGTCGGGTCGGAGCGGCCCGGCGGGGCGACCCGTTTCCATTCTTCACCCACCGAAGGAGGCAGTATGCGTTTCAAGTCCGGAGTCTTGACGCTGGCGGTCGGGGCATTGGCCTGGGTGGGCGCGGCCTGCTCGAGCAGTGAGGCCCCCGCGGGTACCACCACCCCGCCCGATACCCTAGGATCGCTCTCCACCCTGGTCGGTGCCGAGTCATCCTTCGTCAGCCCCGTCTATACGAGCTTCCTGGCGTCGATCGGCGGCGTCGCGTTCGCCGCGGCACCTCCGATCGTGCATGCCGCGCCCTTCCTCAAGCCCTGGCAGGCGATCGTGACCGCGCCCGGTCTGCTCGCGGGGCGCTCCCCCGTCTCCCACGGCGCGATCAGCGCGGCCCTCCCGCCGCGGCCGTCGATGACCGCCGCCTCCGTGGTGCCGGATTCGGTCCTCGGCAAGACCTTCGAGTGGGACACCGCGACCAACACCTACGTCAAGACCACGCGCGCCGGAGCCCCGGCCAACGGCGTGCGCTTCATTCTGTACGCCCTGGTGAACGATACCGTGGCGGAGCCCGTCTCCGAGATCGGGCGGCTTGACGTCTTCGATCAGAGCACGTCGGCCGCGGCCAAGGTGCGATTCCTCGTCGCCGGTCCGGGTGGTGCGCCGGTGTATTACGATGCCACCACCAGTTACGCGCATAGCGGGGGCACCGACTCTACGGTCGCGGTCAGCGGCTCGGGGTTCGTGTCCAACGGCTTGACGGCGAGCGAGCTGCGCAAGGTCACCTTCAGCGCGCTGCTCGACGAGGGACTCTTCTCGGACACTGCGGTCAGCGTGAAAATCGGGGTGAACTTCTCACTGAACCAGCCCGCCTCAAACTATACGAGTCTTGTGACTGAGGCGGTGAATCCGCGGGACACCACCGTGTCCTATGACCTCAGGCTCACGGACCCCGCCGGATCGGTCCGGCTGGCCCTCCTCGAGGTCGAGAATGCCGACGGGCGCCTGACCACCGTCAAGCTGTACACCAACGGCGCCCTCTTCGCCACGCTGCTCGCGTCCGGCTCGACCTCGATCTGGACCGACGCCGACGGGAACCTGCTCTCGGCCGATGACATCGCGATCGTCACCACGGCCTTCGACCACCTTCTCACCGGGGTCAACTTGATCAATGCGTTCCTGCAACCGGCGCTCGGAGTCCTAGGCTTCTGACCCGGGCGTAACACCGCAGACCCCCGTCGGGCTCCGGCCCGGCGGGGGTTTCTGGCAGCAGGCAGACGTCTCACGAAGGAGGTGACCCGTGCCGACCCGCCGCTCGCTCGCTCCCCTGGTCGCCGCCGCAGTCGCGTTCGCCGCGGCGTGCGACAACACCGGAGGCACGGCCCCGGGCGTGCTCCCCGACACGGTCGCCGCCCAGGCCGCGTTCAAGTCGGCGGACAGCGCCTTCCGCAGCCCGGGGTACGTCGCCTTTTCCCTGGGACCCTACGGACCCTTCCCGAGCTCCGGAAACGCTCCATT
>DASSQQ010000035.1:0-16139 GCA_035702425.1 Gemmatimonadales bacterium
ATCGTGACCCCCGCGATCACCGCCGGCTTCCAGGCCACGGTGCCGCGCGCGGCCAACGCGGAGAAGCGTCCCGAAGAGCCGGACGAGATCCGGCTCGGCATCGACCGCGACGGCAAGTACTACCTGGACGTCGGCCAGGGCCCGCGCCAGGTCCCCGACGCGGATCTGGCCGGACGGCTGGTGGGACTCTACGCCGGCCGCACCAAGGACAAGGTCCTCTTCCTCAAGGCTGACGAGGGGATCGACTACGGCCGGGTGGAGCAGGCGATCGAGCTGGCCCGCAAGGCCGGCGTCCGCGTGATCGGCGCCATCGCCGACCAGAAACCGGTTCTCAATCCGGAGAAGAACTAACCATGGCGATGGGTGGCGGCGGGTCCGCCGGCGGCCTCAATTCCGACATCAACGTCACGCCGATGATCGACGTGCTGCTGGTGCTGCTGATCATCTTCATGATCACCCTGCCCCTGGGCCGCCGCACCATGGACGTGCAGGTGCCGCCGGAGCAGCAGCAGAACCAGAAGAAGCAGGCGGCGTCGGACCAGATCGTGCTGGAGCTGACGGCGGACGGCGGGTACCTGATCAACAAGCAGCCCTACTCCTTCGCCCAGCTGGACCAGGCGCTGCACCAGATTTACGACCCCCGTCCCGCCAAGCTCCTGTTCATCAAGACCGCGCCCAACCGCAAGTACGGTGAGGTGATCGCGGCGATGGACATCGCGCACGGCGCGGGCGTACAGGTGATCGGCTTCACGCCGCCGGCGCAGGCCCAGAACTGAGCCGGACGGGCGCCGGAGGACGTGCTCCTACGGCGCCCGTGGTGTATCTATAACCGTGCCCGCGGAGCGTGAGTCCCCGTCCATCATCACCCCGCGCGCGGCCCCGCCGCCCCTGCCGGGACTCCGTCTCCCCGTCGGGCGACGCCGGTGGGAACCGGGCGCGGTGCTGGCGTTTCTCGCGCACTTGGCGATCATCATCGCCGTGGTCTGGCGCGGTGAGGAGCTTCTCCGGTCCGCGGGACGAGGGAAGGGACCGGCGGGCGGCGGGGGCGGCGGCGGACGCCCGGCGGTGACCTTCTTCACCATCCCCGCGGGAAGCGCGCCGCTCGCCGTGGACATCCCGGCCGCGCCGCGGGTCCTGCCCACCGCCATTCCGCTGCCCGATCCCATCAAGCTCGACTTGCCGCAGTTCCGGTTGAAGCCCGACGTGCAGGCGGCCGTGCCCGCGGGGACGACGCCGGGCACGAGCGGCGGGCCGGGCTCGGGGCCGGGGAGCGGGGGCGGGCAGGGCTCGGGAACGGGACCGGGGGTCGGGGCGGCGACGGGGCCGGGGACGGGCGGCGAAGGCGGCTACACCCTGCTATGCTCGCCCCGCTGGACCATTCTCCCGCCCAACAACGTGCCGGCGTCGTCCAAGGGAAAGGTCGAGCACCTCAAGTTCTGGGTCTCGGTGGACGGCACCGTGAGCAAGGTCGAGGTGGATCCGCCGATCGCCGATGACGCGTTCCGGCGCGACTTCCTGGATCGCCTCCGGCAGTACAAGTTCAATCCCGCCACCACGCGCGAAGGCGAGCCGGTCGCCTGCGTCACGGTCGTCACGCTGAAATTCTGATTTTCCACCGAGCATTCTTCCATCGCGGGAGTCGCTAGCGTGGGACAGCTTCTTGCCCGGAAGTCCGTGGACCAGTGCATCGCCGACGGGGAAGCGGGGGGCGGCCTCAAGCGCTCGCTCGGTCCCGTTCAACTCACCGCTCTGGGCGTGGGCGCGATCGTCGGTGCCGGGATTTTCGTCGCCATCGGGTCCGCCATAACCGGCGATGCCGGCCATCCGGGTGCCGGTGCGGCGATCGTGATTTCAATCCTGGTCGCCGGAGTCACCAGCGCGCTCGCCGCGATTACCTATTCGGAATTCGCCGCGATGATCCCGATTGCCGGGAGCGCGTACACCTACGCCTATGCCACGCTCGGTGAGCTGGCGGCGTGGATCATCGGCTGGGACCTGATTCTGGAATATGCCGTCGGCAATATCGCCGTTGCCATCGGATGGGCCGGTTACTTCGACTCGTTCCTGCGGGGCCTCGGGATCACGCTGCCGCGTTGGCTCGTCACCGATACCCTGAGCGGTCTCCACGATGCGGCGGTGGTCGCCGCCGCTCCGCACCTGGGGTCCATCCCGCTGGTGTTCAATCTCCCGGCCTTCGCCATTGTCGCCGTGATCACCTGGCTCCTGGTAATCGGCACCACCGAGTCCGCCTGGGTGAACGCCACCATGGTGGCGCTGAAGGTCGGGATCATCGTCTTGTTCCTGGCGGTCGGGTTGGCCTTCGTCCACACCGCCCAGTGGACATCACCGAGCTTTGCGCCGAACGGGGTGAGAGGAATTGGCGCGGGGGCGGCAATCATCTTCTTCGCGTACATCGGATTCGACGCGGTGAGTACGGCCTCCGAGGAGGCGAGAAACCCCAAGCGGGACATTCCCATCGGTATTATTGCGTCCCTCATCATCTGCACCCTGCTCTTCACCGCCATTGCCCTGGTGTTGACCGGACTCATCCCGTGGGACCAGCTCAACGTTCCGGACCCGCTTGCCGTCGCGCTGCGCTACGTGCACGCCGACTGGGCCACCGGGATCCTCTCCCTTGGCGCGGTCGCGGCGATGACCTCCGTCCTGCTGGTCTTCCAGCTCGGCCAGGCCAGGATCTTCATGTCCATGGCGCGAGATGGCCTGCTCCCGCCGTGGGCGGCTCGCATTCACCCGAAGTACCGCACCCCCCACATCACCACCATCGTCACCGGGGTGTTCGTCGGGGTCTTTGCCGCGTTCGCACCCATCGGCATCGTCCTCGAGCTCACCAACATCGGCACCCTGTTTGCCTTCATCCTGGTGGCGCTGGGGATCATCATCCTGCGGCGCGTTGATCCCGACCGGCCGCGTCCCTTCCGCACCCCGTGGGTGCCCGTCCTTCCCATCATCTCCATCGCGTTCTGTCTGTATCTGATCGTCAACCTTCCCCTCGTGACGCAGCTCCGTTTCGTGGCGTGGCTCGCGGTGGGAGCGCTGATCTACTTCTTCTATAGCGTGCGCCACAGCAAGGTCCGCCAGCGGGCAGCCGCCCGGTGAAGCTCCACAACAAGATCTTCGTCGGGCTCGGCGCCGGGGCCCTCGCCGGCCTCGCGGCCAACTTCTGGGCCGGCAGCTCGGCCTGGGTGCACTGGGTCGCCACCAACGTCGCCGGGCCGGTGGGGCAGATCTTCCTGCGCCTCCTCCTCATGACCGTGGTGCCCCTGGTCTTCACCTCCATCGCCCTGGGCGTGGCGCAGATCGGCGACATCCGGAAGCTGGGCCGGGTGGGGGGACGCTCCCTCGGGTACTTCCTGGTGTCGACCATCATCTCGGCGGTCATCGGGATCGCGCTGGTCAACCTGGTGAAGCCGGGCGCCGGCGTGCCGGTGGCGGTGCGCCAGCAGCTGATCGACGCCTACCACGGCCAGGTGGCGGGCCTCCAGGCGGGCGGCACCGCGAAGTTCGGCGCCGATTTCTTCGTGAACATCGTGCCCCGGAACCCGTTCCAGGCCGCGGCCAGCCTCGACATGCTGGGGCTGCTCTTCTTCGCGCTGATCTTCGGCGCCGCGCTCACGCTCCTGCCCGAGGACAAGTCGCGCCCCGTGGTCCGGCTCCTCGACGCGGTGTGCGAGGCGATCATCCGCATCATCGACATGGCGATGCACCTCGCCCCCTACGGCGTGTTCGGGCTGATCTTCGTGGTGACCTCGCTCCTGGGCTGGGACATCCTGCGCAAGCTCCTGATCTACGTGCTGGTGGTGCTCGCCGGGCTCACCATTCACGGGACGGTGAGTCTCTCGCTCCTGGTGCGGTTCTTCGGGGGGCTCAATCCGGTCACGTTCTGGCGGAAAATCCCCGCCAGCATCGTCACCGCGTTTTCTACCAGCTCCAGCAACGCCACCCTCCCCACCAACATCCAGGTGGCGGAGCGGGAGCTCAAGATTCCGCCCCGGATCGCGGGCTTCGTCCTCCCGCTGGGCTCGACCATGTGCCACAACGGGACCGCGCTCTACGAGGGCGTGACGGTGCTCTTCCTGGCCCAGCTCTTCGGCGTGAACCTGACGCTCTCCCAGCAGATCATCGCGGTGGTGCTCTCGGTGCTGACGGCGGTGGGGACGGCGGGGGTGCCGGGCGGCTCGCTGCCGCTGGTGATGGTGGTCTGCCAGGCGGTCGGGGTGCCGCCCGAAGCGGTGGGCGTGGTCTACGGGCTCGACCGGGTGCTCGACATGACGCGCACCACCCTGAACGTCTGCGGCGATCTCACCGCCGCGGTCTACGTGGCGCGCACCGAAAGCGATTGGGACCCGAAGTCGGTCGAGGACGAGGGGAGAATGGCGGCCGCGGCGTGAACCGCGTGGAACGCCGTTCGACGGCGGGGCGCGTGGGCCACGCACCACGCCTCTTGTCACGCTGTTTTTTTTCTTTACCGCACCAGCTCCGCCGCCATCTTCGCCGCGCCCAGCGCGCCGTCCACCGGGCCGGGCCTGAGATTGGCCCGCGGAACCTCGCGGCGCAGAATCTCGGTGAGCGCCCTGGCCAGGAGCGAGTCCGGAAGCAACAGCCCTCCCGTGAGCGCGACCGGAATCGCGCCGCTCCCCGGGAAGTGCGCGAGCAGGGGACGGGCCAGCTCCGCCAGCGCCCGCGCGGCCTCCGCCACCATTTCCTTCGCCACCGTTTCGCCTTCGCGCGCGGCGTTCAGCACGTGGGGCGCGAGCGCCGCCACCTGAGCCGGCGTCGACGTCGCCGCCCAGCGGACCAGATCGTCAAACGATTGCAGCGACAGCGCGGTGAGGAGCCGGGTCTCGAGCGTCGAGCCCTGCGCGCGCCCGTCGGCCGCGCGCCCCGCCTCCACCAGGGCCCGGCGGCCCATCCAGTAGCCGGCGCCTTCGTCGCCCATCTGCCAGCCCCAGCCGCCGCTGCGCAGCAGCTGGCCCGCCGGCGACCGCGCGAACGCGATCGAGCCGGTGCCCGCGTTGATCAGGACGCCGGGAGTCGCCTCGAACGCGGCGTAGAGCGCGATCTCCCCGTCGGGGCGTACGTCCGCGACCGCGGCGATGCCGGCCTGCTCCAGCGCGCGCGCCAGCTCGCTCTGCTCGAGCTCCCGGCCGGCGCCCGCCGCGCCCACCACCGCGAGTTTCGCGGGGAGCGCCACGCCGGCCTGGCGCGCGGCGCGGCGCGCGGTGTCCCCGATGATCGCGGCCGAGTGAGCGGCCCCGCCGGGCCGCATCGCGGCGCCCGGTCCCTCGGCGCGCGCCAGGACCCGCACCCCCGGGTCCGCCACGAGGGCCGTGGTGTGAGATCCCCCGGCGTCGATGCCGAGCAGCAGGACGGAAGGACGGGAGGACGGAAGCGGGTTGGGGGACTCAGTGGACATCGGCTGTCCGTCCTTCCGTCTTTCCGTCACGATCCCCCGCGAGCGACGAGAGCACGCCGACCGCCACCGTCACGCCCGTGCCCAGCGGCACATACCAGGGCCAGGCGAGGCCGGGGAGCCAGCGGAAGCCGGGCGGGATCTGCGGGATCACCGCGCCGAGGACGATGGGCGACATCAGCACCACGCTCGCCACGATGGCGATGATGACGTCGCGCTGGCGGGCGCGGGGCCACAGTCCCCCGAGGATGTAGGTGCCGAGGAGGCCGCCGTAGGTGACCGAGGCGACGGAGAGGGCGAGCTGCACCACCGGGGTGTTCTGGTTCGAGAACGCCATCGCGCCGGTGACCAGCACGGCGGTCCAGAAAAGCGTGAGCCAGCGGCCTACCCGGAGCAAGTGCACCGGCTCGCGGCGGCCGGTGAGCGGCGCGTAAAAGTCGTGGGTGGCGGCGGAGGCGAGCGAATTCACCGCGGAGGCGTGACTGCTCATCGCGGCGGCGAGAATTCCCGCCACCACGAGGCCGGCGAGCCCGGCGGGGAGGTCGTGCACGATGAACGTGGGATAAATCGCGTCGCTCCGCATCCCCGCGTGGTCCGCGCCCGCGAGCCAGAGCGCGGTGCCGACGAGGAGAAAGAGCGCGAACTGAAAGATGATGAACACCCCCGAGCCGACGAGCGCCACCCGCGCGTCGCGCAGGCTCCTGGCCGCAAGGAGCCGCTGGACGATCAGATGATCGGTGCCGTGCGACGCCGCGGACAGGAGGGCGCCTCCCACCAGGCCGCCCCAGAACGTGTACAGGGTCCGGAACGAGAGCGAGAAGTCGAGGGTGGCGAGCTTGCCGTGGCGCCAGGCCACGCCGATCGCGTCACCGCCCAGGCCCCCCGCCACGTGGATGGCGACGATCAGGGTCGCCACGCCGCCCAGGATGTAGACGCCGAGCTGGATCACGTCCACCCAGACCACGGCGCGGAGGCCGCCGATCCAGGTGTAGATCACGGTCACGATGCCGACCGCGAGGATCCCCGCCGGGAGACTCCAGCGGGTGATGATGGCGAGCGGAATGGCGGTCGCGAAGACCCGGACGCAGTCGGCGAGGGCGCGGGTCACGAGAAACACCCCGGACGCGACGCGCCGGGCGTGGGGGCCGAAGCGGCGCTCGAGCCGGGTGTAGGCCGTATCCTGCGTGCCCTGGAAGTAGCCGGGGAGCAGGTACGCCGCCACGCCGATCCGGCCCACCAGGTACCCGAACGCGATCTGCAGGAAGGTGAGATCGCCCCGGGCCGCGAGCCCGGGCACCGAAATGACGGTGAGCGCCGAGGTCTCGGTGGCCACGATCGAGAGCATGATCGCCCACCAGGGGAGGCCGCGGTGGCCCAGGAAATAATCGGTGGCGTCCCGCTGGCGGCCGGCGAGGAGGAGGCCGGCGGCGATGACGGCGATGAAATAGACAACGATGACGACGACGTCGACGGTGGAGAGCGAGGTCACGCGGGGGTCCCGAACGCGACGAGGCCCGCGAAATCCGCGGGCCTCGAAATGTGGGACGGCGGGGTCAAGCCGGGGTCAGACCGTGAAGGAGGACCCGCAGCCGCAGCCGCCGGTCGCGTTCGGATTGTCGAACGCGAACCCGGACTCCTGGAAGTTGCTCTTGTAGTCCAGCGTGACGCCGTTCAGGTACTGGGCGCTGAACCCGTCCACGAAGACCTTCACGCCCGCGCTGTGAAGCACGATGTCGTCGTCGGCCGGCTTGTCCTCGATGTTCAGGCTGTACTTGAACCCCGAGCAGCCGCCCGGGAGCACGCCGATGCGGAGCCCCGCGGTTTCCGCCGGGACCTTCTCCTCCGCCATGAACTTCCGCACTTCAGCCGCCGCCTGCTCGGTGAGCGTCAACGTGATGGGCGCGGCATTCTGAGTCGTGGCCATTGCTACCTCCGTATGGCGGCAAGTTAGGAACGAACCCCGCCGCTGTCAACGCGTTAACGCCTGATGCCCCGTGCCCGGTTCCCGCGAGCCGCTAGAACTCGGGGTGGGTCAGCGCGTCCGCCACCAGATCCGCCACCCGCGGCCGGACGTGCAGGATCGCCGTATTGGTGCGGGTGGGGTTCACTCGATTGGTCAAAAGAATGATGAAAAGATCTTTGTCCGGGTCCATCCACATCGAGGTGCCGGTATATCCGGTGTGCCCGAACGACCGGGGCGAGAACTTGGTGCCCGCCGACGACGGCTGCGAGGGCGTGTCCCATCCCAGCGCGCGCGAGGACCCGGGCGGCAGATCCTGGCGCTGGATGAACTCCGCCACCGTCTCCGAGTGAATGAGCGTGGCGCCGTTCCAGCTCCCCCCGGCGAGGAGCATCGCGGCGAGGCGGGAGAGATCGGGCGCGTTGGAGAAAAGGCCGGCGTTTCCGGATACGCCCCCCAGACGCCACGCGCTCTCGTCGTGCACCTCGCCCACGAGGAGCCGGTGCCGGAAAAACGTGTCCACCTCGGTGGGCGCGATCCGGCTCCGCCAGCTCCGGGGCGGCCGGAACCGCGTGTCCGTCATTCCCAGCGGGCCGAAGACCCGCTCCTGGAGCAGGCGATCGAAGGGCTCGCCGGTGATGCTCTCCACCGCCTGCATCAGCACGATGGCCGAGAGGTCCGAGTAGATGAAATGCGTTCCCGGGGGCCAGAGCAGGGTGGTCGAGTCCACCATCGCGAGCGCCGCCGCCCGGCTCCGCGTGGAATCGAAGAGCGGCAGGTCCGCCACCAGTCCCGCCGAGTGGGTGAGGAGGTGGCGGATCTTCACCTGGTCCTTGCCGGGGCCCCGGAAGGCGGGCACGTAGCGCTGGACCGGCGCGTCGAGATCGAGCTTCCCCTCATCCACCAGCATCATGCAGATGGTGGTGAGGCCCACCACCTTGGTGAGCGACGCCAGATCGTAGATCGTGGTCGGGTCCACCGGGCGCGGATCGTTGGCGGCGTAGTGTCCCACGGCCGCGAGCAGGGCGAGGCGCCCGTGCCGTCCCACCGCCACCACGGCGCCGGGAAACGCGCTGTCCACCTGGGTCCGCAGGTAGCGGGTGACCGAGTCCAGCCGCACGCTGTCGAACCCCAGCGCTGCCGGGGACACGAGGGGGAGCCCCTCGGAAACGGGGACCGGCGCCGCCGCGTGGCACCCGGCGAGCGCCGCGCCGAGGCCCGCGGCGAGGAGGGCGCGCCGGATCACGGCGCGTTCACCGTGGGGGCGACGGCGGCGGGGAGCGCGAGCCCCCACCCGACCGCGTAGCGCGGCGGCAGGCCGATGGGGAGATGGCCGCCGATGGGCACCTGTCCCGTGAGCGCGAGCCCCACCGCGCGCTCGCAGGCGCGGGCTCCGCTCCAGGCCAGGAGATAGGACTTCATCGTCGGCGCCTGGTTGAGCAGATAGGGGCTGCCGAGCGAGACCAGCACGGTGGGTTTCGTGGAATCGGTCTTCATCATCAGGGCGGCGAGGGAATCGGGGAGCGCGATGGTCCCGCGCCCCGACAGCGGCCGCACGTTGGCCACGAAGAGCGCCCGGGGCGCGCGGGCGAGCGCGGTGCGCGCCGAGTCGTAGGAGAGCGGGCCCGACATCGGCCAGAGCCGGAAGTATTCGACGGTGTCGCCCCCCGAGCGCAGGAGATTGGCGATCACCTGGCCCACGCCGCCGTTGAATTCGTCGGCGTAGGCGACCAGCGCGAGCCGGCCGCGGGTCTGGCGCAGGCTGGCGAGAATGCCGGTGGAGTCCCGCACCAGGGTGAGCGCGCGGACCGCGAGATCGTTGGCCTGATCTTCGAAGCGTTTCGAGCCCACCACGCCCATGATCGAATCGAGCGGGACCGTGCGCCGCTGGTAGAGGCCGAGCCGGGCCTTGATGGCGAGGATCCGCCGCACCGACTCGTCGAGCCGGGCCGGCGTGATCCGGCCGTTCGCGAGCGCGGCGGTCATGGCGCCGATCGCCGAGTCCGGGTCCACGGGCATCAGCAGGAGATCGGAGCCCGCGAGGAAGGCGCGCACCGCCGCTTCGCCCGCGCCGTACTTGGTCACGATGGCGCCCATCTGCAGGGCGTCGGTGACGATCAAGCCGCCGAACTTGAGCGAGTCCCGCAGCACGCCGGTGAGCAGGGCCGGGGAAAGCGTGGCCGGGTCGTCGGAACCGGTGAGGGTGGGCAGCGCGATGTGCGCGCTCATCACCACGTCCGCGCCCGCCGCGATGCCGGCGCGGAACGGGATCAGCTCCAGGGTGTCGAGCCGCCGCCAGTCGGCCGAGATCACCGGCAGCCCGATGTGGGAATCGATCTGCGTGTCCCCGTGGCCCGGGAAGTGCTTCAGGGTGGCGAGCATTCCGTGGTCGTGCAGGCCGTGCACGTAGGCCCGCACCAGCGCCGACACCCGCGCCGGATCTTCGCCGAAGGAGCGGGTGTTGATGATGGGGTTGATCGGGTTGTTGTTGACGTCGGCGTCGGGGGCGAAATTCACCTGAATGCCCACCGCGCGGCCCTCGAGCGCCGCCGCGGCCCCGATGTCGTAGGCGTCGGTGGTGTCGCCGGTGGCGCCGGCCGCCATGATCTGCGGAAACACCGTCGCGCCGGAGACGCGCATCCCCGCGCCCCACTCGAGGTCCGCGGCGACGAGCAGCGGCTGCCGGGAACGGAGCTGCAGCGCATTCAGCTTCGCCGCGATGTCGAAGGGCGACCCGTTGGAGATGATGATGCCGCCCAGCTCGAGGGAGTCCACCCACCGCGCCGCGACCTGGAAGGCGGAGTCGTCGGTGGCGGTGTAGCTTCCGCTGAGCCACGGCATCACGAGCTGGGCCACCTTTTCGCGGGGCGAGAGGGTGGCGAGCAGGGAATCGACCGAAGGCGGCGATGCGGGGTGGGGGATGGGAGACGAACGGGTCACCGGCGCGGTGGTCGCGCAGGCGGCGGTCAACGTGAGGATCAACAGGCGATGCGGCTTCATCAGCTCTCGGTGTTGGGGTTCCTGCTCGTCGCCACCACGGCGCGGGCCCAGGTCATTCCCGGGGTGGAGGTGCTCCTCGCCGACTCCGGCGGCCTGGTGCACAACCGGCGGGTGGCGCTCCTCACCAATCATACCGGACTGGACCGCGCGGGGCACCGCGACGTGGACCTGCTGCGCTCGGCCGGCGTGCGACTGGTCGCGCTCTTCAGTCCGGAACACGGGTTCCAGGGCCGCGAAGATCGCCCCGGCCTCTCCGACGCCACCGACTCGGCCACCGGTCTCCCAATCTACAGTTTGTTCGGCCGATCGCCCACGCGCGCGCGGGCCGCGCTCGACTCCGTGGACGTCGTGCTCGTCGACCTCCAGGACATCGGCGCGCGATACTACACCTACGCCGCGACGGCGATCACGCTCCTGCGCTGGACCGCCGAGCGCGGCATTCCCTTCGTGGTGCTCGACCGCCCCGATCCCGAAGGCGGGATCCTGGTGCAGGGCAACGTGCGTGCGGTGCCCGGTCCCGATTCGCTGGTCGTGGGTTTCCTTCCGGTGCCGATGCGGCACGGCATGACCCTCGGGGAGCTGCTCCGCTTCGCCAACGACACCCTCGGCATCCACGGCGCCGTCACTGTGGTGCCGGCCCGCGGCTGGAAACGCGGGATGGTCTACGACCAGACCGGTCTGCCGTGGATCAAGCCATCGCCCAACATGCCGAGCGTGGAGAGCGCGCTGCATTATCCCGGCACCTGCCTGTTCGAGGGCACCAATCTCTCGGTGGGGCGGGGCACGCCTTACGCCTTCCAGGTGGTGGGCGCGCCCTGGCTCGATCCGCGGGCGGTGCTGGCCAAGGCGCGGGAAATGGGCGGCGGGACCGGACTGCGCGGCGTGGAACTCCGCCCCTTCACCTTCACGCCGCATCATCCGACCGACGGGAAGTACGCCGGCGTGGCCCTCAAGGGCATCCGGCTCCGCGTCACCGACCGCGCCCAATACGATCCCACCAAGACGGCGGTCCTGCTCCTCGCCGCGCTGCGCGCGGCCCAGCCGGATTCCTTTCAGATCCGGCCCGAGTGGTTCGACCTGCTCGCGGCCGGACCCGAGCTGCGCGAGGCGCTCGGCGCGGGCCGGGCCCCCGCCGAGATCTGGGCCGGATGGGACGAGGCCCTGGCCCGGTTCCGGGCGGTGCGCGCCAAGTACTTGCTCTACTGACGGTTTGCCCTTTCCCCGCGTGAGGGGCGCTGTTACTTTCCCGCGGCTATGAATGTGATCCCGCAGCCGGTGCGCGACGGCTTCTTACGACTCGTCGCCCCGATCTCCCAGGGACTCATCCGCGCTCAGATCAGTCCCAACGTCGTCTCCACGCTCGGGGCGTTCATCGTGCTCGGCGCGGCCGCGGCCTTCGCGCTGGGCTCGGCGCACTGGGGCGGGGCGCTGGTGCTCGTCAACGGGATCTTCGACCTGCTCGACGGGCAGGTGGCGCGCGGCGGGGGACGGACCACCGCCTTCGGCGCCTTCTACGATTCCACGCTGGACCGCCTGGGCGAGATGGCCCTCTTCGGGGGCATCGCCTGGTGGTTCGTGACCGGCGGCGTGCCGGCGGCCCGGGCCCCGGTCGCGATGGTGATGGCGATCGTGGCGATGGGCACGTCGGTGCTGGTCTCCTACACCCGCGCCCGCGCCGAAGGCCTGGGCTACGAGTGCAAGGTGGGGATCGCGCAGCGGGCGGAGCGGGTGCTGCTCCTCGGCGCGCCCACGCTGTTTTTCGGAGCGGGCCAGGACGGGGCGCTTCTCTTCTGGATCATCGTGGTGCTCGCCGCGGCGACATCGGTGACCGTGGTGCAGCGGGTGGCGCACGTGGCGCGCCTGGCCGCGGGACGCAACAACACCATGGAGCGCGCGGCAGTGAGACGGAATACTCTCGCGGGCCACGCGCCCGCGTTTCGGAAAGGACATTGACAGTGGTGGCAGAGGCGGCTCGGAAGGTGGCGCCCGCGCAGGGCAAACTGGGAGTGATGCTGGTGGGGCTGGGCGCGGTATCCACCACGTTCATCGCGGGCGTCGAAAACGTCCGCAAGGGCCGGGCCCTGCCCATCGGCTCGCTCTCGCAGATGGGAACGATCCGCCTGGGCAAGCGCACCGAGAAGCGCGCGCCCAAGGTGAAGGACTTCGTTCCGCTCGCCGACCTCAAGGACCTGGTCTTCACCGCGTGGGATCCCATCCCCGACGACGCCTACACCGCCGCCAAGAAAGCGGGGGTGCTCGAGGCCCAGCACCTGGAGCCGATCGCGGATTTCCTCAAGGCCATCAAGCCCATGCCCGCGGCCTTCGACCAGAACTACGTGAAGCGCCTGCACGGCACCAACGTGAAGAAGGGGAAGAACAAGCGGGAGCTGGCCGAGGCGCTGCGGGAGGACATCCGCAACTTCAAGAAGAGCTCGGGCGTGGCGCGGGTGGTGATCGTGTGGTGCGCGTCCACCGAGGTCTTCATCACCCCCGGCCCCGCGCACCAGAGTCTCGCCGCCTTCGAGAAGGCGATGGAGCAGAACGATCCCGCCATCGCGCCCTCGATGCTCTACGCCTGGGCCGCGCTCCAGGAGGACGTCCCCTTCGCCAACGGCGCGCCCAACCTTTGCGTGGACATTCCGGCCATCCTCGAGCTCGCCGAAGCGCGCAAGCTTCCCATCGGCGGCAAGGACTTCAAGACCGGCCAGACCATGATGAAGACGGTGCTGGCGCCCGCGTTCAAGGCGCGGCTCCTGGGGCTCGCCGGCTGGTACTCGACCAACATCCTCGGCAACCGCGACGGCGAAGTGCTGGACGATCCCGAGTCTTTCAAGACCAAGGAAGAGTCGAAGCTCGGCGTCCTCGAGTACATCCTCCAGCCCGACATGTATCCCGAGCTGTACGGGAAGGTCTTCCACAAGGTGCGGATCAACTATTACCCGCCGCGGGGAGACAACAAGGAAGGCTGGGACAACATCGACATCTTCGGATGGCTGGGCTATCCGATGCAGATCAAGGTCGATTTTCTCTGCCGGGACTCGATTCTGGCCGCGCCCATCGTGCTCGACCTCGCGCTGTTCTTCGACCTGGCGCGGCGCGCGGGACTGAAGGGCGTGCAGGAGTGGCTCTCCTTCTACTTCAAGAGCCCCCAGACCGCGCCCGGCCTCTACCCCGAGCACGACCTGTTCATCCAGCAGACCAAGCTCAAGAACACGCTGCGGTGGTTGATGGGCGAGGAGCAGATCACCCACCTGGGCGTGGAATATTACGAACTCGGAGAGCGCTGAGCCGCTCGCTCACTTTGCCAGGGAGTCCGCTTCTATGACGATGCCGTCGTTTGACACCGTCCGCCGGATTGCAGGCGCCGTTCTCCTGTCCCTGCTGGTCGTCGCCGCGGCGAGCGCGAGCCTGGCGCCCCGCGCGGTGGCGCCCGCCGCCGCGGCGGTGCAGGCGCCCGCCGCCGCGACGCACGCCGAGGCGGGGGGCGAGGCGGCGCTGGTCCTGCCCGACCTCGATCAGGCGACCTTCCTGGGCGGGATCGGCGGCCGGACCCTGCTCCTCGCCGGGATCGTGATCTGCGTCCTCGGGCTTCTCTTCGGCCTCCTGATCTACACCCAGCTCAAGAACCTCCCGGTGCACCGGTCGATGCGGGAGATCTCGGAGCTGATCTACGAGACCTGCAAGACCTATCTCATCACCCAGGGCAAGTTCCTCCTCATACTCTGGCTCTTCATCGGCGCCATCGCCGCGGTCTACTTCGGCGGGCTCGCCCCCACCGTGAACGCGGCGGGCGCGGTGGTCCACGGGTATCCGGCGGCGAAGGTCGCGGTGATCCTGCTGTTCTCGCTGATCGGCATCGCGGGGAGCTACAGCGTGGCCTGGTTCGGGATCCGGGTGAATACCTTCGCGAACTCCCGCACCGCGTTCGCGAGCCTCTCCGGCAAGCCCTACCCTTGCCATCAGATTCCCACCAAGGCGGGGATGAGCATCGGGATGCTCCTGGTCTCGGTGGAGCTGATCATGATGCTCGTGATCCTGCTCTTCATTCCGGGCGATTACGCCGGCCCCTGCTTCATCGGCTTCGCGATCGGCGAATCCCTGGGCGCCGCGGCCCTGCGGGTGGCGGGCGGGATTTTCACCAAGATCGCGGACATCGGCTCCGACCTGATGAAGATCGTCTTCAAGATCAAGGAAGACGACGCGCGCAACCCGGGCGTGATCGCCGACTGCACCGGCGACAACGCCGGCGACTCGGTCGGCCCCTCGGCCGACGGCTTCGAGACCTACGGCGTCACCGGCGTCGCGCTGATCACGTTCATCCTGCTCGCGGTGCACGATCCGCTGGTGAAGGTCCAGCTCCTGGTGTGGATCTTCGTGATGCGCATCATCATGATCGTGACCTCCGGGCTGTCCTACTTCATCAACGCCGCGTTCGCGCGCGCCCGGTACGCCGCCGCGGACAAGATGGACTTCGAGGCGCCCCTCACCACCCTGGTGTGGCTCACCTCGGTGATTTCGATCGGGCTCACCTTCCTCGTGTCCTGGCTCGTGATCCCGGACCTGGGCGGCGACCCCTCGCTCTGGTACAAGCTCTCCCTGGTGATCACCTGCGGCACCCTCGCCGGCGCCGTCATCCCGGAGCTGGTGAAGGTCTTCACCTCGATGCAGTCGCGGCACGTCGCGGAAGTGGTCACGTCGTCGCGGGAGGGCGGGGCGTCGCTCAACATCCTGTCGGGCCTCGTGGCCGGGAACTTCTCCGCCTACTGGCTCGGCCTCGCGATGATGATCCTGATGGCGATCGGCTACGGCGTCTCCACGGCGGGCCTGGGCGGGCTGATGGTGGCGCCCGCGGTGTTCGCGTTCGGGCTGATCGCGTTCGGGTTCCTGGGCATGGGTCCCGTGACCATCGCCGTGGATTCCTACGGCCCCGTCACCGACAACGCGCAGTCGGTCTACGAGCTTTCCACCATCGAGCAGATCCCGGGCGTGAAGGAGCAGATCAAGAACGAGTTCGGGATGGACGTGAACTTCCAGCGCGCCAAGGACAACCTGGAAGAGAACGACGGGGCCGGGAACACCTTCAAGGCCACCGCCAAGCCAGTGCTCATCGGCACCGCGGTGGTGGGCGCCACCACGATGATCTTCTCCATCATCGTGGCCCTCACCAACGGCCTGGATCCCGCGCTCGTCGGCAACCTCTCGATCCTGCACCCGCCGTTCCTGCTCGGCCTCATCGCGGGCGGCGCGATGATCTACTGGTTCACCGGCGCGTCCACCCAGGCGGTCACCACCGGCGCCTACCGCGCGGTCGAGTTCATCAAGGCCAACATCAAGCTCGAGGGAAGCACCAGGGCTTCGGTGGCGGACTCGAAGAAGGTGGTCGAGATCTGCACCCAGTACGCGCAGAAGGGGATGTTCAACATCTTCCTGGTGGTCTTCTTCGCCACCCTGGCCTTCGCCTTCGTCGACGAGTTCTTCTTCATCGGCTACCTCATCTCCATCGCGATCGTCGGCCTGTTCCAGGCGATCTTCCTGGCGAACGCCGGCGGCGCCTGGGACAACGCGAAGAAGGTCGTCGAGGTCGAGCTCAAGGCGAAGGGCACGGACCTGCACGCCGCCACCGTCGTCGGCGACACCGTCGGCGACCCGTTCAAGGACACCTCGTCCGTGGCGATGAACCCGATCATCAAGTTCACCACGCTCTTCGGGCTCCTCGCCGTCGAGCTCGCCATCCGGCTCGACCTCGGG
>DASSQQ010000036.1:0-24573 GCA_035702425.1 Gemmatimonadales bacterium
GGGGCGTCACCAACCTCTACCTCGTCTACCGCACCA
This sequence comes from Gemmatimonadales bacterium, assembly GCA_035702425.1. Taxonomy (GTDB): domain Bacteria; phylum Gemmatimonadota; class Gemmatimonadetes; order Gemmatimonadales; family GWC2-71-9; genus DASSQQ01. Next base: position 37 of record DASSQQ010000036.1, read on the forward strand.
TCGGATCGGTGCAGATGCCCCGCCACGTGGGCGACCTCGAGATCGTCGAGGCGGTCCCGCAGCCGGTGCTGCTCGCGGTGACCGTCGTCTCCGGCGTGTTCTTCGGTGTCGTCCTCGCCTGGGGCACGGGAGACTGGTGGCTCAAAGCCTCGCTTTCGGCCGCGCCGCCGGTCTACGGCGTGCTCGATCCCGTCCTGCACCAGGACCTGGGCTACTACGTCGGGGTCCTGCCGTGGGAGAGCACCCGTCAGGGCTTCATGGAGCTGGCGGTGATCGCGGCCCTCGCGGTGGTGGCCCTTCTCTATGCCGGGATCGGTTCGCTCCGCATCCGGGAGGGGCGGATTCACGCCTCGCCCCCGGCCCGCACCCACGTGGGGCTCCTCCTCGCCGGCCTCGCGGCGCTCGTGTTCTGGGGCGCGCTGCTCGATCCCGCCGAAGTGGTGGGCGGCCTGCACGGGGCGATCGACCGGGGCGCCCTCGCGATCCGGCTCCCCGGCGCGCGCCTCGTCGCCGTGTTCGCGGTCCTCGCCGCCGGTGTGAGTCTGGTGTGGACGGTGCGGGAGGCGAGCCGCGCCCTCTTCGCGGCCTGGGGAGCGCTGATCGTCGCGGCCGCGGCGGTGTACGTGATCGTCCCGCCGCTCTTCCGCGATCCCCGGGGCGGCGCCCGCGTGGACCCCGCCGAGCGCGCGAGTCTCGCCGCGCTCGCCTACGGAACGGTGTGGGACACGGCGGCGCCCGCGCTCGAGCTCCCCACGCTCGCTCAGGCGGTGAGCACGCTCCCGGTTTGGGATCCGGTCCACATCGCCGCAGCGCTCACCGCCGGGCACCTCGTTCCCGAGGGCGTCGCCGTGACCGGGGTGGCGCTGCGCCCGGCCGACGCGTCCGAGGCGCGCATCACCTGGCTCGCGGGACTCGGGCCCGACACGGCCGCGCTGGCGCGGGACACCGGCGTCACCTGGGACTCCCTCCATCGCGGGCGCTGGTCGCACGCCGGTCCCGCGCTGCTCGCCGAAGAGTCGGATTCCAATCTCGACGTGCTCGGGGTCCCGGGCTCCGGCGATACCTGGTTCGGTCCCGCGTTCGAGACCTTCGCGCTCGTTCCCGCCGCGTCGTCGCGCGCCAGGGCGATTCCGCTTTCGGGAGGGTGGCGGCGGCTGGCGCTGGCGTGGGCCCTGCAAAGCCCCGAGCTCACCCGCGATGAGACCGACGGCCTGGCGCTTCTCTGGCGCAGGGACCCCGCCGGGCGACTCGCGCGCCTCGCGCCCTTCGCGGACTTCGATCCGCCGCTCCCCGTGACCGACGCCGGCGCGACCTGGTGGGTGGCGTACGGCTACACGTCCACCGAAAGCTTTCCGCTCGCCCCCTCCGCCAGCTGGCGGGGCCGCACGGTGCGCGGCCTCCGGGCCGGGCTCATCGGCGCCGTGAACGCGACGACCGGTGACACCCGGCTCTGGTACGCGCCGGGGTACGATTCGCTCACCGCGGCGTGGGGGCGTTTCTTCCAGCCCCTCGTCGCGCCCGAGGAGGAGATCCCGCCGCCGATCCGGCGGGGCCTCGCCTTTCCGGCCGCCACCTTCTCCCGCGCGGCGGACGCGGTTTCGGCCACGGCATCCGACTCCGCCGGGTGGGGCCGCCGGCCGCGGGAGCCGTTCCAGTTCCTCGCGCCCTCCGGCGCCGCCCCCGGCCGCGGCGGAGCGGGCGGCGTGTGGACGGCGCAGGGGTTCACGGCGGGCACACCGCCGCGGTTGGCCGGGCTCCTCGCGGCCACGATGACGCCCGCCGGACCGCGCGCGACGTTCTGGCGTCCCGCCGTCCCCGACACGCTCCCCGGGGAGGTGTTCGGCAGCGGCGCCACCACGCCCGGCCTGGAGCGGCTCTGGGTGGCGGCGGGGCGAATCTTTTCGCTGGAGGGGGTCTTCGCCGCTCCGGCGGACTCCGCGCCGCCGCGCCTCGAGCGGGTCTACCTCGCGTGGGGCGACCGGATCGGGGACGGGGCGTCGCCGGCGCGGGCGCTGGCCGCGTTGACCAACGCCCCCGTGGCGGCGGGCGATACCACGCTGGCGGGGCGGTGGGCGGAGGCGCAGCGGCTGGCCCGGCAGGCCGACGCCGCGCTCGCCGCCGGCGATCTCGCGAAGTTCGGCGAGTTGTACCGCGCGTTGCGCGACGTACTGGCGGGAGGGCGCGGCAAACTTGCTCCGCCCCCCCGGCCCCACTAGGTTCCCGCCGCCGTGAGCCGGGAAACGATCGTAGTCGCCCTCGGCGGAAACGCCGTCGCGCCGCCGGGCGAGCGCCCGACGATCGGCAACCAGTTCCGTCACACCCGGGCCAGTCTCGCGCCGATCGTGGAGCTGGCGCGCGCGGGCTGGGGCATCGCGCTGGTGCACGGCAACGGGCCCCAGGTCGGCGACGAGCTGTTCCGCAACGAGCTCGCCGCGGAGCAGGTGGAGCCGCTGCCCCTCGGTGTCCTGGTGGCGGGCACCGCGGGGTGGATGGGCTACATGATCCAGCAGTCGCTCCAGAACGCGCTGGTCAAGGCCGGCGTCAAGCGCTCCGCGGTCACCCTGGTGACGCAAACCCTCTGCGACCCCAAGGATCCCGACCTCCGGAATCCCACCAAGCCCATCGGGCACGAGCTGGACCGGGTGCGGGTGGCGCGGCTCCAGGCGCGCGGGGTGGCGGTGCGGGAGGTGTCGCCCGGGGTGTGGCGGCGGCTCGCGCCCTCCCCGAAGCCGATCGCCGTGGTGGAGCGCGAGACCATCCGCGCGCTGGTGGAGAGCGGCACCATCGTCGTGGCCTGCGGCGGCGGCGGGCCGCCGGTGTACGACGATCCCGCGCTGCACCTCGAGGGGATCGACGCCGTGGCCGACAAGGATCGCGTGGCGGCGATCCTGGGCAGGGAGATCTCGGCTGAGGTGCTGCTGATCCTGACCAACGTGGACGCGGTGTACCGCGGCTGGGGCACGCCGCGCCGGGAGCGCATCGGGCGGCTCTCCCTCGCGGAGGCGGATCACCTGCTGCAGGGAACGGAGCTCGGCACCGGGAGCATGCGGCCCAAAGTCGAGGCCGGGGCCGATTTCGTGCGTGCCGGGGGCAAGCGCGCGGTGATCGCGGAGCTCGCGCACGGACTGGCGGCGCTCGCGGGAGAAGCGGGAACGACCATCACCAAGGAGCACCGGTGAACCTGCACGAGTATCAGGCACGCGAGATTCTGAAGCGACACGGCGTCCCGGTTCCGGACGGCGCGGTCGCGACGACCGCCGCGGACGCGCGGGCCATCGCCCAGCGGCTGGGCGGCGCGGTGGTGGTCAAGGCGCAGGTCCACGCCGGCGGCCGCGGCAAGGCGGGCGGAGTGAAGCTCGCCAAGACCCCGGCGGAGGCCGAGGCCGTCGCGGCAAAAATCCTGGGGATGACGATCAAAGGTCTCACGGTGCAGCAGGTGCTGGTCGCGCCGGCGGCGGAGATCGCGTCCGAGAGTTACGTGGGGGTGATCGTGGATCGCGCGTCCCAGCGGCCGGTGCTGATGGTGAGCGCCGCCGGCGGGATCGACATCGAGGAAGTCGCGGCCAAGACGCCGGAGAAGATCCACCGGCTCGCGATCGATCCGCGGTACGGCCTGCTCCCGCACCAGGCCCAGGCGCTCGCCTTCACGCTCTATCGGGACCTGGCGCAGGTGCGCGCCGCCGCGAGCATCATGCAGAAGCTCTACGAGGCGTTCTACGCGGTCGGCGCCTCGCTCGCCGAGATCAACCCGCTCGTCACCACGCCGAACGGCGAAGTGCTCGCCCTGGACGCGAAGATCGTGGTGGACGACAACGAGCTCGAGCGCCGCCCCGAGATCGCCGCCCTGCGGGACGCGAGCGCCGAGGCGCCCTCCGAGGTGCGGGCGCGCGAGGCCGGGCTCACCTTCATCAAGCTGGACGGATTCGTGGGATGCTGCGTCAACGGCGCGGGGCTCGCGATGGCCACCATGGACCTCGTGAAGTACTACGGCGGCGAGCCGGCCAACTTCCTGGACATCGGGGGATCGTCCAATCCGCAGAAAGTGGTGAACGCCCTGCGGATCATCACCGGCGATCCCAACGTGAAGGCGATCCTCTTCAACATCTTCGGCGGCATCACCCGCTGTGACGACGTCGCCAACGGCATCGTCCAGGCGACCCGGGAGTTTCCGCTCAAAGTCCCGATGGTCATCCGCCTCACCGGCACCAACGAGGCGCTGGCGGTCGAGATCCTCACCAAGGCCGGGTTCTCGGCCCTCACCGACATGGACCAGGCGGTGAAGCAGGCGGTGGCGCGCGCCAAGGGGAAGGCCGCGTGAGCGTCTTCATCAATAAGGACACGCGCCTCCTGGTGCAGGGAATCACCGGGCGCGATGGCTCGTTCCACTCCCGGCAGATGATCGCCTATGGGACGAAGGTCGTGGCCGGCGTGACGCCGGGGAAGGGCGGCCAGAAGTTCGAGAACACGGTGCCGGTCTTCAACACCGTGGCCCAGGCGGTGCGGGAGACGGGCGCCAACACCTCGGTGATCTACGTGCCCGCGGCGGTCGCGGCCTCCGCCATCTTCGAGGCGGTGGACGCGGGAATCCTGCTCGTGGTCTGCATCACCGAGGGCATTCCGGTGCTCGACATGACGAAGGTCATGCCCTTCGTGCACGAGCGCGGCGCGCGCCTGATCGGCCCCAACTGTCCCGGCGCCATTTCTCCGGGCGAGTCCAAGGTGGGCATCATTCCGGGGAACATCTGCAAGCCCGGCCGGATCGGCGTGGTGTCGCGCTCCGGCACCCTCACCTACGAGATCATCCACCAGCTCTCGACCAACGGCTACGGGCAGTCCTCCTGCGTGGGGATCGGCGGGGATCCGATCATCGGCACCAACTTCATCCATTGCCTCGCGGCCTTCGAGTCGGATCCGGGCACCGAGGCGGTGGTGATGATCGGCGAGATCGGCGGGACCGACGAGCAGCTCGCCGCCAAGTTCGTGAAGGAGGAGATGAAGAAGCCGGTGGTGGGCTTCATCGCCGGCCAGACGGCGCCCCCCGGACGCCGGATGGGCCACGCCGGCGCCATCATCTCCGGCTCGTCCGGCACCGCGGCCGAGAAGATGGACGCCTTCGCGAAGGCGGGAATCTCGGTGTTGCAGCGGCCGGCGGACGTGGTGCCCCTCCTGAAGGAACGCCTGTGAAGCTGAAGGACGTGCTCCGCGAGGAGCACATCGTCGTCCCCCTGGACGCCACCACGGTGAAAGCGGCGACGGAGCGGCTCGCCGAGCGCCTGGTGAAATCCGGCGCGGTGGCCGACGCGGCCCGGCTGGCGTCGGTGATCGAGCGGGCGTGGCCCGAAGACCTGGTGACCGTGGGCGAGCACGCCTTTCTGCCCCACTTCCGCACCGACGCCGTCCAGGAGCTCGTGACCGCGGTCGGCATCGCGCCCCATCCGGTCCGCTGGGAGAAGGACAACCGCCGCAGCGCGCGGATCGTGATTCTCATCGTCGCGCCGCCCCGGGAGGCGCCGACCTATCTCCAGGTCGTGGGCGCGCTGGCGCGCACCCTGTCGGTGCCGGAGAACGTGCTGGCCCTCCTCGCGGCGAAGTCCGGCGCGGACGTGCTTCGCATCGCGGCGCTCGAGGCGGTGGAGCTGCCGCCCCAGCTCACCGTGCGGGACGTGATGACTCCCCAGGCCTTCACGATCTCGCCCGATCGCACCCTCGGCGAGGCCGCCCAGCTCATGGTGGAGCGCGACGTGCGCGCGCTCCCGGTGATCGACGACGCCGGGACCCTGCTGGGCATGGTCACCCACCGGGAGTTGCTGCGTCACCTTCTGCCCGGCTTCCTCCAGCGCGCCAAGACCGGCGAGTACCGCGCTCCGACGAAGGCGCAGATCCACCGGGGCTCCGGCGATCCGAAGGAAATGCCGGTGAAGGACGCGATGGCGCGGGCGGTGCTCTGTCTCTCGGAGGATCAGACCCTCTCGGAAGTGGCGAGTCTCATGAACGCGAAGGACGTGGACCGGTTTCCCGTCGTTCGGGAAGGCGTGGTGGTAGGCTTTCTCACCAGGGCCGATCTGGTCCGGCGGCTCGTGGCACCGTAAATGAAAGGCAAAGGACGCGCGACTTCATGCTGACTCTCGCCATCATCAAGCCGGACGCCGTGCAGGGGACCAAGGCGGGGAAGATCCTCGCCCACCTCGAGGCCCAGGGCTTCGCGGTGCGGGCCGCGCGCCTGGTCCGGCTCAGCCAGACCCAGGCCGAAGCCTTCTACGCGGTGCACCGGGAGCGGCCCTTCTTCCGTTCGCTGGTGCAATTCATGACGTCGGGCCCGGCCCTGGCGCTCGCTCTGGAACGCGACCACGCCGTGAGCCACCTCCGGGAGGTCATCGGCGCCACCGATCCGGCGGAAGCGAAGCCGGGCACGGTGCGGAAGCTCTACGCCGAGTCCAAGGAGCGGAACGCCATTCACGCGTCCGATTCCCCGGAAAACGCGGCGCGCGAGGTCGCGTTTTTCTTCCCCGAAAGCGACCTGGCGGGTCTCTAGGACGGGTGCGCTGGAGTTCGCTTGACGCAAGTGCCACAACGGTTTAGCTTCGCTGTCCTATGTTTCGCGTGGACCTGCGGGAGCTCGAGCGTGGCCCGGTGGAGACCCGCGGGGAGATCGCCAGGGACGACCCGCTGTTTACCGGTTTGGACGTCGTCCTCTCGCGCCCGGTGAAGGTCGCGGGCCGGTTGCAGGGCACCGGGGAGGGGCGTTTCTATTGGCAGGGGACGGTGGAAACGGCCGTCTCCGGGGAGTGCCGCCGCTGTCTGGTGCCGGTGGAAGCGCCGGTCCGGGCGGAGATCGGCGCGCTCTTCAGTCAGGAGCGCGACGCCGAAGACGATCCCGATACCTACCCGCTCGCGCCCGACGCGATCGAAGTGGACGTGACGCAGGCGGTACGTGAAGAACTGATGCTGGTAGTCCCGCGCTTCGTACAATGTCGCGAGGACTGTCGCGGGCTCTGCCCGCGTTGTGGCCAGGACCTGAACGCGGGCCCCTGCGCCTGCCCCCCCGTGACCGATGCCCGGTGGGGGGGACTCGAGGCGCTCAAAGGCAAGCTCCGCGACTGACGAGAGGCAGCAATGGCGGTTCCCAAGAGACGGACGTCGAAACGGAAGAAGCGCGCCCGCCGCACCCACTACAAGGCGGCGGCGGTGGCGCTGCAGCCCTGCCCGCGGTGCGGCGACCTGAAGCGGCCGCATCACGTGTGCCCCACCTGCGGCTACTACGGAGACCAGAAGCGGATCGAAGTCGAGGACGCGTGACGTGATCCGCATCGCGCTGGATGCGATGGGGGGCGACCACGCCCCGACGGCGGAGGTGGCGGGCGCGGTGGAAGCGCTCGCCGAGCTGCCTCCGACGTTTCACATCCAGCTGGTGGGCCGCACCCACGACATCGAGAACGCCCTCAAGAGCCATCCCGGCGTCACCCGCGCCCGGCTCGAGATCGTCGAGGCGCCCGAGGTGGTGGGGATGGGCGAGAAACCCCTCGCCGCGATCCGCGGCAAGCCCAAGTCCTCGATCGCGGTCGGCCTCGGCCTTCAGAAAAAGCAGCAGTCCGACGCCTTCATCTCCGCCGGCAATACCGGCGCGGTGATGGCCGCGAGCACCCTGATGCTCCGTCTCCACCCCGGGATCGAACGGCCGGCCATCGGCACCCTGTTTCCCACGGCGCGCCAGCCGGTGCTGGTGCTGGACGCGGGGGCCAACGTGGACTGCGACGCCCGGGAGCTGGTGGGCTTCGCGCACCTGGGCTCGGTCTACGCCCGCGACGTCCTGGGCCGACCCGAGGCCACGGTGGGGCTGCTGAACATCGGGGAGGAGGACGAGAAGGGAAACGCGGTGGTGAAGGAAGCGCACCAGATCCTGAAGGAGAATCAGGGGATCCGCTACCTCGGCAACGTCGAGGGGCGGGACATCCTGGCCGGGGAAGTGCGCGGCTCCCAGATCGACGTGGTGGTGTGCGACGGGTTCGTGGGCAACGTGATCCTCAAGTTCTACGAATCGGTGGCCCGGCTCATCCTCGCGATGGTGAAGCGCGACGCGGCCGACGTGCTGGACCGGCCGGACATCAAGAAGGTGTTCGGCGTCCTCGACTACTCGACCTACGGCGGCGCGCCCCTCCTCGGGGTGAAGGGGGTCGCCATCATCTGTCACGGCTCGTCCTCCGCCCGCGCCATCAAGAACGCGATCCGGGTGGGCGTGCAGATGGTCGAGAGTCATCTCTCCCAGCACATCGGCGCGGAATTCGCGGAAGGGACCGTCACCACGTGAAGCGGCCGATCGCGGAGCTGTGGGGCACCGGGAGCTACACGCCGGGCCGGGTGATGACGAACGACGAGTTCGCCAAGATCCTGGACACCTCGGACCAGTGGATCCGGGAGCGCACCGGAATCCGCGAGCGGCGGGTGTCCACCAAGGAAGAGACCAACGCCTGCATGGGGAAGGCGGCGGCGCTCAAGGTGCTGGAGCAGGACGGCCTCACCCCGCTCGACATCGACGCCATCGTGTACGCCACCGCGTCGCCGGACCGGCTGCTGCCGTCGGCCGCCTGCGACCTGCAGGCGATGCTGGGCGCCAAGAACGCGGCGGCGCTGGACGTGGGCGCGGCGTGCTCGGGATTCCTGTACGCGCTGAACGTGGCCGAGGGGCTGGTGGCGTCGGATCAGGCGGAGCGGGTGCTGGTGGTGGCGGCCGAAAAACTCACCAGCATCATGGACTGGACCGACCGCTCGACCGCGGTGCTGTTCGGCGACGGCTCGGGGGCCACGCTGCTGCGGAGGAGCACCAACGGCCGCGGGATTCTCTCGTCCTACATGAAATCGGACGGGACCCTGGCGGAGCTCCTGTACCGGCCCGGCGGCGGGGCGAGCCACCCGCCGTCCCCGGAGCTGCTCACCGATCACTCCTACTACATCCATATGGCGGGCCGCGAGGTGTTCAAGGCGGCGGTGCTCTCGATGGCCGACGCCTGCGACCAGGCCCTCAAGCGGGCCGGCCTCCGCGGCGCCGACATCGACCTCCTGATCCCGCACCAGGCCAACATCCGCATCATCGAATCCACCGCCAAGCACGCCGGCCTCCCCATGGACAAGGTCTACGTCAACGTGGACCGCTTCGGCAACACCTCCGCGGCGTCGGTGGCGATCGCGCTGGACGAAGCGGTCCGGACCGGACGCTTGAAGCCCGGCATGACGGTGATGCTCTGCGCTTTTGGGGCCGGATTCACGTGGGCCAGCATGGTGGTGCGGTGGTAGACGGCAATACCGTCTGGCTCTGCCCGGGGCAGGGCGCTCAAAAAGTCGGCATGGGGAAGGATCTGGCGGAGCGGTTTCCGGCCGCGCGTGCTACGTTCCAGTCCATCGACGACGCGCTCGGCGTGAAGCTGTCCACCCTGATGTTCGAAGGACCCGAAGCGGAGCTCACCGCGACTCACAACGCGCAGCCGGCCATCCTCGCGCACTCCGCGGCGGTCTTCGCCGTGATCGGAGCGGCGGGCGGAACTGCGGTCGCGGCGGCGGGCCATTCGCTGGGGGAGTACTCGGCGTACGTCACCGCCGGCGCGCTCCAGGCCGCCCAGGCGGCGAAGCTGGTGCGGCGCCGGGGCGAGCTGATGCAGCAGGCCGGCGCGGCGCGGCCCGGCACCATGGCCGCGGTGCTGGGACTCGGGACCGCCGACGTGGACGCCGCGTGCCGGGAGGCCTCGACGGCGACCGAGGTCGCGGTGGCGGCCAATCTCAACGCGCCGGACCAGACGGTGATCTCGGGCGATCCGGCGGCGGTGACGCGGGCCGGGGAAGGGTGCAAGGCGCGCGGCGCGAAGCGGGTGATTCCGCTCAAGGTGAGCGGGGCCTTTCATTCCCCGCTGATGGCGCCGGCGGCCGCCGAGCTGCAGCGCGCGCTCGGCGCCGCGCCGTTTCGCGATCCCGCGTTTCCGGTCGTCGCCAACGCGACGGCCGAGCCGGTGCGCGGCGCCGACGAAGCCCGCCGGCGGCTCGCCGAACAGCTCACCGCGCCGGTGCGGTGGGTGGCCTGCATGGAGCGGGCGGCGGCGATCGCGGGAGCGGGAGCGCGGTTCATCGAGATCGGGCCCGGCGGCGTGCTGGCCGGACTGCTGAAGCGGATCGTCTCCGGAGCGACGGTGGTGAGCGTGGGGACGGCGGACGAGGTGACGAAGTTCCTGGAGGCGGCGTGACACCGACGACGGAAAGACGGAAGGGCGCAAGGGCGAGACCGTCGTGAAGGTCGATCTCTCGGGCAAGGTCGCCTTGATTACCGGCGGGACCCGCGGCATCGGTCTCGCGAGCGCCGAAGCGTTCACCGCGGCGGGCGCGAAGGTGGCGCTCTGCGCCCGCGATCAGGCCAAGGCCGAGGAGGTCGCCAAGGGGCTCGAGGGCGCGAGGGGCTATCGCTGCGACGTCGGCGTGACCGCCGACCTCGAGGCCCTGGTGGCGCAGGCCGAGAAGGACTTCGGGCACATCGACATCCTGGTGAACAACGCCGGGCTCACCCGGGACAACCTGCTGTTCCGGATTTCCGAAGGGGATTGGGACGCGGTGCAGGACGTGAACCTGAAGGCCGCGTTCCTGCTGATGAAGCTCGCCGGCCGGGGCATGATCAAGCGGCGCTGGGGCCGGATCATCAACATGACCAGCGTGGTGGGGCTGAACGGCAACAAGGGGCAGTCCAACTACTCGGCGGCCAAGGCAGGCCTCGTGGGCCTGACCAAGGCGGCGGCCAAGGAGCTGGCCTCCCGGAACGTGCTGGTGAACGCGGTGGCGCCGGGCTATATCGACACCGAGATGACCCGCGGAATCAGTGCAGAAGCGAAGCAGTACCTCCAGGCCGCGATCCCGCTCGCCCGGCTGGGCGAGGCCCGGGACGTGGCGGGTGCCGTGCTCTTTCTCGCCTCCGACTGGGCCAGCTACATTACGGGGCAGGTCCTGGTCGTTGACGGCGGGATGGTGATGTGACCGTCCCCTCTACTTCCGCTCGAGGCTACCAATGGCAATGGACATGAAGCAGCTCGAAGAGAAGGTCAAGGACATCATCGTCGAGGAGCTGGGCGTGGAGCGCGACAAGCTCACCAACGACGCCAGCTTCATGGAAGACCTCGGCGCCGACAGCCTCGACACCGTCGAGCTGGTCATGGCCTTCGAGAAGGAGTTCGACATCGACATCCCCGACGAGGAAGCGGAGAAGCTCCGCACCGTCGGCGCGGCGCTGCAGTACCTGCACGACAAGATGGGGAAGTAGTGAAGCGACGGGTCGCGATCACGGGCCTCGGGCTCGTGTCGCCGCTCGGCAATACCGTCGAGGCCACCTGGGAGGCGATGCTCGCCGGGCGGTCCGGCGCGGGGCCGATCACGCGCTTCGATCCGGCCAAGCTGGCGGTGAAGTTCGCCTGCGAGGTGAAGGGCTTCGACGCCGCGCTGTACATGGACAAGAAGGAAGTCCGGCGCTACGACCTGTTCGCGCAGTTCGCGGTCGCGGCTTCCGCCCAGGCGGTGAAGGACTCCTGCCTGGAACAGACCTGGGACAAGGTGGACCTCCAGCGGGTCGGCGTCATCATCGGCTCCGGCACCGGCGGGATCTCCACCTTCGAGGAGCAGTGCCAGCTCTACCTCGAGAAGGGGCCCGACCGCGTGTCCCCCTTCTTCGTCCCGATGTTCATGGCGAACGTCGCCTCGGCGCTGGTCTCGATGCGCTACGGCGCCAAGGGCCCCAACTACTGCACCGTCTCCGCCTGCGCCACGTCGGCCCACGCGCTGGGTGACGCCCTGCGGCTGATTCAGAACGACGAAGCGGACGTGATGATCGCGGGCGGCGCGGAAGCCGCGATCACGCCCCTCGCGCTCGCCAGCTTCGCCAACATGAAGGCCCTTTCCACCCGCAACGACGATCCAGCCACCGCCAGCCGCCCCTTCGACAAGGATCGTGACGGGTTCGTGATGGGCGACGGCGCGGCCACCCTCATTCTCGAGGAGTGGGAGCACGCCCGGCGGCGCGGCGCCAAGATCTACGCCGAGCTCGCGGGATACGGGATGACCGCGGACGCCTATCACATCACCGCCCCCGCTCCCGACGGCGAGGGCGCCCAGCGCGCGATGCAGCTCGCGATGAAGGACGGCGGGATCGATCCCGCGCGCGTGGGCTACGTCAACGCGCACGGGACGTCCACCCCGCACGGCGACGCCGCCGAGACCAACGCGGTGAAGGCGGTCTTCGGCGCGCAGGCGAAGCAGCTGATCTTCGGCTCCACCAAGTCCATGACCGGGCACCTGCTGGGGGCGGCCGGCGCCCTCGAGGCCGCGGTGTGCACCCTGGCCCTCCACTACGGCGTGATTCCGCCGACCATCAACCAGTTCACGCCCGACCCGGCGTGCGATCTCGACTCCGCGCCCAATCACCCGGTGAAGAAGAAGCTCGACGTCGCGCTGTCGAACTCGTTCGGGTTCGGCGGGCACAACGTGACGCTGGCGATGAAGCGGGCGGGCTGATGCCCGTCGGCGACCCCGCGCTCCAGGACATCGCCCGCAAGGTCGAAGCCGGCGAGCGCCTCACCCGGGACGACGCGCTCGCGCTCTTCCGGTCGAGCGACCTGATCGGCCTGGGCCGGCTCGCGGACCTCGCCAACCGCCGCCGCAACGGCGACCGGGTCTACTTCGCCGCCAACCAGCACCTGAATCCCACCAACGTCTGCGTCCTCCGCAACACCTGCGTGTTCTGCAGCTTCGCGCGGATGCCGAAGGAGGAGGGCGCCTACACCCGCTCGCTGGACGAGGTGTTCGCGGAGGCGGACGCGGCGAAGGAGAACGCGACCCGCGAATTCCACATTGTGGGCGGCCTGCACCCCAAGCTCTCGCTTGAGTATTACCTGGACCTGTTCCGCGGGCTCAAGGCGCGGCACCCCGGCGTCCACATCAAGGCGCTGACGGCGGTCGAGGTGGCGCACCTCGCGCGGATCGAGCGGATGAGCGTGCGCGAGGTGCTGACCGCGATGCAGGACGCGGGGGTGACGAGTCTCCCCGGCGGCGGCGCCGAAGTGTTTTCGCCGGCCGCGCGCGCCACCATCGCGGACCGGAAGCTCACCGGCGCGGAGTGGCTCGACGTGCACCGCGAGGCGCACGCCATCGGGCTGCCGTCCAACTGCACCATGCTCTACGGGCACGTGGAGACGATGGAGGACCGGGTGGATCACCTGTTCCAACTCCGCGCCCTGCAGGACGACACCGGCGGGTTCCTCACCTACATCCCGCTCGCCTACCACCCCGATCACAACGAGCTGGGAGAGCGGCTGGGGCGGACCGGCACCGCCACCAGCGGGTTCGACGATCTCAAGAACATCGCGGTGGGGCGCCTGGTGCTCGACAACATTCCCCACGTGAAGACCCACTGGCCGATGGTGACGCCGTTCATTTCGCAGGTCGCGCTCAATTTCGGCTGCGACGACCTCGAGGGGACGGTGGTCTTCGAGCGGGTCTACCACGAAGCCGGGGCGGGCACGCCGATGTGGCTCTCCTACGACGAGATCGTGACCCTGGTGCGCGGAGCGGGAAAGACGCCGGTCGAGCGGGACTCGCTCTACCAGACGGTCCGCACCTTCGAGGATTGGACGCCCGGGCAGGCGCTCTCCCGGGCGCAGGGCCCCGAAGGCCCGACCTTCCACATCGACCACCGGGCGAACGCCGCGGGCCGGCGGCGCCTGCCGGTGCTCTCGGGCGTGGAGCAGGCCGAATGAAACTGGGCCGCATCGGCTACATCAACTGTTATCCGGTCTACGGCGCGATCGATCGCGGCGTGGTGCCGCTCCCCGCGGAGCTCGTCACCGGAACGCCGGCCGAGCTGAACGACCTGCTGGTGGCGGGGGAGCTCGACGTCTCGGTGATCAGCGCGGTCGAGTACGCGCGGCACGCCAAGGACCTGGTCCTGCTTCCCGACATCGCCATTTCCTGCGACGGGCCGGTCCGGAGCGTGGCGCTGTTCTCGAAGCGGCCGGTCACCGAGCTCTCCCAGGCGACGGTCCTGCTCACCGCGTCTTCGCGCACCTCGGTGGGCCTGCTCGATCTGCTCTGCCGCGGGGTCTGGAAGATCGCGCCCCGGTTCGCGCAGGCGCGGGCGGAGGCGGCGGATCTGTCCGCGCTGGCGGCGCTCCCGCACGAGGCGGTGCTCGTGATCGGGGACGCGGCGCTGATGCTCGCGGCGCGCGGGGGCTACCGTTACCGCTACGACCTGGGGGAGGAGTGGAAGCGCTGGACCGATCTGCCCTTCGTGTTCGCGGTCTGGGCGGCGCGGCGCGCGGTGCCGGCGCGCGAGGTCCGCCCGGTGCAGGACGCGCTGCTTCGCGCGCGGGCCTGGGGGCTCGCCCACCTCGACCAGCTGGCGATCGCGGCGGCGCGGGCGACGGGCGTGGCGGAAGCCGCGTGCCTCGAGTATCTCGCCGGGCTCGACTACGCGTTCTCCTACCGGCACCTCGCCGGGCTCACCGATTTCTTCCGCCGCCTCACCCGCGAGGGCCTGGTGCCCGACGGCTCGCTCCGCTTCCTCGAGGTGGCCTGATGGTGGATCGCGGGTCGGCCGAATTCCGCTCCTACCTCGAGCTCTACCAGCGGGCGTCGCTGCTCGAGCTGGGCGCGCTGGCGGACGGCGTGCGCCGGCAGCTGCACCCGGAGCCGGAAGTCACCTACATCATCGACCGCAACATCAACTACACCAACGTCTGCGTCGCCGACTGCAAGTTCTGCGCGTTCTACCGGCGGCCGAAGCACCTCGAGGGCTACGTCCTTTCCTTCGAGGAGATCGGCCGCAAGATCGAAGAGCTGAAGGCGCTGGGCGGAGTGCAGATCCTGATGCAGGGCGGGCACAACCCCTACATCCCCTTCGAGTGGTATCTCGAGCTCCTGCGCTACATCAAGCGCCACCACCCCATTCACATCCACGGCTTCTCGCCGTCCGAGGTGGACTTCTTCGCGGGCCGGTTCGGGATGTCCATTGAAGAGGTGATCGGCGAGCTGGTGGGCGCCGGGCTGGACTCGATCCCGGGAGGCGGCGGCGAGATCCTGGTGCAGGAGGTGCGGGACCGCGTGGCCAGGAAGAAGGCGGGCGCGGACCGCTGGCTCGAGGTGATGGAGATCGCGCACCGGATGGGCCTCAAGACCTCGGTCACGATGATGTACGGCCTGGGTGAGTCCGACGCCGACCGGATCGAGCACCTCTTCCGGGTGCGCGAGGTCCAGCGCCGGACCCGGGGGTTCACCGCCTTCATCTGCTGGCCGCTCCAGCCCGAGCACTCGGAGATGGAAGGAACGCCGAAGACCGACGCGGTCACCTACCTGCGCACCCAGGCGATCGCGCGGATCGTGCTCCCCGAGGTCCCCAACATCCAGGCCTCGTGGGTGACGATGGGAATGAAGATCGGGCAGGTGGCCCTGAAGTTCGGCGCCAACGATTTCGGATCCCTGATGATGGAAGAGAACGTGGTCTCGGCGGCGGGGACCGCCTTCCGCACCACCCTTGCCGAGATGCAGCGCCTGATCGCCGACGCCGGCTACGTGCCGCGCAAGCGGCGGCAGGATTACACCAAGCTTCCGGAGGCCGCGTAGATGCCGGACGTATTGATCCTGGTCGGGTCCGAGAGCGACAAGCCGCGCATCGAGCCCGCGTTCGACATTCTCCTCAAGGCGGGGACCACCTTCGAGTTTCACGTCTCCTCGGCGCACCGCCAGCCCGCCGAGACCACGGAGCTCGTGAAGGGCGCCCGGGCGAAGGGCTTCAAGGTGGTGATCGCGGGCGCGGGGCTCTCGGCCGCGCTTCCGGGTTTCGCGGCGTCGCTCACCGACCTGCCGGTGATCGGCGTGCCTTTCGCGGTCGGCGCGCTCAACGGCCTCGACGCCCTGCTCGCCACCGCCCAGGTGCCGCCCGGCGTCCCGGTCGCGTGCGTGGGGATCGACAACGCCAGGAACGCGGCGCACCTCGCGCTCCGCATCCTGAAGCGCTGATCCGATGCGCGTCGGGATCGGGTACGACTCCCACCGTTTCGCGCCGCCCGGGGACCATCGCCGGCTCATCCTGGGCGGCGTCGAGATTCCCCACGGCGAGGGACTCCTCGGACACTCGGACGCGGACGCGGTGGCCCACGCCTTCACCGACGCGCTGCTGGGCGCCGCGGGACTGGGCGACATCGGGCGGCTCTTCCCGGATACCGACGCCCGCTGGGCCAACGCCGATTCGCTGAAGCTGCTGAACCAGGCGTACCTGACGATCGTGGAGCAGGGGTTCCAGTTCGTGCAGGCGGACCTCACCGTGATCGCCGAGCAGCCGAAGCTCGCGCCCTATCTGGAGCAGATGGCGGACAAGCTCGCGGCCGCGATCGTGGCGGCGCCGTCCACCATCTCCGTCAAGGCCAAGACCAACGAAGGCATGGGGTGGATCGGGCGCGGCGAGGGCATCGCGGTGATGGCCGTCGCGCTCCTCGCCGAGCCGCCGGCGCCCCGGCTCTCCTCCGGCGTGGTGGGCGTGAGCCTGTAAGGCGCAGTCGTGGTCGCCCACATCCTCGCGGCACTCGAGTCCCTTCCGCCGGGCCCCGTCTACGTCCTGATCGGTCTCCTCGCCGCGGTCGAGAACGTCTTCCCGCCCGTTCCCGCCGATACCGCGGTCGCCCTCGGCGGATTTCTCGCGGGGCGGGGAACGCTTTCGGCCGGCGCGGTGTTCCTGGTGACGCTGGCGGCGAACGGCGCGTCGGCCGCGGGCGTGTACGTCGTGGGCCGCCGCTACGGCCGCCGGTTCTTCGAGGGGCCGATCGGCGCGCGCCTGCTCTCGCCCGCGGCGCTGGCGCACGTGGACGCGGCCTACGCGCGCTTCGGGCTCGCGGGGATCTTCGTCTCGCGATTGCTGCCGGTGTGGCGGGCCCTGGTGCCGCCGTTCGCGGGGGTCGCGGGGCTCGCGCCCCGGCGGGCGCTCCCGCCGGTGCTCCTCGCCACCGCGCTCTGGTATGGAGCCATCACTTACGCCGCGGCGGCGCTCGGCACCAATTTCGATGGCGTGGAAGCGGCGCTCGGGCGGGTGAACCGGGCGCTCGCCGTGGCCGCGCTCGCCGGCGCGATCGCGCTCGGCGCCTGGATGTACCGCCGTCTCAAACGCCAACGGAGGGAAGAGGCATGACCGCTCAGCCGCCCGACAAATCCGGAGTCCGGTTCCCTCCGCCCCTGATCTATCTCGGCCTCTTCCTCGCGGGCTACGCGATCCAGTGGCTGGTGCCCTTCTCGATCTTTCCGGAAGCGGGGTGGCTCGACTGGGTGGGCGGGCTCCTCTTCGGGGGCGGCGTGGGCCTCGCGCTCGTCGCCGCGGGCACCTTCCGCTCGGCGGGGACCAGCGTGAACCCCACCAAGCCCGCGACCGCGCTCGTCACCCACGGGCCCTTCGCCTTCAGCCGCAACCCGATGTACCTGGCGATGGTGATGATCTACCTGGGGCTGATCGTGGTGGTGAATTCGCTGTGGCCGCTCCTGCTCCTCCCGGTCGCGGTGTGGCTCATCCGCACCCGGGTGATCGCGCTGGAAGAGGCGTATCTGCAGCGCAAGTTCGGCCAGCTCTACTCGGACTACCAGAAGCAGGTGCGGCGGTGGCTCTAGCCACCCTGGCCGGCGGCTGTTTCTGGTGCCTCGAGGCCGCCTTCCAGCAGTTAGCGGGGGTGCGCGCGGTGACGTCGGGATACGCGGGCGGCACGGTGGCCGATCCGAGCTACGAGGCCGTGTGCACCGGGACCACCGGGCACGCCGAGGTGGTGCGGATCGATTTCGACCCCGACGCGATCTCGTATCGGGATCTGCTCCAGGTCTTCTTCACTATCCACGACCCGACCACCCTCGACCGCCAGGGCGCGGACCGGGGGACCCAGTACCGCTCGGCGATCTTCTTCCATTCTCCGGAGCAGGAACGGATCGCGAAGGACGTGATCGGGGAGATCGGGAGCGGAAAGGTGTGGGACGACCCCATCGTGACCGAGGTCGTCCCACTCACGGCGTTCTATCCCGCCGAGGCCTACCACCGCGACTACTTCAACCGCCACCCCGAACAGGCCTACTGCCGGGCCGTGATCGCGCCCAAGGTGGCGAAGGTGCGGCAGCACTACCTGGAGCGGCTCAAGGCCTGACCGCTGCGGGAGCGTTCCGGACTACTTCTTGACCAACTGCACGGTGCCCGTAGGAACGCGTCCGATCCTACCGCTTCGTGGCGACGAAGTTCCCGATCACCTGCGCGCCGGTGCCGAGGACGGTGATCGTACCGAGCATCGTGTCTCTTTGGGCATTCGCTACACCATCCAACAACATATACAGCGAAGCGGATGGGTCTTTCTCCATGATCCAGAGGGTGTCGCCCGGCCCCCGCGGCCACGTCCGCGTGAGGAGCGAGTCGAAGACGTAGTTCGGACCGTAGATCAACTCGATCGGCGGCATCGAGACTGCCGTGGTGTCGCCATGAGCCGCTGATAACTTGACCGTGAAGGTGTCCGGCGTGAGTGCGAAGCCCGTGTTCATCGTCGGGAGCACGTGCCAGCTCCCGAGGAAGGTCGGGCCTGGTGCCGTCGAGCTCGAGCAGCCCGCCCAAGTCGCGGCCAGGCCCAGCACTCCGAGAGCGATCAGTCGATTGCGCATGCGCAGTCTCTCCTATGGCACATCGGGTGGAACGGCAGGTGACCGGAGTTGCCGGGCGCCGGGGCGGTGATACGGCCTATCGCTTGGTCGCGACGAACGTCGCCGTGTCGAGGATGGAAAACCCGAGGTCGAGGAGACCGATCGTGCCCGTCATCGAGTCCCGCCGGGCGTTCGCGATGCCTCGCAACGCGAGATAACCGGCACCGCCGCCGGCCGTGTCCTTTTCCACAACGAGCAGGGTATCCCCCTTCGGCAACGCAATCTTGAATACCGAGTCGGCCGGCGTGGCCGCGCTGCCGACCCAGACCCAGACCCGCGGCATCGAAACGGTCAGCGTGTCTCCCTGGCCGGCGGAGAACGTGATCGTGAAAGGGTCCGGCACCAGCGAATCGACAAAACCCAGATAGAACGGCGACGTGGCGACGCGCCAACTGCCCGCGAACGTCGGAACACCGGGTCCGGTCGAGCTCGAGCAGGCGGCGCCGACGGCCGCCGCGGCCGCGATCAGGATGACGAACAGTCGCTTGTGCATGTGCCTTCCTCCGGCGTTCGATGACGCGCCCGGCCCCTCCGGGCGTCGCAGGCCGCTACGTTAGCGTGGCGCGGTCGCCGCACCGTTACCCGGCGTTACTTGTCCCGTAACGCCCCGCGTTCTAGGTTCGATCTGCGACATGATCCGACTCCGTCTGCTCGGTCCGGTGGAGCTTGCGGGGGGCGACGAGGCGCCGCTGCGCCAGCTTTTGGCGCAGCCCAAGCGCCTCGCGGTGCTCGCCTATCTCGCGGTCCGGCCGGCCGGGACCTACGTCCGCCGGGACGCCCTGCTGGGCGTCTTCTGGCCCGACCTGCCGCAGGACGCGGCCCGCCGCTCCCTGCGCCAGGCGCTCCACGTGCTGCGCAGCGGTCTCGGCGCCGAGGCGATACTCACCCGGGTTGACGAGGAAGTCGCGCTCGATCCCGCCCGCGTCGCCGCCGACGTGCCCCAATTCCTCGCCGCGGTCGCCGAGCGGCGGCCGGTCGAGGCGCTCGACCTGTACCGGGGCGATCTACTGGCGGGCTTTTTCCTCTCTGGCGCCTCGGTGGCGTTCGAGCGCTGGCTCGAGGACGAGCGCGCGCGGCTCCGCGATCTCGCGGCCCGCGCCGCCGAGGGTCTGGCGGAGGCGGCGGAGCGCGGGGGAGATCCCGCGGGCGCCGCGGGCTGGGCTCGGCGGGCGCTGGCGCTGGTGCCCGACGACGAGGTCGCCTTGCGGCGCCTGCTGACCCTGCTCGAGCGGGCGGGGGACCGGGCCGGGGCCCTGCGCTCCTACGATTCCTTCGCGCGGCGGCTGGCCCGGGAGTTGGACGAGCAGCCGTCGGAGGAGACGCGGGCCCTGGTGGCGCGCCTGCGCGGGAAAGCCCGCCCGTCGCCGATGGACCTGGAGCGGCCGACGCCCGTCCCTCGCCTCGCCCGGCGCGCGCCCGCTCGCCGGCGTGCGCTCCTCGCCGTCTCGGCGCTCGCGGTTCTTTTTCTCGTGGGCCTGGCTCTCGGTCCACTTCGCGCCCGCCCGCGGGATCCGGTGCTCGCGGTGGGCAACGTCACCACCGGCGATCCGGGCGCGCCGGCTCTCGCGAGCCAGGCGCTTCCCGAGCTCCTCTCGACCGGTCTCGCGCGCGTCAACGGGCTGTCGGTCATCAGTCATCCCCGTCTGGAAGAAATCGCGGGCCAGCTCATCGCCTCGGGCCACCCCGGCGATGCGACGGCGGCAGCCCGCGCCGCCGGCGCGGACGAGATGATCGAGGGGGTCCTGTACCGGATGGGGCGCGATTCCCTGCGGCTCGACCTGCGGCGCGCGGACACGAGGCGCGGGGTCCTGCGGGACGCGGTGACGGTGGCGGGCCGGGACGTCTTCGCGCTCGCCGACTCGGCGGTGGCGCGCTTCGCGGCGCGGCTGGGCCGGGTAAGCCCGTCGTCGGGGCTCGCGTCGGTGACCTCGCCGTCGCTGGTGGCGCACGGATTCTACGACGAAGGGCTTCGCGCTTACTACCGCGACGCGGACTACCGCGCCGCCATCCGCCTGTTCCAGGCGGCGCTCGCCCAGGATTCGACCTTCGCCATGGCGGCGTATTACCTGGGCCGCAGTTACGAGTCCCTGGGGAGCGGGAGCCAGGGCTGGTTCGCGCGTGCCGCGGCCCTGGCCTCGCACGCGCCGCCGCGCGAGGCGCTCTACATTCGCGTCTGGTGGCCGGCCGCGCAGAACGATCCCGGATGGCCGGCGCTGGCCGAGTCGCTCGCGGCGCGCTATCCCGACGAGCCGGCGGCGCTGTACGCGGTGGGTGTGGGGCGCTCGATGGCCGCGGACTACCGCGGGTCGGTGCGCCCGCTGCGGGACGCGATCCGGATGGATTCGTTGAGTCTCACCGCTCCCGCGGCGGCGCGCTGCATCGCGTGCGACGCGTACGGAGAGCTGGTGCAGTCCTACATCAACATGGATTCCCTGGCCGCCGCGGACAGTCTCTCCCGCGCCTGGGTGGGGCGGCAGCCGCGCGCCTCCGCGGCGTGGTGGGCCCGCGCCCTGGTGCTGAATCGCCTCGGTCGCGGGGCCGACGCCGTGCAGGCCCAGCGGGTCGCCGGCCAGCTCGCCGGCGCGCGGGTGGCGGACCCGATCTCGCAGGTGTTCGACGCAGTGTACAACGGCGATTACTCGAGCGCGGAGCGGCTGCTCGCCGGGGGCGACGATCCCGACTGGCGGCTCCGGCGCTCGCGGGTGTGGTGGCGCGTGATCACCCTGCGATACGAGGGGCGCCCGCGCGCGGCCGCCGACGCGGCACGGGCGCTCCTCGCGCCCGAGCCGACCGACTCCGAGCACCGCCGGGAGTGGCTGCCGCTCGGCATCTCGCTCTTCGAGGCCGGTGACTATGCCCGCGCGGCCGACGCCTTCGATTCCGCCTCCAACGCCGGCCGCGCGTTCGAGCGCGAGCATCCGTGGAGCATGGCCCGGCGGCGCGCGTGGACCCTCACCCTGCGCGCCACCGTCGCCGCGGCCCAGGGCGATACCGTCGCGGTCCGCACCCTCGCGGACACGGTCGCGGCGTACGGGGTGCAGAGCGCCCTCGGCCGGGACCGTCTGCTGCGCGCGTACATCCACGGCCTCGCCCTCGAGCGCGCGGGACGCTGGCGGGACGCGGTGGACAGTCTCCGGCTCTCGGCGTACTCGCCCACCGAGGGCTTCACCCGCGTCAACCTGGAGCTGGCGCGGACCTACCTGCGGCTCGCCCATCCGCGCGACGCCATCTACTGGCTTCAGGCGGCGCTGCGGGGCGGCATCGAGGGCTCGAACCTCTACGTCACCCGGCCGCTGCTTCGCGAGGAGCTGGCGCACGCGTTCGACGCGGCGGGGATGGTGGACAGCGCGCGCGCGGAGTACGCCCTGGTCGCCCGCGCGTGGGCCAACGCCGAGCCCCTGTATCGGGTGCGGCGCGATACCGCCCTCGCGTACCTCGCGCGTCCCCGGCTCACGACCGCGGGTGGGGGATCGCGGTGACCGCGGACGTGGGGCTCGCCTTTCACCTCGAGCCGTTTCACGACTACCTCGCGCTCGAGGCCGGGAACAGCGGCCACACGGTCGAGAACTACGTCCGGGACGTGCGCCGCCTCGCGGCGTACGCGGAGGGGAAGGGACTGAAGGGTCCGACCGAAGTCTCCTTCGCGCGGCTCCGCGAGTTCGTCTACGAT
Source organism: Gemmatimonadales bacterium (assembly GCA_035702425.1). Lineage (GTDB taxonomy): Bacteria > Gemmatimonadota > Gemmatimonadetes > Gemmatimonadales > GWC2-71-9 > DASSQQ01. The sequence goes on from DASSQQ010000036.1 coordinate 22,430, forward strand.
CTGAAGGACGTCGGCCTCTCGCCGGCGACCATCCGCCGCCAGATCTCCGCGGTGCGCACCTACTACCGGTTCCTGGTGGGCGAAGGGTTGGCGGCGAGCGATCCCTCGGCGCGGCTCGAGTCCCCCAAGCGCTGGCGCTCGCTCCCCGCGGTCCTCACGGTGGAGGAGGTCGATCGCCTCCTCTCGGCCCCCAACACCGATGAGCCCCTCGCGCTGCGGGACCGGGCGCTTCTCGAGTTCGCGTACGCGACGGGCGCCCGGGTGTCGGAGCTGGTCTCGCTGACCCTGCAGGACATTCTTTTCGAGGACGGCATCGCGCGCATTTTCGGCAAGGGCGCGAAAGAACGGCTGGTGCCGGTGGGGCGGCGGGCGTTGGGCGCCGTCTCCCTCTACGCGCGGGAGATCCGGCCCTCGCTCGACCGGGGGGAGGGCCGGGGGATTCTGTTCCTGAACGCGCGCGGCCGGCCGCTGTCCCGGGTCGGCGCCTGGGGAATCATCAAGGGCACGGCCAAGCGCGCGGGAATCGCGAAGCGGGTGAGCCCCCACACCTTGCGGCACACCTTCGCGACGCATCTCCTCGAAGGGGGCGCCGACCTGCGCGCGGTGCAGGAGATGCTGGGGCACGCCGATCTTTCGACCACCCAGCTCTACACCCACGTGGACCGTGACTATTTGCGGACGGTGCATCGGCAGTTCCATCCGCGGCCGTAGCGGGGTAAACCGCGCAACGTCCCGCGCCGTCCGGCGCGGATTCGGTACCGCTCGCGGCGGGCCGCCGGGCTACGCTGGTCGAATGGCGAGCGTGCTGTCCGGGGGCGCCGGCCCTCCACCCAAGCTCATCACCCGCGTGCGGCAGGCGATCCGGGTCCGGCATTACTCCCGGCGGACCGAGGAGGCCTACGTCTGGTGGGTGCGGCGTTACGTGCGGTTTTGCGGGTTGCGGCATCCGCGGGAGCTGGGCCAGGCCGAGGTCTCGCGGTTTCTGTCGGACCTCGCGGTGGAGCGGCACGTCAGCGCGTCCACGCAGAACCAGGCGCTGTCCGCCCTGCTCTTTTTGTACGGCGAGGTGTTGAACGTGCCGTCGGGCTGGCTGGCGGCGCTGGTGCGGGCGAAGCGGCCGAAGCGGATTCCGGTGGTGTTGACGCGGGACGAGGTGCGGCGGGTGTTGCGGGAGTTGTCGGGGGTGCCGAGGCTGGTGGCGGGCGTGTTGTATGGGACGGGAATGCGACTGCTCGAGGGGCTCGAGCTTCGGGTGAAGGACCTGGACTTCGCGACCAGCGAGATCGTGGTGCGGGAGGGGAAGGGCGGGAAGGATCGGGTGACGATGCTGCCGGACCGGCTGAAGGGGCCGCTGTTGCACCATCTGGCGGCGGTGCGAAAGCAGCACGAAGCCGATCTCGCGGCGGGTGCGGGGTGGGTGGTGTTGCCGGGCGCGCTGCGTCTCAAGTATCCCAACGCGGGGCGGGAGTGGAAGTGGCAGTGGGTGTTCCCGGCGACGCGGGGGTATGTGGACCCGCGGACCGGCGAGGGGCGCCGCCATCATCTGCACGAGTCGGTCCTTCAGCGGGCGTTCAAGGAGGCGGTGAGGGTGGCGCGGATCACGAAGGCCGCGAGTTGTCACACTCTGCGACATTCGTTCGCGACTCACCTGCTCGAGGGGGGCTATGACATACGGACGGTGCAGGAGCTCCTGGGGCATCGGGACGTGCGGACGACGATGATTTACACCCACGTGTTGAAGCGAGGTGGACTTGCGGTGAGGAGTCCGGCGGACACGCTGTGAGGGGGGGGACCGGGGGAGCTGGGGGGTGGGGGAGCGGGGCGTGATGGAGCGGTGGTGATGCGGGCGCGCAACGGTGTGTATGCGGTAGGCCGAGGGGGGGCTGCGACAAGCGGGCGGTACCACCAGAAGGACGGCTCGCGGAATCCCGCACCGGCACACTAGACTGACCGGACCGCGCGGTCCATCCCTCTCACCGCGGCGCCACACGCGCACTAGATTGCCGTATGATCAGTTTTGTCTTTTCTAAAACCACCAGTCTATGACCCGTTAGGCACCGCGCGCCCGTCTTCGTGCAACTCCTGACATGATCGTCTGGATTGTCGTTGCCCTGATTTTTGGTGCTCTCGCGGCTTTCTGGTGG
>DASSQQ010000037.1:0-8551 GCA_035702425.1 Gemmatimonadales bacterium
GAGGAAATCCTCTCCGCCCGGGTCACCGACCGCTCCATCCGCCCGCTCTTTCCCGAGGGGTTCAAGAACGAAGTCCAGGTCTTCATTTACGTCCTCTCCGCCGACCAGGAGAACGACGCCGACGTCCTGGGCGTCACGGCCGCCTCGGCCGCGCTCAGCATGTCCAGGATTCCCTGGAACGGCCCCATCGCCGCGGTGCGGGTGGGCCGGGTCGAGGGCGCCTGGATCCTGAACCCCACCTTCCAGCAGCTCGAATTCTCGGACGTGGACATTATCGTCTCCGGGTCCAGGGATTCGATCGTGATGGTGGAGGGCGGCGCGCTGGAGCTTTCCGAAGCCGAGATCGTGAAGGGGCTCGAAGTCGCGCACAAGGGTATCCGCGAGCTGCTCGAGATGGCGGGGGAGCTGGTGGCCGACGTGCAGCAGCCCAAGATGGAATGGACCAAGACCGAGCCCCCGGCCGATCTGGTGAAGCGGGTGCACGACCTCGCCTCGCCGCGCATCTCGGAAGCGCTGAACCTTCCCGAGAAGTCGGAGCGGGCGCAGGCGATCAGCGCCTTGAAGGCCACCGTGCAGGAGCAGCTGGCGGAGGAGTTCCCGGAAAACGTGAAGGACGTGGGGAACGTGCTGGAGGAGATCGAATACAAGACCATGCGGGAGCAGGTGCTGTCCCGCGGCGAGCGCGTGGACGGCCGCGATCTCGACACCGTGCGGCCCATCAGCTGCGAAGTCGGTGTCCTGCCGCGCACCCACGGCTCGGCGCTCTTCACCCGGGGGCAGACGCAGGCGCTGGTCTCGACCACGCTGGGCACGGTCTCCGACGAGCAGCGGATCGATTCCATCGACGTGCAGCAGGAGACCACCAAGTCGTTCATGTTGCACTACAACTTCCCGCCCTTCTCCACCGGCGAGGTCCGGCCCATTCGCGGGACCTCGCGCCGGGAAGTGGGGCACGGGGCGCTGGCGGAGCGGGCCCTGCAGGCCGTGCTCCCGCCCTACGAGGAGTTCCCCTACACCATCCGCATCGTGTCGGACATCCTCGAGTCCAACGGCTCGTCGTCCATGGCCACGGTGTGCGGCGGCTCGCTCGCGCTCTACGACGCCGGCGTGCCCACCCGCTCGGCGTGCGCCGGGGTGGCGATGGGGCTCATCAAGGAAGGGAGCCGCGTCGCGGTGCTGACCGACATCCTGGGCACCGAGGATCATCTGGGCGACATGGACTTCAAGGTCGCCGGGACCCGGGAAGGGGTCACCTCCATTCAGATGGACATCAAGATCGAAGGCCTCGACTTCGGGATCATCAGCCAGGCCCTCGAGAAGGCCAAGACGGCGCGGTTGCACATCCTGGACATCATGGATCACGCGATGCCGAAGCCGCGGTCCGAGCTGTCCAAGTACGCGCCCCGCATCATCACCATCCAGATTCCGGTCGCCAAGATCGGCGACATCATCGGCCCCAAGGGCAAGACCATCCGCTCCATTCAGGAGCAGACCGGCGCCGAGATCAACGTGGACGATTCGGGGTTGATCACCATCTCCGCGGTGGGTGAAGGCGGCGAACGCGCCCGGGACATCATCGCCGGCATGGTGCAGGTGCCCGAGGTGGGGAAGATCTACGAGGGCGTGGTGAAGAGCACCACCGCGTTCGGGGCGTTCGTGGAGATCACCCCCGGGGTCGAGGGTCTGCTCCACATCTCCGAGCTGCAGCACGGCCGCACCGAGCGCACCGAGGACGTGGTGAAGAAGGGCGACCACGTGAAGGTGAAGCTGCTGGAGGTGGACGAGCGCGGCCGCATGCGGCTGTCGCGGAAGGCGCTGCTCGAGAAGAACTAGCCGGACGATGGAAACCGTCCGGCTCGACCGGGAAATCTCGCAGAGCACCGCGCCCAACGGCGTCACCGTGCTCTCGGAGCGGGTGCCGAGCGTGCGCTCGGCGGCGGTGGGGGTGTGGGTCAAGAGCGCCAGCGCGCACGAGGCCCGCCCCAAGATGGGCGTGTCCCACCTCCTCGAGCACATGGTCTTCAAGGGCACCGAGCGGCGCAGCGCGCAGGAGATCGCGCTGGCGCTCGAGGCTCGCGGCGGCTCGCTCGACGCCTACACCTCGCGCGACACCACCGCCTTCCAGGCCCGCGTCCTCGATCAGGATCTCCCCCGCGCGCTGGACGTTCTGACCGATCTGGTGCGGCACCCGGTGCTCCGCCGCGCCGATCTCGATCTCGAGCGCAAGGTCGTCCTGGAAGAGATCAACACCGTGGACGACACCCCCGACGATCAGGTGTTCGACCTCTCCGCCCAGACGCTGTGGCCGGAGCATCCCTACGGCTACACCATCCTGGGCACCCGGGACACGGTGAGCGCGCTTTCGGAGAACGATCTCCAGACGCTGCACCGCAGCGCGTACTTCCCCGGCAACTGCGTGATCGCGGCCGCGGGGAACCTCACCCACGACGCGCTCCTGGCCGAGCTCGAGAAGCAGGGATGGTTCGAGGGCGGCGGCTCCGGCGCCGCGCCGGCGGGCCAGCCGGTGCCGCCCGCGGTGCGGGGCACGGTGCGCCGCCAGGAAAAGGAAACGGCGCAGACCCACATCGTGTTCGCGACCGACACCGTGCCCTTCGCCGACGAGCGGAAGTACGCGATTCTCGTCCTCGCCAACGTGTTCGGCGGCGGCATGTCGTCCCGGCTCTTCCAGCGCATCCGCGAGGAGCTGGGACTGGCGTACGCGATCTATTCCTACACCTCGTTCTTCCGCCAGATGGGCGTGGTGGGCGTGTACGTGGGCACCCAGGCCCGGACGGCGGAGGCCGCGGAAGCCGCGATCCGGGACGAGATGGCGAAACTGGTGCGCGACGGGCTCTCCGGCGACGCGCTGGCCGATGCGAAACAGCAGACCCAGGGACAGCTGATGCTCTCTCTGGAGAGTCCCAGCGCGCGGATGTATCGTTTGGCGGGCTGCGCGGTCCACGGCGAGCCCTACAAGAGCCTGGACGCGATGATCGCGTCGGTGGAGCGGATCACGGCGGACGACATCCGGCAGGCGGCCGAATACTTCCGGCCCGAGCGGCAGACCATGGTCTCGCTCGGGCCTCTCACCTCGAACTGACGGTCCGGGAGCGGGCATGATCGTTGGCGTGCCGAAGGAAATCAAGACGAACGAAAACCGCGTGGCGCTGGTGCCCGCGGGCGCCGAGGCCCTCGTCTCCGACGGGAACACCGTGCTGGTGGAGCAGGGGGCGGGCCTGGGCTCGGGATTTCAGGACGACGCCTACCGCGCCGCCGGCGCCACCGTGGTCTCGGCCGCGGACGAGGTGTGGTCCAAGGCCGAGATGATCTGCAAGGTGAAGGAGCCCATCGAGGTGGAGTGGCCCAAGATGCGGAAGGGCCAGGTGCTCTTCACCTACTTCCACTTCGCCGCGTCGGAGCCGCTCACCCGGGCGGTCGTCAAGTCGGGCTCGGTCGCCATCGCCTACGAAACCGTGCAACTCGACTCGGGCGAGCTTCCCCTCCTCACTCCCATGAGCGAGGTGGCGGGCCGGATGGCGGTGCAGGAAGGCGCCAAGTATCTCGAGAAAGTGGGCGGCGGAAGCGGAATTCTGCTGGGCGGCGTTCCGGGCGTGCTCCCCGCCGAAGTGATGATCATCGGCGGCGGCGTAGTGGGCACCAACGCCGCCAAGATGGCGGCGGGCCTGGGCGCCCACGTTACCCTGCTCGACGTGTCGCTCGACCGCCTGCGCTACCTCTCGGACGTACTGCCTCCCAACGTGGATCTGCTCTATTCCAACCGCCACCACATTCTGGACGTCCTCAAGAAGGCCGACCTCGTGGTGGGCGCCGTGCTGCTGCCCGGCGCCAAGGCGCCGCACCTGGTCAAGCGGGCCGACCTGAAGCTGATGAAGCCGGGGTCGGTGGTGGTGGACGTGGCGGTGGATCAGGGCGGCTGCATCGAGACCATCAAACCCACGACCCACGAGAATCCGACCTACGTGGTGGACGGCATCATTCACTACGCGGTGGCGAACATGCCGGGCGGCGTGCCCCGCACCTCCACCCTCGCGCTCACCAACGCCACTTTCCCGTACGCCAAGCGCCTGGCCCGCACCGGCTGGCGCAAGGCCTGCCGCGACGACCGCGCGCTCTTCCTCGGCCTCAACGTGATCGAGGGCAACGTGGTGTACCCGGGCGTGGCCGAGGCCTTCGGCATCAGTCTCGTGGATCCGAAGAGCCTGGTATGATCCTCGCGCTGGCGGCGCTCCTGGTGCAGGGCCAGGTGGTGAACAACGCCGAGCTTGGCTTCAAGGTGACCGTGCCCGAGGGGTTCGCGGTGTATCCCGAGGCGCGCAGCCAGCCCGACGTGGTGGAGTGCTGGAACGAAGCGGCGCCGGCCGCGGCGAGCGGCGGATTGATGCTCTGCGTCCAGCGCCTCCACGGCGTCCTCGATCGCGACGAACCCAAGCCGGAAGACATCCCGGCCGGCGGCCGGCTGGTCCACTTCAAGTGGAAGGCGTTCGACGTCGATGGGGTGCGCACCGACACCGCGCAGGCCGGGGTGCCCCTCGAGATTCTGGTGGCGCAGGTCCCCCTGAAGCCGGAGGCGATCCAGCTGATCGTGACCGGGCCGCGGGATCAGTCCTCGCGTCTCGACGCGACCATGAACGCCGCCCTGGCGTCGCTCGACGGGGAAACCAACTGGCTCACCGCGGAGGAGCGCTCCGGCCGCCTCGGCAGCACCAGCGGCGCGGCGGCCATCGCCGTGGTGCTGATTGTGGCGGCGGCGGCCATTCGCAAACGCCGCCGGCGCGCCGCCGGGAGGTGACGCCGGCGCCCGTGGTGCAGGTGGTGCGGCTGCCGCACCACGATGGCCTGCCGTTGCCGTCGCGCCAGACCACGGGATCCGCCGGGTACGATCTGGCGAGCGCCGAGCCGGACACCGTGCTCCAGCCCATGGAGCGGCGGCTCTTCCGTACCGGGATCGCGCTCGCCATCCCCCAGGGCTTCGAGGCCCAGGTCAGGCCCCGCTCCGGGCTCGCGCTGAAGCAGGGAATCACCCTCCCCAACACCCCGGCCACCATCGATTCCGACTACCGCGGCGAGCTGATGGTCGCGCTCATCAACCTCGGCTCCACGCCCGTCAGCGTGACCCGCGGGATGCGCATCGCCCAGCTCGTTTTCCAGCGGGTGGAGAGCGTCGAACTGAAGTTGGTGGACGAATTACCGGTCAGCGAGAGGGGCGCCGGAGGCTTTGGAAGCACCGGAAAGTGACGAGCGGGATTCGGGATGGAGGATTGGGGAAACGTGAGCCCGTGGAGCCCATCCCGCATCCCACGGCCCGCATCCCGGTCCTATGCTACCACCGCATCGGCGGCGCGCTGGAGCTGGGCGTCACGCGGGTGGGACGGGGCGTCTTCGCGCGCCAGATGACCGCGCTGGCAAAGGGGGGATGGCGGGCCCTGACCCTCGATGCCGTGGCGCAGGCGGGCGGATCCTCTCAATCCGCAAGCCCCAATCCGCAATCCGCATTCCTCCTCTCCTTCGACGACGGTTACGCCTCGACAGCCGAGACCGCGTTCCCGGTGCTCGCGGACCTCGGCTTCACCGCGATCACCTTTCTCGTCACCGATTACATCGGACGCGAGAACACCTGGGACGTGCGCTACACCTGGCGCCGCCAGCGTCATCTCGACTGGCGGGCGATCGAGCGCTGGGCGGGACGGGGATTCTCGTTTCAGTCCCACACCCGGACTCACCGCCGGCTGACCTGGCTTTCGGACCGGGAGGCGGGTGACGAGCTGGCGCGTTCGCGGGAGACCCTGGTTCAGCGCCTCGGTGAGGGCGCCGGGATCGCGCTCGCGTATCCGTTCGGCGCGGCGGACAGGCGGGTGCGGGCGCTCGCGCGCGAGGCCGGGTATCGAATGGGATTCGGGGCGCCGTCGGCCCGAGGCGGTGACCCTTTCGCCATTCCCCGGACGCCGGTCTACATGTGGGACGCCTGGGACGTGCCCTTCGGTTTGCGCGAGGATCTGCTGGGGAAGGTGGGACGGGGCGTGGCGGACGTCGCCAATCAGTGCGCGGTGGGGACGAGCGTGATGTTGGGCCTGCTGAGCCGTCAGCAATCAGCCGTCAGCCATCAGCAGCCGCTCTGAGCGCGATGCCTTAGACGAAGAAGCGCGCCGCCACCGGAATCAGCTGAGGATGCTTCACCAGCGCGTGCACGAAAATCCGGCCCAGGGACCGTTTCTCTTCGGGAATCTTGTTCACGGTCCGGGCGAGGGCGTTGAAGAATCCGTCGTCCAGATCCTCGAGCGCCTGCTTGATCTTGTAGTACTTCAGGTGATCGTCCCCCAGCAGGTTCATCCACGCGTCGTGGTAGGCTGAGAGCCGCCGCTCTCCGGTGTCGCCGGCGCAGACGGCGGTCGCCGCGGTCTGCCCGGCGAGACGTCCCGCCTTCATGGCGTTCACGATCCCGCCGCCCGAAAGCGGATTGATCATGTGCGCCGCGTCCCCCGCGATGAGCACCCCGTCGGTGTAGGTCTTCCTGATGGTGGTGTGGACGATCACGCCGCCCACCGTGTACCCGGTCCTGGCGCCGCGGGGGTAGCGGCGATCCACCCAGGCGTCGAGGTAGGCGCGCGCGTTCCGGCCGTCGGACTTGAGTCCCACCATGCCCAGTCCCACGTTCGCGACGCCGACGCCTTTCGGGAACACCCAGGCGTATCCGCCCGGGGCGATCCCGTCCCCGAACTGCAGGTAAATGGCGTCGGGGTCGCAATCGATCCCCGAGACTACGTACTGGGCGCACGACTCCATGTCCCGCGCCGGCACGCGGGTATCGAGTCCCGCCCAGCGGCCTACCATCGTCTCCACGCCGTCGGCGCCGATCACGACGCGGGCCCGCACCGTCTCCTCGCCCTTGGCCGACCGGAGCCGCACCGCCCACCGGCCATCCGAGCCGCGGGTCATCCCGGTCGCCTCGGTGCCGACCCGCAGCTCCGCGCCCTCGCGCACCGCCTCGCCCGCCAGGTGGGCGTCGAATCGGGTCCGGTCGAGCACCCAGCCCACGTCCCGCTCCGCGACCTTCACCTCGGTGTCGTCCGGGGCCCAGAAGATCACCTTGGTGATCTTGCGGGACCACCAGTCGGCGCCCTCCGGGGCCGCGAACTCGCGCAGGCCGGCGTCCCCCACGCCCTCGGCGCAGCGCACGGGCGCGCCGACGGCGCGGTCCCGCTCGATCACCAGCACGTCCAGGTTCTTCGCGGCCCGTTTCGCTTCGGCGGCGGCCACGCCGCCCGCGGGGCCGGCGCCGACCACGAGGACGTCGACGTCCCGCACTAGGCCGCGGCTCCGGCGGCCCCGGGCACCAGGGCGATCATGGACAGGGCCCCCACCGGACAGGGCGCGATGCATTTCCAGCAACCGGTGCAGGTGTCGCGGTCCACCAACAGATCGGGACCCAGGAGGTGAATCGCCTCCGGGGGGCAGAGGGGCAGACAGAGGCCGCAGCGATCGCACACCCCGAGGTCCACCACCGCGACGTCGGTCGGGCCGGGTGGGCCGGGCGGGCGGTGCGCGCGGGCGGAGGGGGAGCGGGCGGCGGGCATGGGCGGAACGGTAGTGGCGGGGCCAAAGAGCGTCAAGCTATATCCTTGCTTGAGCTTACGCTTTCCATTAGCTTGGGGCGTCGTCGCTCGCGCCCGCCAAAAAACTTCCTTCACCTAAAGACAGGCATGCGCTGGCCGAATTTCAAGATCGGGGCCTGGAGCCCGGCAAACGAAATTGCTGTCGATCTGGGAACGGCCAACACTCTCGTCTATGTTCGCGGCGAGGGGATCGTGCTGAACGAGCCGTCCGTCGTCGCCATCGAAAAGGCCACCGGGAAGATCAAGGGCATCGGTCTCGAGGCCAAGCGCATGCTGGGCCGGACCCCGGACGGGATTCTCGCAGTGCGCCCCCTCAAGGACGGCGTGATCGCGGACTTCGACGTCACCGAGAAGATGCTTCGCTTCTTCTTGAAGACCATCATCGACCGCCATCTCTTCCGGGTGAAGCCCAAGGTCATCGTGTGCGTGCCCTCCGGGATCACCGAGGTGGAGAAGCGCGCGGTGCGGGACTCGGCGCAGTCGGCGGGCGCGAAGGAAGTGTACATGGTGGCCGAGCCCATGGCCGCGGCGATCGGAGTCGGGCTTCCGGTGGAGACCCCGACCGGCAACATGGTGATCGACATCGGCGGCGGGACCACCGAGATCGCGGTGATCGCGCTCTCCGGGATCGTGTCGGACACGTCCATCCGCACCGGCGGTGACGAGCTGGACCAGGCCATCGTCCAGTTCATGCGCAAGAACTACAACCTCCTCATCGGCGAGCCCACCGCGGAGCAGATCAAGATCCAGATCGGCTCGGCCGCGCCCTCCGGCGAGGAGCGCGAAATGGAAGTGAAGGGCCGGGACCTGGTCTCCGGGATTCCGAAGATCGTCCGCGTCCACTCCTCGGAGATCCGCGAGGCGGTGCAGGAGCCGATCCAGCAGATCGTGGACGCGGTGCGCCGCGCCCTCGAGATCAC
>DASSQQ010000038.1:0-67144 GCA_035702425.1 Gemmatimonadales bacterium
GATCAGCGGCACCGCCTTGAGCCGCTCGAACGCCTCCGTGGTCCACACCGCCGGGTCCGCCACGGTCCGCGGCCGCTGCGACGTGTGGTAGGGCGGCACCGGGCACTTCGCCTCGACCGTGGCACCCTGGACGTCGGCGTCAGCCTCGCTGCCCAGCACCAGCGTCTTCGCCATCTGCTCTTCGGCCTTCAGCTCGGCCCGGGCGACTTCCTCGGCCGAGCCGATGCCCATGATGAGCTGCATGTGGGTCGGCAGCAGTTTGGCGATCGCCTCATCGAGCCACTTGTTGGTGACCGTGGGCGTCCCCTCTCCCCTTTCCTCGCTCTTCTCACCCATTCGTTCCAGCACGTACTCCTCGACCGCCCGCCGCGCGATCCCCTGGGCGAACGGCGGCACGCGCAGGATGCGGACTTCGGCGTCGGGCGCCCACGGCAGCCCCGCCTGCCCGTCTTCCTCGATCCAGGGAATGTCCTCGGGCCGGATGCCGACCGTGCCGGTCATCAGCACGTTGCACGGCGCGATGCGCACCAGGTTCTCGGCCTGCGACCCCAGGTCGGTGCGGTCGATGCGGTGCGCGCCGTGCCGCGCGATCACCAGCAGCGACGGCTTGACCTCCTCGGCCCACTGCATGATGACCTGGAACGGCTTGCCGATGAGGATCTGCGTCTTGATCGGGACGTCGGGGAACTCCTGCGCCATCACCTCGGCCCGCTTGATGTTGGCCTGGCACAGCTTGAGGAGTCCCTTGTCGATGATGTTGTTGTGCAGCTCCTCCTGCTCCTCGAACTTGAACACCTTCGAGGCCTGCACTGAGAGCACGTCCTTGATGTTGTTGAACACGACGTGGTGGTACTCCACGTCGAAGGCACTGCACACGTACAACGCGCCGCCGAACTCCGCGGCCAGCTCCAGCGCCGCGCGCATCGCCTTGTAGCTGTAGGACGAGCCGTCCACGCACACCAGGAAGCGCCCGCCGTCGAAGGGCCGGTCGTCCCGGACGATGAGCACGTCCTTCTCGATGCCGCGGAGCGCGCGGGCCACCACGCCGCCCAGCTGGGAGAACGACTGGCGGCCGAGTCCGTGCGCGCCGATCGCGACCAGGTCGTACTGGCGGCCCGAGGTGCCCACCAGGCGCGCGGCCGCGTCTTCTTCCTCAGCGACGAGCCGCCCGTTGTCGCCGAGCTTCACGTCGGAGCGGACCTTCTCCCCGCCGTCGTACCCCGCGGCGCGGTTGGGGTCGAACCCGATGAGACCGGGGAGCCGTCCCGCGCCCCGGTTCACTTCGTTCACGATCTCTTCGTAGTTGATCCCTTCGAGCAGCTGCCGGGTGAGGGCGACGCCCGCGGCCTCGCATTTCTTGCCCAGCGCGTCGAGGAAGCTGTCGGCGATGAGCTGCAGCCCCTTCTCGATCAGCTTGTCGTGGATCTTGCGCTGTTTCTTGATCTCTTCGGGAGTCTGGAACTGCGCGGGGAGGCCGGTCTCGAGCTGGCGGAAGCGGACATCGTGGAGGCGGGCGGCGTAGACGTGGTTGCCGGTGACGCGTCCTTCCGACTTCCGGCAGAGCTCCAGGGCTCGGTCCACCGCCCAATCGGAGTGCTGCGAGTTGTCGACCGGGACGAAGATTTCGCGGTACACCGGCACCTCGGGCGTTCGGGTCGGCCGGCACGCACCGCGTTCCGCCGGGCCCGACAGGGGAGTCCGGTCGTATATGGAGAACCGCGCGGTGTATGCTCGACTGCAAGCGGCGGCGGACCGCCGCTAAGAATTGCCGAGAGGATACGGTGCCGCGAGTATGGGGCTCGTCCGATTTGCTGTCAAGCGCCGCCGGGAACGAGCTGTCGCCCCGATTCGTCCCAGACTGTAATCGCGTCCACCGGGCACGCGTCGCACGCCCGCAGCAGCAGCTCGCGCGCGACCGCGCCGGGGTCCGCGAACACCGCGATGGTGTCCTCGTCCAGCCGGAACGCCTCGGGGGCCGCCTTCACGCAGTCCCCGAACCCCACGCAGAGGTCGCGGTCGATCTGGACCTTGAGACCGTGCACCAGTTGCTCCGTCACGTTGGGCACCGCGGTCACATTCCTTCCAGCCCCAGCTCCGCCCGCGCGGTGTCCATCACGGCGGGCGTGATTTCCGCGATGCCGCGCTCCCTGGCGTAGTCGGCGTAGATCTTCTTCACCATCCCCCGGACGAAGTTGGGCACCCGCGCGAGACGGGCTTCCGCGTCGCCGGACCACTTCGGGGCCGGCGTCGTGGCGCGCGGCGCCTGGTCCGCGAACGCGTCCTCCCGGCCCGTGGCCACCATGCCCCGCACCGTCTCCATCGGCGCCTGGTCCAGGGTGCGGCCCCCGATCTTCACGCCCAGGGACTGCACCAGCTGGGTCTCCATCGGATTGGTGAGCATCGCCACCACCCGCCCGCATTTGGGACACTTGAACGCGGCGGCCAAGGTGCCGTCTCCGGGGAGCTCCCGCTCCTCGAAGACCATTTGCCGGTCGCACTCCACGCAGAGGAATTTCATGACCCGGAACGCCGAACGGGAAGCGCGGAACGCAAATCGTCCCACGACTGGCTCGGCGGGTTGAACGGGATCCGGGCGAGAAGCGGGATGCCGAATTCGCGCGCCAGGACCTCCCCGGCGTCACCCGGAAACGCTCCGCCCGCCATGTTCTCGACCACGCCGAGGAGCGCGGCGCCCCGCTCCCGCGCCGCCGCGAGCGCCCGCCGCACCGCGTCGGAGGATTCGGGCGTGGGGATCGTCACCGTCAGCACCGCCGGCGGCGCCGCGAGGAGCTCCGCCAGCTCGAGGAAGCGCTGCATGCCGGGCGGCAGGTCCACCAAGAGCAGGTCCAGCGCACCCCACCGCACGTCCCCCAAAAACTCCCGGAGCGCCGCGGCTTCCAGCGTACCCCGCCAGACCCAGCTCTCGGCCTCGGGGCCGCGAAACGCGAGCGGTTTCCCGTCTTCCAGGAGCAGGGCCATGGAGACGAGCTTCACCCCGTGGGCGAGCGCGGGCTCGACGCCGTCCTCCCCGACTTGCATCGGCTGGGGCGGGGCTTCGAGGAGGCGCGCCGCGGTGGGGCCGTTCAGGTCGGCGTCGAGAACGCCCACCGCGCGGCCCGCGCGCGCCAACGCCCGGGCGAGGTGCGCCGTGACGTAACTCTTCCCCACTCCGCCCTTGCCGCTCATCACCGCGATCACCCGGCCCACGCCCGCCAGCCGCTCCGCCACCCTCCGGCGCTGGGCGCCGATTTGCTCGGCGAGCCCGGAGCGGTCGGGTTCGGTCAGGTCGTGATAGGTGCGGATGTTGAGGGGCACGGAGCAATAATGGCGGATTGACGGACAGGCGGATAGGCGGAGAGTCCCGGGCCACCCTACCGTCTATCGGCCTGTCCGTCTATCCGTCTAGATTCTCCCCATGATCGACGAGCTCAAGGCGAAACTCCAGGCCGAGGTCGAGCGCCTGAATCACGAGATCAACTTCGTGCTCCCGAAGGAGATCGAGAAAGCGCGCGCCCACGGGGACCTGCGGGAGAACTCCGAGTACAAGGCGGCGCTGGAGCGCCAGCAGTTCGCGCAGGCGCGGGTGCACCATCTGCGGCTGCGCCTGTCCAAGCTCTCGAGCGTTTCCGAGAACGACATTCCGAAGGATCGCGTGGGCTTCGGATCGCGGGTCACGGTGCAGGACGTCGCCACCAAGCAGAAGGAGACTTACGCCCTCACCCTCGGCGAATTCATCGAGGGCGACGAGGGGGACGAAACGCCGGTGTCCATGGCGTCCCCCCTCGGCAAGTCCCTGGTGGGCGGCAAGGTGGGCGTGACGGTGGAGATCACGCTCCCGATGGGAAAACGGAAGCTCAAGATCGTGGAGCTCGAAACCGTGCACGACCTGGCGAAAGGGAAGTGACTAGAGCCCCAGCTTGAAGAGCACCGGCCCCGTGGGCGCGGAGGAGCCCTCGCGCGGCTCGATGCTCATCGCCACGCCCGTCACCCGGCTCGAATCCGCCGGCATACCGACCCCCATCACCATCGGCATCCCGGTGGTCATCGCCATCAGCGCGGCGGAGCGGGGCCCGCGATCGGTGAGGAACCAGAGCTGGTACGCCTGCCGGGGCGCGTTGGGGGCGAGCCCGTTGCACGCCACCAGCCAGCGGTGGGTTTTGGCGTCGGCGAAGATGGTCACGTGCCCCACCCAGCCGTCGGTCGACACCGGGATGGCGAGGACCCGGGTCTCGGGGGAGCGCAGCAGCGACAGCGTGTCCTGATACGCCGCGAGCGCCACCTCGAGGCGCGAGCGCTCGGCGCCGAGGCGGCGCATCGTGGACCACGACCACCAGCCGCCGCCCGCGAGCACCAGGAGTCCCGCCGCGACGGCGAGCGGCCATCGCGCGCGCGGACGGCGTTCGGCGGCGCGCGCCAGCACCCGCTCCCGGATTTCCGGGCGGGGCATCCGCGGTCCCGCAGACATTCCCAGCCAGTCCGTCATGTCATCCAGTCCTTCAAGTGTCCCAGCGCGTCCGCCAGTTTCCCGTGCGCGATCCGGAGCCGCGTCTTCACCGTGCCCAGCGGCTGTCCGGTCCGCCGCGCGATCTCCGAATGGGTGAGCCCGCCGAAATACGCGAGCAACACCACCTGCCGCTGCTCGTCGGGGAGACCCGCCAGCGCCGCGTGCACCTCGCGATGGATCGGCCACCCCGGCACCGCGGCCTCCGCGGGGTTCGGCGCCGGCACCACTCCCGCGTCCTCGTCCTGCGCCTGCTCGATGCGCTCGGCCTTGCGCCACCACCGGCGCCGCCGGCGCAACGCGTCCAGCGCGCGGTTCCGCGCGATGGAGAGGACCCACGGTACCAGCGGTCCCCGCCGCGAATCGTGCTGGTCGATATGGTCCCAAACTTGAACGAACACGTCCGCCAGCACTTCGTCCGCCTCGTCCTCGTCCTTCAGAATCCGGAACGCCACCCCCAGCACCCATGGCGCCAGCGCATCATACAAGTCGGCCAGGGCCCGCTGGTCCCGGGCCTTGAGGCGGGTGAGGAGCGAGCGCTCCTGCTCTTGACTAAGACGCGTCGGGTGCGTCATTTAGATTCCCTTGAAGCTACCCTGGTCCCCGTGCCTGAGGAATGAATGACCCGCCACGGAATGAACCCCGGCCGCGACGCCCATCGAGCCGCTTGCGGCCGCGGAGCCCGATGAGCAACCACACCACCTCCGATACCGACGCCGAGCGCTTTTCCTTCACGCCCTTCACGCGTCACCCCTTCTTCACCTACGTCAATCGCTGGATGGTGGATCGGGTGGTCCAGCCTGACCGCAAAGTGGTGGTGGACCTGGGGTGCGGCCCCGGGGCCGTCACCAAGCTCATCGTGGAGCGACTGGGGGAGGCCCCCGACGCCAAGGTCATCGGCGTGGACCCGTCCCCGTCCGCCCTGGCGCGGGCGCGGGCCGCCGTGGGCTCCTGCGTGGCCGAGTTCGTGGAGGGGAGCGCCGAGTGGCTCTCCCGGCTGGTGTCCTCGGCGGACGCGGTGGTCTTTCTGAACGCCATTCATCTCATTCACGACAAGCCGAAGGTGTTGCGCGAGATCCGGCGGGTGCTGCGGGAGGGTGGCGTGCTCGGTTTCAACTCCACCTTCTTCAACGGCGCCTACGTGGAGGGGACGGGCGGGTTCTGGCGCCGCTGGGTGGTGCGCGCGATGCAGGTCCTGAAAGAGCGCGGGATCACCGTGGCGCGCTCGCCGGCGGACAAGGCCCAGGCGCTGCAGTGGCTCACCCCCGACGAGTATTCCGCGCTCTGCGTGGAGGCGGGGTTCGCGGCGCCGACCTGCGAGCTGGTGCAGGTGGAGCTGCCGCCGCAGAGCCTCCGCGACATCGGCAACTTCTCGCTCTTCATCGAAGGGGCGCTGCCCGGTGTGCCGCTCGAGGAAGGCGCGAGCGCGCTGGAGGAAGGACTCGCCCGCACCCTCTCCGAGCTGAACGTCTCCTCGATCGCGCGCTACTGGATGGAATGCGTGGCGGTGGCCGCCTAGGCCGGCCGCTCCGCCGGAGGCAATAGCGACGCCGCGAGCGCGAGGACGAGCAGCGCTCCGGCGGTGATCGCCGAGCAGGAAAGCAGAACCCGGTTCCCCGCCCCGCCCGCGATTCCCTGCGCGGACAACGTCAGCAGCGCGAACGCCCCCCACCAGAGGCCCCACTTCCACCGGCGCCCGGGAGCGCCCGGCTCGAGCCTTCGGAGCCCCCACCACGCCAGGGCGCAGGGCGCGAGGAGGGTCACGTAGTGCGCCGTCCAGGCAAGGGGCGAGACCAGCGTCATCGCGCCCAGACAGAGGGCGATCTCGCCCGCCGCGCGCGGCCCCGCGAGCCCGCGCTGCCTCACGAACACCGCGGCGAGCAGCGCCGCGCCGAGCCCGGCGATCGCGAGAAAAACCGTCTGGACCGTCCCCGGACTCCACGCGGCCACGGCGTAGGAGACCGGATTCACGGCCCCGCCCTCACGAGAAAGGAGCCGGCGCAGGGCCGAGAGCAGGGACTGGTTGGGGTAGTGCGCGATCGGCTCCGAGGTCTGCGCCGCGGCCACCGCGCGCCAGGAGTGCCAGTGGGCGAGCGCCCGCTCCGGACCGAAGGCGACTGCCGGCAACAGCACGTTCAGGATCACGAGCCACGCCACGGTCCACGCCGCTTCCCGCCACGCGCGCTTGACCACCAGATAGCCCACCAGCGCCGCCGGGACCGCTTTCACACTCGCCGCGAGCGCGAGGGAGAATCCGCCGCTCCGCGCCCGCCCGCTCCGGAACAGATCGAACGCGAAGAGCGACAGGAACAGGAGCATGGCGTTGATCTGGCCGTGCTGAAGGTTGTCCTGGAGCAGCCGCGCCATATAAAGGAAGGGCACCAGCACGGCCGCGGATACGAACGCCGGCCGATCCACCGCCTTCGGCAGGAAAGTGGGGACCTGCCCCTCGAACCAGCGGGTGAGAATCCGCAGCGCACCCCACACCGAGAGCACCGACAACACCTGCCAGATCGCGAGCGTGGCCCCCGCGGACACCCTCGAGCCGAGGGCGAGCAGCGCGGCGGGAAACTGGAAGAAGGGGGGCCAGGTGCTGAAGGCCGGTCCGTAAGGATCGCCGCGGTCCAGCACGATCCGGCCCAGCGCCACGTACCCGGTGTAATCGAGCCGGTCGGCGCGGGCCAGCGAGCGCAGCACTTCGGCCGCGGCCCAGAGCAGGACCAGCCCGTAAACGAAGAGCGCAACGGCCCGCCGCGCCTGCTCCGAGCGCAGCGGCGGCCACGCATCCCGCGGGAGCACCAAGCGGGCGGCGCTCACGGGGCGGGATCGAGCGCGAAAGTGAGCTTGCCGTGCGCCGCGCGGAGCGCGGCTTCCACCGCGGCCGGCGTCGGCCCCCGGGCGAAGATGAAGCCCGGATAGCGCGAGCCTTCAGGCCAGGGTACGAGCGTCTGGCCGGGATGGGCGGTGATCGCGACGTCCTCGATCAACGGCACCCCGCGCGCCTCGGCCACGCCGCGCACCTCCCGGAGCCGCCCGGCCCCCGGCACCGGAATCATCATCACACCCGCGGGAGTCGGCTCCCGCTCGAAATTGGGGAGTGCCAGGCCCATCGCGTGGCGGAGGACGATCTCTTCGAGCGAGGCGCTCTTTCCGCTTCCCGCCTCGCTCCCGAATCTCAAGACCGCACTGCACCTCCCCCCGATGGGCCGCGCGCCCAGCTCGATCAGCCAGGGTCCGCGGTCGTTCCACCTGAGCTCGGCGTGGACCGGGCCCTCGGTGATGCCGAGCGCGGCGGCGGCGCGGGCGGCGCAGTCCGCGATCGCCTCCTGCGCTTCGCGGGGGAGCCGCGACGGCGTGACATAGATCGTCTCCTCGAAGAACGGGCCGTCCAGGGGATCCGGCTTGTCGAAGAGCGCGAGGGTGTGCAGGCGCCCGCCCATAACGAGGCCCTCGAGGGCGACTTCCCGTCCGGGCACGAACTCCTCCACCAGAATCTGCCGCGCCGGCGGACCGCAGGCGCTCGCGTCCGGCTCCGCGAGAATCGCGGCGAGGCGCCGGAAGGCGGCGACGAACCCGGCGGGGTCGTCGGCCCTGATCACGCCCCGCGACGCGGCGAGCCGGAGCGGCTTCACCACGCAGGGGAAGCGGGTCTCGGCCGCGATCGCGAGAGGGTCGGCGTCCACCGGATGCACCGAGAACCCGGGGACCGGCACCCCGCGCGCTTCGAGCGTGACGCGCTGCAGATGCTTGTCCCGGGCGGCGAGCGCCACCGGCAGCGGAAGGCCGCGCAGACCGAGCCGCTCGGCGATGGCCGCGGCCGCGACCACGGTGTCGTCGTCCACGCCCAGCACCGCCTGCACCGGATGCCGCGCGGCGAACGCACTCGCCTCCACCGCGGCCCGCTCCGGCTTCCCGAGCTCGAGGGTGACGAGGTCGGCCGGGCGCTCCCGCTCGAAGGTGGACGGCCGCTCCGACGCGACGGTCAGCTCGATGCCCAGAGCGCGCGCGGCTTCGACGAACGCGGTGGTGCGATATGTGGTGGTGGGCAGCAGCAGCAGGAGGCGCGTCAGGCTACTTCTTCGCGGAGGCGAAATAGGGGTTGGCGCCGGCGGAATGGTCGGTGATGTCCACGACGCCCTTCACTTCCGGAATCGCCTGGGACAGCATCCCCTCGATCCCCTGGCGCAGGGTCACGTCGGCCATGCCGCACCCCTGGCAGCCGCCGCCCAGCCGGAGCATCACCACCGCGTCCTGCACGTCGATCAGCTCCACCCGTCCGCCGTGGCGCGCCACCATCGGGTTCACCTGATGCTCGAAGAGCTCGGCCACCCGCTCGTAGAGCGCGTCGTCGTCCGCCGCCGGTCCCGACGGCGGAGCGGCCGGCTTCGGGGCCACCGCGGGCGCCTCCTGCGCCAGCGCGAAGCGGATGGCGCCGCCGACGGTCTTGCCGATCGCCTGCCACGGCGTGGGATTGTCCTTCACGACCGTGACGATGTTGCCGGAGACGATCACCTCGGTCACCCCCGCCTGCGGAATCCGGAAGATCGCCTCCGGCAGGGGCGAGCCGGACGCTTCCTGGAGGGACCCGAAGCGGCGCACGCCGCCCGGCGCGATGGGCTGGCTCACCACGAACTTGCAGCGGTGGACGTCGATCGGCTCGGCGGTGATGGTGATCTGCGGCTCCATGGGGCGAAGTATGCCCTGCCCGTCGGGCCCGGTCAACGCTGCGCCGAATCGCGTCGCGCGCGGCCGGAATGGGTGACCCGTATCACGACGGTGTCCGGGACGCCCGGCGTCACCAGCGTCACCCGAGCGCCGGCCGAGTCCCGCGCGAACGCCACCGCCCGCGCGCCGGGGGCCGAGGAATCCGCGGCGAGCGCCGCGGCGACCGCCTGCGCGCTGTCGGGAAGCCGGGCGAGGCGCTCGCGCGCCGCCTCGAGGTCGCCGGCGCGGTGCTCGAGGCTGAAGTAGCCGGTGAGCAGCACCGCCGTGACGAGGATCAGGGAGCGCACCAGGCGGAACTTCATGATGCGAAAGGTGACGCGCGCCCGCCCACCGGCAAGTGTTAGATTCGGACCCTCGCGTCACGAACCCCCGGCATTCCCATGACCTGTCCCAGCTGCGGCACCACAGACCTGCCCGAGTCGGCGGCCGCCTGCCCCCACTGCGGGGTCGCGGTGACGCCGGCGTCGCCGGGCGTCGTGGTCTCGCCGGATCTGGAGCGGGTGCTGCGGCGCGACCTCGCCGGCCAGTACGAGATCGCCGAGCTTCTGGGGCGGGGCGGGATGTCCCTGGTGTATCTCGCGCACGAAGTGGAGCTCTCGCGCTCGGTGGCGATCAAGGTGCTTCCGCTGCAGTTCATCCAGGCGCCGGAGGCGGTGCAGCGCTTCGAGCGGGAAGCGAGAATCGGCGCGGCGCTCGACCATCCCCACATCGTGCCGATTTACCGGGTGGGGACGTCGGGCACCTTCCTCTGGTACACGATGAAGCTGGTGCGGGGCCGGACGCTTTCGCAGATGATCGCGGCGCAGGGGCCCCTGCCGGTGGACACCGTGCTCGCCATCGTGGCACAGGTGGGCAGCGCGCTCCAGTACGCGCACCGGCACGGCGTGGTGCACCGCGACGTGAAGCCGGCGAACGTGATGGTGGAAGAGAGCGGCTGGGCGCTGGTCTGCGACTTCGGCGTGGCGCGCGCCTTCGGCAACGTGGGACTCACCCAGAGCGGCGCCTCGCTCGGCACCCCGCGCTACATGGCGCCGGAGCAGTTCGACGCGGGCGCCACCGACGGCCGCGCCGACCAGTACTCCCTCGCCATCCTCACCTTCGAGGCCCTCACCGGCTCGGCGCCCTTCACCGGAGACTCGCTGGGCGAGCTGGTGAAGAAGCATCTCCTGGAGCCGCCGCCCCGGGTGACCGACCTGCGCCCCGACGTGGCGCCTCACATCGCCAACGCGATCGCGCGCGCGCTCGAGAAACAGCCGGACCTCCGCTATCCGGACATCGCGGGCTTCGTGGACGCCCTGGGCGGCTCCGCGGCGCCGAGGATTCCGGGGGGGTTCCCGGTCAGGCCCTCCGGGACGCCGCTGCCGCCGCGCCCCCTGCCGCGCCCGCCGTCCGCGCCGCGTCGGGCTCCGGCGCCGCCGCCACCGCCGGCCCCCGCGCCTTCGCGCTCACGGTCCCGCCTGGCGCTGGCGATCGGGGTGTTGCTGCTCGCCGCCGCCGCGGCGGCGGGTGCGTGGCGCGAGCGGGGGTGGATCGCGCGGAGAGTCGCCGCCTGGCGCGGGGACACCGTTCGCAGCGTCCCTCGAGCCCATCCGCTCCGGGCGGCCCCGCCGCCGGTGGACACCGCGGCGCCGGCGCACTCCGCGCGCTGAGGTTCTACCGCAGGCCGCAGATGATGCGGGTCAGGTCGCGCATCGCCCCTCTCCCGGAGAATGATGAAGACGACAGCTGCCGGCACCAGAGCCGTACTTGAAGAGCGAACGATGGAAGACGAGGTAACCGCGAAGGGCTAGGGCTTGCGACCGTGATCGCCGCGGGACGGGCGGCGCGGGGTGGATGGACTTCCGCGCACGCCGCCGTGCGCCGCCGCGGCGGCGGCGGCCGCGGGTGACGCTCCGTGCGCCATGTTGGCCTCGACCCGCGCCGGGAGCGCGCCGATGTCATCGGCGGACCCGCCGTCGGCGAGGGTTTCGGTGACCAGACTCACCGCATCCCTGGTCGGCACACCGAGCGCGGCGAGCGCGCCCGCCACGCGAAGCGCCGGTGCGGCCCGGGGCTCGCCGCTGGCGTGCGCCAGGCCGGCGACGTTGGCGGCGGACAGCCCGGCCGAGAGGGCGAAGGCGCCGGCTTCGACCGTTTCCCCGTCGGGGGACTTGATGCCGCCGCTCGCGAGCGCGGTGGCGGCATCGGCCATTTGATGAAAGACCGTCGAGACCGCCGCGATCACCCGATCGCCGGGCACGCCCTTGGCGCCGCCCTCGATCGCCTTGTTCACCAGGGGATCGACCGGCAGGCTCCGCGCGAGGGCGGAGTCCGCGATCGTGGCGACCGCGCTCACCACCGGCGCGGGGAGATGCCCCGAGAGCCGGTCGGTGACGCTCCGCTGCGCCGCGAGCGGCGCAACCGCGAAGGCGGCGAGCGCGAGGAAGCGCGACGTCACAGCGTCCGCACTCCGTTCCGGCTCACCGACAGCACGCTGTTGCGGCGGCCGAACCCGTCGTCCACCGCGGGCGCCGCGGGATCCGCGATCCAGCGCTGGCCGTCCACGATGAACGCGTACTGGTGCTGGCCGACGGGAAGCGCGAGGGTCGCGGTCCACACCCCGCTCGAGCCCGCCCGCGCGAGCGGCGCCGCGCTCGCGTCCCAGGCGTTGAAGGTCCCCGCCACCGAGACCCGTTTCGCGTCTGGCGCGTAGAGCACGAACTTGACGAAGACGCTTTCCGGAGCGGTCGCGACCGACGCGGCGGGCGGCGCGGACGCGCCGGGACGGCTCACCACGAGCACCAGAACCGCGGCGGCGGCGGCGAGCGCGCCGGCGGCCCAGACCGGAACCCGCGGCGCCGCCATCCAGCGCCAGAGCGATCCGGCCGACGCCCGGCGCCTCCGGACCTGCGCCATCACCCGCGCGTCGAGCGCTTCGGGAAGCCGGACCGGGGAGCGATCCACCGCGGCCAGGATCCGCAGCGCGGCCTGGCCCTCGGCGCGCAGCTCCGCCGGTAGCTCGCCCAGAGTGAGCTCGCCGTCGAGCAGACGCTTCACCAGCGGATGAAAGGCCGTCATTGGTGGTCCTCCAGAAGCTCGCGCAGCCGGTCGTACGCCCGATGCATTCTCATCTTGAGCGACGGCACCGATGCGCCGGTGCGCGCCGCGATCTCTTCGTAAGACAGCTCTTCCACGTGCTTCAGCACGAACACCTCGCGCTGCTCGGCCGTCAGCCGCAGCAGGCTCGCTTCGAGGGCCCGCCGCTGTTCGCCGCGCTCCAAGTCCGATTCAGATCGGTCCGGCGCCGCCGGCACCTCCGCGCCCTCGAGCGGCCCTTCCCGGCGCTTGCGGCGCCGCTCCGCGAAGCAGCGATTCCGCAGGATCAGGAAGAACCACCCCGCGAAATTGTCGGGATCGCGGCACTGGGCCAGCTGCTCGTAGGCCCGGATCAGCGCGTCCTGGACCGCATCCTCCCCGGCGTCCACCGACCCGAGGAGCCGCGTCGCGTACCGCGCGTACCGGTCCCGGTACTTCCGGACCAGCGCCGCGTAGCGCTCCGCGTCTCCCGCCATCACCGCGCGGACGACGTCTCCATCCGACAAGTCCCGAACCGCCACCGGCTCCCCCGCCAAGAGTCCCCCATGCTAGGCCGGCGGCAGCGGGCAGGCAACCCGTCGCTCTATGAAGATGCGGGCAGCGCCCCGTCCGTCACGATGCGCCTAACTGCAACGGCCGGCATTACCTCGAAGGAGGGTCGCGCATCTTCAAGGAGCCTAGAGGAGGGCTCATCATGTTGACCAAGATCATTACGCTGGCGGCCGTCTTCGCGTTCCCGACGGCGCTGGCTGCCCAGATCCCGAACCCGCACGCGTCGGATACCGCGAAGGCGATGGTGGCCGCGCACGCGTCCGACACCGCGTTCGCCAAGGTGGCCGAACACCGCGCCACCACCTTCCGCGGCTCGGTCGCGCCGACCAACCCCAACGCGGCCACGCCGGCGGTGCCGGCGACGCGCGCCACGCCCGCCACGCATCCGGCGGGGGGCGGTGGCCCGGCGACTCCGGCCGTTCCCGCCCATCCGGCGACTCCGGCCGTGCCGTCTTCACAGTCGCACAAGCCGGCCAACCCCGGATCCCAGGGACGCCGGCCGTAACAGCTTCAGTGCCGCCAGACCGCGAGGGCCCGGGTGACCGGGCCCTTTTGTTTCGATTAGGTTCCGCATCCCCATGCGCACAGCGATGGCGTTGTTGCTGGCCGCGGAGCTCCTCCCTCGCGCGGTCATCGGCCAGGCCGACGCGTCCCTCGGCTTGGGCGCCGGGACCGTCCGGTACGCCGGCGGGTCCAGTCTCGCGACCGTCTCCCTCTCCCCCGGATTCACTTTCGATCGCCCCGCGTTTTCCACCGCCCTCAACGGGACCCTCGCGTCCCTTCCCGGCGGCTCCTGGTTCGCGCAGGGCCGCACCGACACCTGGGCATCCACGGCGCCACTCGCGGGTCCGCTCCGCCTCGGCGGCGAGCTCCTGCTTTCCGGAACGACCCGCACCGACGGCAGCGCGACCGGACAGGCGGACGGCGTGGCGGAGCTGGTGTGGAACCGCGGCAACTGGGGCGCCGCCGCCGGCGCGGGCCCCTCGTCGGGATGGATCACCGCCGGCGCGCCGATCACCGCCTTCCACGCCCGGGCGCGGGGCTGGTGGGACCACCGCGGCGTGGAGTACTCCGCCGCGATCGAGCCCACGCGCTTCCTGGGCTACTGGTACACGGACCTGAGCGGCGGCGGCACGCTCGCCCGCGGCCCGGTGACGTTCTCGGTCTGGGGAACGGCGCGGGTCTCGCGGCAATACGGATCGAGGGGCTCGGGGAGCGCGTTCGTCCAGTGGTTCGTGGCGCCGCAGGTGGCCATCGAGGTCGGCGCCGGTAACTATCTCCCCGACCCCTACCAGGGTTTCCCCGGCGCGGGATATCTCACGGCCGGGGTCCGTCTCTTTCACGTGGCGCGCAAAGCACCCGGCCCGCCGCCGCTCCTGCCCGAGCGACGCGGCGACAGCCTCGTCGTCCGCTTCAAGATGGAGGGCGCGCGCGCGGTCGCGATCGCGGGGGACTGGGATCAGTGGCAACCCCTGCCCCTCACTTCGGTGGGCGAGGATCTTTGGGAAGGCGTCCTCGCTCTTGGCCCCGGCGTACATCACTTCAACCTGCTGGTGGACGGCAAGGACTGGGTGGTGCCGCGCGGCGTGGCTTTCGTTTCCGACGGAATGGGCGGGATGGTCGGGGTGATCGTGGTGCCCTAGAAGGCGCTGCGGGCCCGGCGCGCCTTCGCGATCCACCACGCCAGCGGCCCCAGCACTCCCAACGTCGTCGCCACCAGCACCCCGCGTCGCCCGATGTCGGGGCTCCCCACCTCGAGGATCACGCCGATCGCGAGCAGCACCAGCGGCAGGGCCGCGAGGACGGTCAGCGCCGCGCGTCCCACCGGAACCCGGAACGGGCCGCGCAGGGCGGGCTCCGCCTTGCGGAGACGGATGAGCGCGCCGAACTCGAGCGCCAACGCCGCCGTGTACAGCAGGACGTCCGCCGACAGCAGTCCCCCGAACTGCACCAGCGCGAAGCCCGAGTAGGCGACGGCCGAGACGAGCACGGCGCGCCGCGGCGTCCCCCGCTCGTCGGTCACGGCGAGGGCCCGGGGCAGGAGCCCGTCGCGCGCGAGCACCAGGGGAATCCGCGAATACGAGAGCAGGAGCGCGTTGAAGAGCGCGACGGCGGAGAGCATCCCGACCCCGGCGATCCAGACGCCGAGCCAGGGTCCGGCGACGGCGCGCGCGAGATCGGGGAAGGCGCCGTCGGTCCAGGAGCGCCAATCGGTGACGGCGAGCACCGGGACGATGGTGGCGAGGTAGACCACGGTGACGAGCGGAAGCGCGCGGGCCAGGGCCCGGGGATAGGTGGATCCCGACGCCTCGATTTCCTCCCCGATGGTCGAGGCGTTGTCCCACCCGCTGTAGTTCCAGATGCTCTGCGAGATGCCGAGG
Source organism: Gemmatimonadales bacterium (assembly GCA_035702425.1). GTDB lineage: Bacteria > Gemmatimonadota > Gemmatimonadetes > Gemmatimonadales > GWC2-71-9 > DASSQQ01. The sequence continues at coordinate 15,235 of DASSQQ010000038.1, forward strand.
CCGAGGGCGCCCAGGAACGTCGTGCCCGGAGCGTGAAAGGGCGTCACCGGAAGCGGCGCGTGCCCGCCCAGCCATCGCGCCAACGCCACCGCGGCGAGAATCCCGAACGGCAGCAGCACCAGCGCCACGAATCCCTCCGACGCCGCGCCCACGACCCGCGTGCCCCGCAGGTTCAGGATCGTCGCCGCCCAGATCACGGCGAGGGCGAGGAGCCAGGCGCCCAGTTCGCCGAGGCCGGGGACGAAGAAGCGGAGGTATTGAATGAAGAGGACCGGGTAGATCGCCATGTCCACCAGCGAATAGACCCACGACAGCCACCCGTTCCAGAATCCCCAGAATTCGCCGAAGGCCCGCTTCACCCACTGGTAGTAGCCCCCCTCGATGGGCAGCATCGAGGCCAGCTCGCCGATCAGGAGGGTTTCGGGAACGCTGTAGAGGAGGGGGGTGGCGCAGAGCAGGAGCAGGGCGAGGCCCGGCCCCACGGCGCCCACCAGTCCCTCGAGCCCGAACGGCCCCCCCGAGACGGTGAAGTACATCACCGCCACGAGGGGGCCGAGGGTCAGGAGACGGCGGCGCTTAGCGAACGATCACCGCCGGGAGGTTCTGTACCGACACCAGTTTGTTGAACGCCGGGACCTCGGTGTCCACGATCGTCTTCAGGCGGGCGAGCTGCGTGTCGAGCAGACCCGAGAGCATGTCGAACACCTGATAGGACTGGTCGGTGGGCGGGGCGTCGGCGCTTCCCACCACGCCCGCCAGCGCGCTGATGCGGTTGTTGAGCTTGATGGGATAGTTGAGCGGATCCTCGCCGCTCTTGTTCTGCACCTGGTAAATCTCCTGCTCCACCGCCGACAGGTGCGCGCGCAGCGAATCGGCCTCCTTGCCGACGTCGGCGGCGCCGGGCTGGCCCTTGATCCGCGTCACCACGCCGTCCACCTGATCCCGGATGTCCCGGATCTGCTTCACGGCGTCGTTGGCCTGGGAGACGCGGTCCCGGATCTTGATGAGGAAGTCGAACTGCTTCTGCAGATCGGCGGTCGCGACGCGGACCCGCGGATCTTCCTTCACCTGGAAGGTCTTGGTGTCGCTCCAGCCCGCGGTCCGGAGCCGGACCTTGTAGGTGCCGGGAACGGCCGCCGGTCCCTGGGTGCCGCCGCCCCAGAGGATCATCCCCTTGAAGCGGTGCGCGCCGGGGTAACGGAGCCCCCAGTTGAAACGATTGAGCCCGGCCACGACCGGGAGCGAGTCCTGCGGCTCCGCGGGCCTGGTGGAGAACCGGCGCACCACGGAGTCCCGCGCGTCCAGGATCTCGAGGGTGACGGCGGAGTCCGGCTTGGCGCGGAAATAGAAGTCGATGATCGCGCCCCGGGGGGCGTTCTCGCCCACGCCCGAGACCGAGCGGCCGAACGAGAAGCCGCCGGTGCGCCAGGCGTCGGCGGGCTGGAACAGCGCGCGGTCCGACTTCGCGAGCTCGGCGCTGACCTGCCGGAGCGGGGTGACGTCGTCCAGGATCCAGAACGAGCGGCCGTGGGTGGCCGCGACCAGGTCGTTGTCCTTGATCGCGAGATCGTGCACCGGCACGATGGGGAGGTTGAGCTGGAGCGGTCCCCACGACGCGCCGTCGTCGAACGACACGTAGACCCCGAACTCGGTGCCGGCGTAGAGCAGGCCCTTGCGCGCCGGATCCTCCCGCACCACGCGCACGAAATGATCGGCGGGAATGCCGGTGGTGATCTTGCGCCAGGTCTTGCCGTAATCGCTCGTGGCGTAGGCGTACGGCGCGAAGTCGTCGAGCTTGTAGCGGGTGGCGGCGACGTAGGCGGTCGCGGGGTCGCTGGGCGATGCCTCCACGGTGCTGATCTGGGTGCCGGCGGTGATTTCCTTTGGCGTCACGTTGGTCCAGGTCTTGCCGCCGTCCCGCGTCACCTGGATCAAGCCGTCGTCGGTGCCGACCCAGATCAGGTTCGAGTCCCGGGGCGAGGGCGCCACGGTGAAAATCGTCCCGTAATACTCGACGCTGGTGTTGTCCTTGGTGATCGGCCCGCCCGACGACTGCTGTTTCGTCTTGTCGTTGCGGGTGAGATCGGGGCTGATCGCGGTCCAGCTCTGTCCCTCGTTGGTGCTCCTGAAGAGCACCTGGGACCCGATGTAGAGGTCGTTGGGGTTGGTGGGCGCGATCACGATCGGGAAGGTCCACTGGAAGCGGTACTTGAGGTCGGCCGCGCCCCAGCCCATCGGGTTGTCGGGCCAGGCGTTGATGTTCCGCTCCTGGCCGGTGCGGATGTCGAAGCGGGTGATGTGGTTCCCGTAACTGCCCGCGAACACCACGTCGGGATCGTCGGCGCGGGACGCGAGCCACCCCGATTCCCCGCCCCCCACCGCGTACCAGTCGCGGTCGGTGATGCCGAAGTCGTCGTTGGCGGAAGCGATGCAGACGGTGCTGTTGTCCTGCTGGGCGCCGCAGACCTTGTAGGGCCAGTGGGTGGTGGTGATCACGTGATAGAACTGCGCGGTGGGCTGGTTGTCCTGCGTGGTCCAGGTGTCGCCGCCGTTCTGGGTGACCGCCGCGCCGCCGTCGTTGCCGTTCACCATCCGCAGCGGATTGCGGGGATCGATCCAGAGCGCGTGATGATCGCCGTGCGGCGCGTCCAGCGGCTTCCAGGTGACGCCGCCGTCCACCGACTTGAGGAGCGAGGTGTTGAGCGCGTAGGCCGCGTCGGCGTTCAGCGGATCGGCGTAGATGTTGGAGAAGTACCAGGCGCGCTGGCGGATGTCGTGGTCGTCGCTGGTCTTGCGCCAGGTGTCCCCGCCGTCGTCGGAGCGGAACACGCCGCCTTCCTTCGCTTCCACGATGGCGTAGATCCGATCGTGGTCCGCGGGCGAGACCGCGATGCCGATCCGGCCGATGACGCCCTCCGGCATCCCCTTCTTCTTCGTGAGCTCGGTCCAGGTGTCGCCGCCGTCCACCGACTTGAAGAGCCCGCTCCCCGCGCCGCCGGAGGAAAAGCTCCACGGCGTCCGCTGCTCCTGCCACAGCGCGGCGTACACGATCCGCGGGTTGGTGGGATCGAGCACCACGTCCACCGCGCCGGTCGAGTCATTGCGGGAGAGCACTTTCTGCCAGGTCTTGCCGCCGTCCTTGGAGCGGAAGACGCCGCGGGTCAGGTTGGGGCCGAAGGCGTGGCCCAGCACCGCCACGTACACCAGGTCCGCGTCCTTGGGATGGACCGCGATGCGCGCGATCTGCCCCGCGTCCGCGAGCCCGCTCTTGGCCCAGGTCTTTCCCGCGTCCGTGGACCGGTACATCCCGTCGCCCGGGGACACGTTGCCGCGCACCGTCTCCTCGCCGCTCCCCACGTAGACCACGTTGGGATCCGATTCGGCCACCGCGATGGCGCCGATCGAGCCCGAGGTGAAGTGCTGGTCCGACACCGGAGCCCAGGTGAGGCCGCCGTCCGTGGTCTTCCACACTCCGCCGCCGGTCGCGCCCATGTAGTAGACCAGGGGCTGGTCCGGCACGCCCGCCACCGCATCCACTCGTCCGCCGCGGAAAGGACCGATCTCGCGCCAGCGGAGGGCCTGATACCAGGTGGTGTCGATCTTGACGGGAGCCTGCGCCGCGAGCGGCGCGACGGCGAAGAGGAGAGGGAGTGCGAGGGACCAGCGGGCGCGACGATCCATACGACGACGATCCTCCGAAAGGTGGTGACGGGCCCCGAGCGCCGGGGCGAGGGAGGGCAATCATAGCGCGGGATGGGAAGCGGGGCGAGCGCCACGCCGCGGCCTTCGCGGACCGGGGCGCGGCGGGCGCGCAACAGCGGGGCCGGCTACTGCTGGTCGGGGTCCGCGAAAATCACCGCGGGGTCGTCCCCCGCGAAGGCGTTCACGTGGATCATCCAGTTGAAGATGCGCGGGAAGAACCGCCCGCCCACCGAGTCGCAGGCCGCCTCGGTGGCGATGGGGGACTTGGGCCCGAAAACCGGCGTCCCGTTCCGGGTCTCGGTCCAGCGCCGGCGCTGGCCCGCCGGCGGCAGGCACCAGTTCACGTGCTCGTGCCAACGCGCCACCGAAAGCGGAATCCGCGCGTCGAGCTCGTCGAGCGAGGCCGAGGCCGGCGCGGTGTACATCGCGCCCACCAGGGTGTAGGAGGAATCCCGGTTGTGGCGGTAGAGGAGCGACGTCGGCTTCGCGGGATCGAACGTGAACCGCGCCGCGACGGCGCGGGTGAAACTGGTGAAATGATAGATCGGCTGCGGCACCTTGGGCAGGAAGATCCGGTAGCCGTCGGCGAGGGCGGCGTGCACGTCCTGATATTTCACGAGCTCGGCGCGCATGGTGGCGACGAGCTGAGCGGCGCGCGCCGAGTCTCCAGGAGCCGCCGGCCGCCGGTCGGTCATCCGCATGTGCGGGTTCATCCGCATCTCCGCCATCGCCTCGTTGGCCGCCGCGGTCTCCGCGCTCGCCGAGTCCATCACCATGGCGGCGCTGTCCCGCTGCTGGGCGTGGCAGGCGATGGGGAGGAGGAGCAGGGCGGCGGCCAGCACGCCGTCCCGCGCGATCCTGGTCGGGCCCGCTCCTGGAGAGGGACGGCGGTCGGCGAGGCGCATGGTCTGGAGACGGGGGCGCCCGCCTCTTGTTAACCTCACGGCTGGCGCCACTTGCACCCCATCCGCGCGATGAACTCGTCGGCCACCGCGGGACCCCAGCTCCCGGCGGCGTAATTCGGGAAATGGTCGGGCCGCTTGTTGGCCCAGAACTCGATCACCGGATCCACCACCGCCCAGGCCGCCTCCACCTCGTCCGACCGGGTGAAGAGCGTCGCTTCGCCGAGCATCGCGTCCAGGAGGAGGGTCTCATAGGCCTCCGGGCTCTCGGCCCCGAAGGCCTCGAGGTAATCGAAGTCCATGTCCACCGACACCATCCGCACGTCCACTCCGGGGACCTTCACCTCGAAGCGCACCGCGATGCCCTCGTTGGGCTGAACCCGCACCGAGATCACGTTGGGCTCGATCACCTGTCCGGGGAGGAGCGGAAACATCACGTGCGGGGGCTGGCGGAACTGAATCGCGATCTCGGTGGCGCGGCGGGGGAGGCGCTTCCCGGAGCGCAGGTAGAACGGCACCCCCTGCCAGCGCCAGTTGTCCACCATCACCCGCAGGGCCGCGTAGGTCGCGACCGGGGAATCGGGCGCCACCTTCGGCTCCTCGCGATACCCCGGCAGGGCTTCGCCGTGTATCGTGCCCGGTCCGTACTGTCCCCGGACGCCGTAGTCGTGCATCTCGTCCGCGCGAATGGGACGAATGGCGCGCAGCACTTTCACCTTCTCGTCGCGCACCGACCCCGCGTCGAAGCGGGTGGGCGGCTCCATCGCGGTGAGGGTGAGGAGCTGGAGCAGGTGGTTCTGGAACATGTCCCGCACCACCCCCGCTTCCTCGTAATAGCGGCCGCGGTGCTCCACCCCCACGCTCTCGGCGGCGGTGATCTGCACGTGGTCCACGTGCTGGCGATTCCAGACCGGCTCGAAGATGGAGTTCGCGAACCGGAAGACCAGCAGGTTCTGCACCGTCTCCTTGCCGAGGTAATGATCGATGCGGTACACCTGATGCTCGGCCAGCGCCTTGCGCACCGCGGCGTTCAGGGTCCGGGCCGACGCCAGGCTCGAGCCGAAGGGTTTCTCGATGATCACCCGCACCCAGGGACGCAGCCGCTCGTCCACCACCCGCGGCGCGAGATCGCTCGCCGAGAGCTGGGCGATCACCTCGGCATAGAGACTGGGGGGAATCGCGAGATAGAAGAGCCGGCCGCACGAGGGGGGGAGCGTTCCTTCGATCGCGGCGAGCCTGGTCTTGACCGCGGCGTAGGTCGCGGGCTGGTCCAGGTCCCCCGCCACGTACGCGAAGTGACCGGCGAACGCCGCCCAGACGTCCTCGGGCGGCGGGGCGTCGCCGAACTCCGCGCACCCGGCCTTGAGCGAGGCGCGGAAGGAGTCGTCGTTCAGCGGCTCGCGGGCCACGCCCACGATCGAGAAGGCTTCGGGCAGACGGCCGGTCTCGAAGAGCCGGAGCAGCGCCGGCACCAGCTTGCGGCGGGTCAGGTCGCCGCCGGCGCCGAAGATCACGATCACGCAGGGCTCCGCCCGTTCGGCGGAGGGCTGCTTCGTGATGTCCTCGATCCGCGCGACCACCGAGAGCCGCGATTGCGGACTCACGTGGTGTGCACCGCGTGTCCGCCGAACTCGTTGCGCAGGGCCGCGATCACCTTGGCGCCGAAGGAGTCGGCCTGGCGCGACCGCAGCCGCGCGAGCAGGGAAAGGGTGATCACCGGGGCCGGCACGTCCAGGTCGATCGCCTCCTGCACCGTCCACCGCCCCTCGCCCGAGTCCGCCACCCAGCCCTTGAGGGACGCCAGGTCCCCTTCCCGCTCGAAGGCGCGCTCCGCCAGCTCGTTCAGCCAGGAGCGCACCACGCTGCCGCGGTTCCACACCGCCGCCACCTGGCGCAGGTCCACCTTGAAGTCCTTGGACGCGTGCAAAATCTCGTAGCCCTCGGCGTAGGCCTGCAGCATCCCGTACTCGATGCCGTTGTGGACCATCTTCACGTAGTGCCCGGATCCCGGCGGGCCGACGTGCGCGTAGCCCTCGGGCGGGGCGAGGGTCTTGAAGATCGGCTCGCAGCGCCGGAAGGCCGCGGGCGCGGCGCCGATCATCAGGCAGTAACCGTTCTTGAGCCCCCAGATTCCCCCCGAGGTGCCCGAGTCCACGAAGTCGATGCCGCGGCCGGCGAGGAGCTGCGCCCGGCGCATCGAGTCCTTGTAGTTGGAGTTGCCGCCGTCGATCACGGTGTCGCCCCGGGCGAGCAGGGGCGCGAGCGCGTTGATCGAGTCCTCGGTGGGGGCGCCCGAAGGCACCATCACCCACACCACCCGCGGCGCCGCGAGTTTCTTCGAGAGATCGGCCAGATCCTTCGCGGCCGTGGCGCCCATCTTCACGTGCGCGTTCACCGCGTCCGCGCTCCGGTCGTAGACCACCACCTGGTGGCCGCCTTCCAGGAGCCGCTGCACCATGTTGCCGCCCATCCGGCCGAGGCCGATCATCGCGAGCTGCATCCGTCCTCCTTCGAGTGGTTCAGGTCGTCACGTCCAGCGCGGCGAGGTCCTCCGCCAGCCGCGGGGCGCCGCTGTAGTGCACCACGCGCATGCCCAGGGCGCGCGCGGGGTCCAGGTTCTTCCGCCGGTCGTCGATGAACACCGCTCCCGCGGGCTCCGCCTGGGACACGGCGAGCGCGATTTCGTAAATCCTCCGCGCCGGTTTGGTGATGCCGAGCCAGCACGAGGAGAAGAACGCGCTGAAGATCTCGCGCAGGCCGAAGTGCCGCACCCGGTAGGCGTTCAGCTCCGCCGACTCGTTGTTCAGGGTCATCAGCCGGTAGCGCCCCGTCGCCGCGAGGCCGCGCGCCAGCGCGATGGTGTCGGGGTGCGGCGTGCTCTGCTCGAACATGAAGCGCCGGAAATCGTCCCGGGTGAAGGCGCGCGGCGCGTGGAACACCACGCAGTCGAGATACTCGTCCAGGGACATCCGTCCCGCCTCGAGGGTGCCCACCGTTTCCTGGTGCCGCTCGGTCAGGTCCGCGAGGTCGAGACCGAAATGGGACGCGGCCCGCTCCCGTTGCTCGTGATCCCAGCCGTTCGAGCCGAGCACTCCCCCGATGTCGAAGAAGACGTGGGTGATCTTCACCGTTCAAGGAGGGCGAGGCCATCGAGCCGGAGCGCCGGCCGGCCGCGGCTCCGCAGGGCCCGCAGGTCTCCCTCCGCCTGCGCCGTCTCGAGGGTGCCGAAGGTGAAGGGCTCGCCCGGAATCGGGAGGTCGTCCGGGGCGCGGTCGGTGATCTGGAGAAAATTCCCCACCGGCGGCCCGCCCTTGTGGAACTGGCCGGTGGAGTGGAGGAAGCGCGGGCCGTAGCCGAGCGTCACGGCGACCTTCAGCCGGTCGCGCAGGGTTCGCTGGATCCCGGCGAGACGGCGATCGGAGTCGGGCGTCGGGGGGAGATAGGCCATCAGCGCCACGTAATCGCCCGGCTTCACCCCGGCGTAGAACCGGTCCAGCTCCTGCGCCGTCGCCGCCGCGGCGGGCGGCTCCTTCTTCGCCAGCACGTTCTTCGTGTTCTGCTTGCTCTCGGCGACGTTGGGCTGATCGAAGGCGTTGATCCGCAGAATGGAGCACAGTACCGCGGTGGCGAACTCCCAGCGGAAGAACTCCGCGCCGATGTCGTAGCGGTCGTCCAGCACCAGCCGCACCACCGGATGTCCCGCCGCGGCGAGCGCGCCGAGCTGCCCGTCGATCTTCTGGTCCCGCTCGTCGGCGAGGGCGATGGAGATGAAGACCCGGTCCGCGCCGTACACCTCCGGCGCGCCCAGCGGCTCTCCCGCCACCGGCAGGACTCCCTTTCCTTCCTTCCCGGTGCTCTCGGCGAGGAGCTGTTCCACCCAGAGCCCGAAGCTCGCGATGCCGGGGGAGAGGACGAAGGTGGCCTTGTTCCTGCCCCCGAGCGCGGCCTCGGCGAGAATCGCGCCCAGCCACGCCGCCGGGTTCTGATAGCCGGCGACGAAGGCCGCGCAGGCTTCCGTCATCCGGTGGGCGCGGTGCAGGAGCTTCGCGACGTCGAGCCCGAGCAGGGCCGCCGGCACCAGTCCGAAATAGGAGAGCGCCGAGTAGCGCCCGCCGATGTCCGCCGGGTTGAGGAACGCGCGGCGAAACTTGCGGTCCGCGGCGAGCCCGGCGAGCGGCGTCCCCGGATCCGTGATGGCGACGAACTGCTCGCCCTTGCCGCCGGTCCGCTCCCAGAAGTGGCGGAAGAACGCGTCCGACTCCTGGGTGGTCCCCGACTTGCTGGAGATGAGGAAAAGCACGCGCGAGATGTCCACCCCGTCCACGGCGGCGCGCACCGCGCGGGGATCGGTGGAGTCGAGCACGTGGAGCGCGGGGAATCCCTTCGCCGCACGGAAGGTGCGCCACAGCACTTCGGGGGCGAGACTGGAGCCGCCCATTCCGCACAGGACCACCCGCGAGAACGAGGCGCGCGCGGCGTCGGCGAACGCCGAGAGGTCCTTCACCTGCTGGGCCATCGCTTCGCCCACCGTGAGCCAGCCCAGCCGGTCCCGGATTTCGGGCGTGGCCGGATCCTCTTTCCAGACGGTCGGGTCGTGGCTCCAGATCCGTTTCGGCACCGCCGCCGCGTCCAGCCCGTCGAGCCGGCGCGTCACCTGGGCCTCGAACGCGCGGAGCTGGGCCGAGTGCCGCGGCGGCGCCTTGGCGGCGAGCGCCTTGCGCTTGGTCGCGATCACCGCGAGCAGGGTGTCGAAGGACTGCGCGAACTTCTTGATGCCGTCCTCCTCGAGGACGCGGGTCGCGTCATCCAGATCCACCCCGCCCCGGGCCACGGCGTCGAGCACCCGCCGCCCTTCCCCGTCGTCCTCGGTGAGGGTGCGCCGCGCGACGCCGTGGTCCTCGAAGAGCTGGAGGGTGGCGGGCGGCAGGGTGTTGATGGTATCCGGACCGATCAGCGAGTCCACGTACAGCACGTCCGAATACGCCGGATTCTTGGTGCCGGTGCTGGCCCAAAGCAGACGCTGCGGCTTCGCGCCCCGGCCCGTGAGCTTCTGCCAGCGCGGGCTCTTCAGCTCGGCGCGGAACCAGGTGTAGGCCACCTGGGCGTTGGCGATCGCCGTCTTGCCGCGGAGCGCGAGTAGCGCGCCGCCCTTCTTCTCGAGGCGCGCGTCCATCTCGGTGTCCACCCGGCTCACGAAGAACGACGCCACCGACGCCAGCCGGTCGATGTGCCGGCCCGCCGCGAGCCGCGCTTCGAGCGCCTTCGCGTACGCCTCCGCCACCTTCTGATAGTGCGCCACCGAGAACAGGAGCGTGATGTTGACGTTCACGCCTTCGGTGAGGAGCCGCTCGATGGCGGGCCAGCCTTCCTTCGTCCCCGGCACCTTGATCATCACGTTGGGCCGGTCCACGGCGGCCCAGAGCCGGCGCGCTTCGGCCACCGTGCCCTCGGTGTCCCGCGCCAGCGTGGGCGAGACTTCGAGCGAGACGAACCCGTCGGCGCCGGCGCTCGCGTCGTAGACCGGGCGGAACAGGTCGGCCGCGGCGCGCACGTCTTCGACCGCGATGGACTCGAACACCTCGCGATCGCTCGCACGCGAGCCGGCCAGCGCCGCGAAGGCCTCGTCGTAGTCCGCGCTGCCGCCGATCGCGTGCTCGAAGATCGTCGGATTCGAGGTCATGCCGCGGAGCCCCGCGTCGATCATTCCCTTGAGCTCGCCCGAGCGCAGCATCCCGCGGCGCAGGTAATCGAGCCAGATGCTCTGTCCCAGAGCGAGAAGGGTCTTGAGTTTGGTCTGCGTCTGTACCTTGGTCATCTCCAGCTCTCCCTTTCGTTAACGCGAGCCGAGGCGGGCCGCCGCGGCCGAATCGAGAAACCAGGTGCCGCCCCGGGCGAGGCAGGCGGGCGTCTGCGCCGGATCATCGGGCCCCTCGAGGGCGCGCGCCACGGCGGCGGCCTTTTCCGCCCCGGTCGCGAGGACCGCCACCTGCGCCGCGGCCGCGATCACCGGCGGGGTAATGGTCAGGCGGACGGGCGGCGGCTTGGGCGAGTTCACCCGCACGACCCGCCGCTCCTGCTCCGTAACCGCTCCGTTCCCCGGAAAGAGCGAGGCCACGTGACCGTCGCTCCCGATTCCCAGCAGCACCACGTCCAGGCTCGCGGGAAGACTCGCGGCGTAATCCGCGGCCGCCCGGTCCAGGTCCCGGCTTTCCGCCGCCATCCGGTGCACCCGGCCGGGGTCCACCGCCACCCGGTCGAGCAGGGCCTCCCGCGCCATGCGGTAGTTCGATTCCGGGTGGTCTGGCGGGACGGCCCGCTCGTCGCCGAAGAAGATTTCGACCGCGGGCCACGACACCCGGGCTCCCGCGTCCCCGGCCAGCAGTTGGTACGTGGCGCGGGGAGTGGTACCCCCGGCGAGCGCGATGCTCGCCGTCCCCCGGGCCGCGATGCCCTCCGCCAGCCGGCCCGCCACCCAGTCCGCGGCGCGCAGCGCGAGCGCCGCCCCATCCGCCACGACTACCGAGCCGGCCGTCATGCCCCAAGTTGCCACCAAAGCGGGCCCGTCGCCAAAGCGCTCCCCGACGTACCTTGTGGCGCATGCCGCACGCCATCCGGCTGTTCCTGGTGGTGCTCGCCGCGTTCCTCGCCGGCGCGGTGAATTCGGTCGCCGGCGGGGGAACGCTGCTCTCTTTCCCCGCCCTGGTGGGCCTCGGCGTTCCGCCCATCATCGCCAACGCGACCAGCACCGTCGCGCTCTGGCCGGCGTCGGTGGGGAGTCTGTGGGGGTACCGTGCCGAGCTCGCGGGCACCAGGCGATGGGCGCTGCGCTTCGCGGTGCCGAGCGCGGCGGGCGGCGCCCTCGGCGCCTGGCTGCTCCTCGTCACCCCGCCGCGGGTCTTCGACGGCGTGGTGCCGGTGCTGGTCCTCGGCGCCACGATGCTGTTCGTGATGCAGCGGCCGCTGCAGCGCTTCACCGGGCGTCCGGCGGCGGAGGGCGTGGACCGCAGCACCGAGCTGCCGGCGTTCACGCTGCCGCTCGCCGCCTGGCAGCTCGGGGTCGGGGTCTACGGCGGCTACTTCGGCGCCGGCATCGGCATCCTGATGCTGGCGGCGCTCGGCTTGATGGGATTCACCAACATTCATCGGATGAACGGCCTGAAGAATTGGGGCGGCCTCTGCATCAACGCGGTGGCCGCCGGGATTTTTGCGTTCTCGCGGCTGGTCAGCTGGCCGGTCGCGCTCGCCATGGCCGCGGGCTCCGCCGCGGGCGGCTACTTCGGCGCCGGGCTCGCCCAGCGCGTGGGCCAGCGCCCGGTGCGCGCGGGCGTGGTCGTCATCGGATTCGCGAGCGCGGTGTGGCTCTTCCTCGCCCGCCCCTGATTCACCCCGCGATCGCCCGGTAGGTCCGCTCCACCCCGTCGGCGAAACTCACTTTGGGACGCCACCCGAGAAAGCTGGCGGCCTTGCGGACCTCGAGCGCGTTGCGCAGCACTTCGCCCGCGCGCGCCGCCGCGTGGCGGATCTCGGCCTTGCGCCCGCCCACTTGCGCCATCGTCTGCGCCACCACGTTGATCGACGTCTCCACGCCGGTCCCGATGTTGCACGCCCGGGTGTCCAGGTCCGTGAGCGGGGGGAGCGGGACGTTCGACGCCAGCAGGTTCGCGGCGGCGACGTCTTCGACGAACACCAGGTCGCGGGTCTGCTCGCCGTCGCCGAAGACCGTGAGCGGCTCCCCGTCGGCCACCCGCCGCGCGAAGATCGCCATCACCCCCGCCTCGCCGTGCGGATTCTGCCGGGGACCGTACACGTTGCTGTAGCGCAGGGCCACGTGCTCGAGGCCGTAGAGCTGGGCGAAGCAACAGAGGTAGAACTCGGAGGTGAGCTTTGCCGCGCCGTAGGGCGAGGCCGGGAGCTTGGGCGCCTGCTCGCCGATGGGGAGCTTGCCGCCTTCGCCGTACACCGTGCCGCCGGACGAAGCGAACACGATCCGCTTCACGCCGCCCGCCCGCGCGCCGTCCAGGAGATTGAGGAGACCGATCACGTTCACCTGAGCGTCGAACACCGGGTCGGTCACCGAGCGGCGCACGTCCATCTGGGCCGCGTGATGGTTGACGATGGTGAACCCGCCGTCGATCACCAGGCGCCGCGCTTCCGCGGAGCGGACGTCCGCCCGCACCAGAACCGCCCCCGCGGGCACGTTCTCCCGGCGCCCGGTGGAGAGATCGTCCAGGATGGTGACCGCGTCGCCGGCCGCGAGGTGCGCATCCGCGACGTGAGACCCGATGAAGCCCGCCCCGCCCGTGATCAGCACCCGCCGCGTCATGCCGCCCCCCCGTGACTCACGCCCGTCCTCCTTATGGTGATTGGTAATCTAGCCCCGCCGCGCGCGCGGCCCCAGATTCGGAGCCGCTCCCGCTCCTTTCCGAAAGGCAGCGCCATGCATCTCGAGTCCCTGGACCTGGTGGTGATCGTCACGTCCATCGTCATCTCGTTCCTGCCGGCGCTCTTCTTCTATAAGCGCGCGGGCTCCTCCACCACCGAGTTCTTCACCTCCGGCCGCGCCGCCCCCTGGTGGCTGGTGGGCGTCTCCATGGTGGCCACCACCTTCTCCACCGACACGCCCAACCTGGTCACCAACATGGTCCGGGAGAACGGCGTCGCCGACAACTGGCTCTGGTGGTCGTTTCTCCTCACCGGGATGCTCACCGTGTTCTTCTACGCCCGGCTCTGGCGCCGCTCCGGGGTGCTCACCGACCTCGAGTTCTACGAGCGCCGCTACGCCGGGAAAGCTGCAACTTTCGTGCGCGGATTCCGGGCCGTGTACCTGGGCCTCCTCTTCAACTGCGTCATCATGGCGACGGTCAACCTCGCGGCCGCCAAGATCGCCAACATCGTTCTGGGCTGGCCCATGGGCCGGACCCTGGTCCTCTGCTCGGTGATCACCATCTTCTTCGCGTCGGTGTCGGGCCTGTGGGGGGTGCTCGTCACCGACTCCATCCAGTTCACGATCACCATGACCGGGACCTTCGCCGTCGCCTACTTCGCGGTGAAGCAGCCCGCGGTGGGCGGCCTCGCGGGCCTCTTCCAGAAGATCGAGCCCCGGACCCTCAATCTGTTGCCCGACTTCAGCAACTGGAGCGTGGCACTTTCGGTGTTCATCATCCCCATCACGGTGCAGTGGTGGTCGGTCTGGTATCCCGGCGCCGAGCCGGGGGGCGGGAGCTACATCGCCCAGCGGATGCTCGCGTCGAAGACCGAGAAGGACGCGCTCACCGGCACCCTGTTCTTCAACGCGATGCACTACGCGCTCCGGCCCTGGCCCTGGATCATCGTGGCGCTCGCGTCCACGCTGATCTATCCCTCGCTCGCCGACATCCACCAGACCTTCCCCTACGTCAGCCAGCGCCTCATCGGCAACGACATGGCGTACCCGGCGATGCTGCGCTTCCTGCCCGCCGGATTCCTGGGTCTGATGATCGCGGGGATGCTCGCCGCGTACCGCTCCACCATCGAGACCCACTTGAACTGGGGCACCTCGTACCTGGTCCACGACTTCTACCGCCGCTTCCTCAAGAAGGACGGGACCGAACGGCACTACGTCTTCATGGGGCGCGTCGTCACCGCCCTCCTGATGATCGCCGCGGCGTCGCTCACCTTCGCGCTCGATACCGCGAAGCAGAGCTTCGACCTGATCCTCTCCATCGGCGCGGGGACCGGCCTGATCTATCTGCTGCGCTGGTTCTGGTGGCGGATCAACGCCTGGAGCGAGGTCGCCGCGATGGTCAGCTCCTTCGTGGTGGCGGTGGGATTCTTCGTCGCGGGAAAAATGGGCCACCCGGTCGCCACCCACTGGGCGCTCATCGCCACGGTGGCCAGCACCACGGTCTGCTGGATCGCCGTCACCTACCTGACGGCGCCCACCGACCGCGCCACCCTCCTCTCCTTCTACCGCCTGGTGCGCCCGGCGGGGCCGGGCTGGAGCCCGATTCGCGCCGAGGCGAAACTCGGCCCCTCCCCCGACAGCCTCACCCATTGCTTCGGCGGCTGGGTGCTGGGGTGCGTCTTCGTCTACGCCGCCCTCTTCGGCACCGGGAGCTACCTCTACGGACGGATCACCCAGGGGACCATCTGGCTGGTGCTCTTCCTCATTTCCGGGTGGGCGCTGACCCGCGTCATTCCGGCGCTTTGGGCGCGACCGGAGGGCTCCGGCCCGGGATGAGCCTGAAGGCGGTGGTGCTGGCGCGCGGCCTGGGCTCGAGAATGCGCCGGGCCGACGCCTCCGCCCGCCTCGACCCGGAGCAGGCACGCGCGGCCGATCGGGGGGCGAAGGGCATGGTGCCGGTGGGGCGGCCCTTTCTCGAATACGCCCTGTCGGCCCTCGCGGCGGCGGGCGTCACCGACGCCTGCCTCGTGATCGGACCCGAGCACCAGGCGGTCCGCGAGCACTTCGCCCGGATTTCGCTGACGCGACTCCGCCTGCACTTCGCCATCCAGGAAGAGCCGCGGGGGACCGCCGACGCCGTGCTGGCCGCGAGGGAATTCGCGGGCAAGGACCGCTTCCTCGCCGTCAATTCCGACAACTACTATCCCGTGGACGCCCTGCGCGCGCTCGGCGGCGCTCCCCGGTCGGCGATGGCGGCGTTCGAGCGGGAGGCGCTGGTGCGGGATGGCAATCTCGGCGCCGGGCGGGTGGCGGGGTTCCCCGGGGTGCGCGTCACTTCCGCGGGGACGCTCGCGGCGCTCGAGGAGTCGGCAAGAGACGCCGAGTGGGTGAGCATGAACTGCTGGGCCTTCACACCGAAGATCTTCGACGCCTGCCGCGCCATCGCCCCCGGCCCCACGGGCGAGCTCGAGCTTCCCGCCGCGGTCCGGCGCGCCGTCCGGGACGGTGAGGTCTTCGACGTGTTCCCCTTCGCGCTCCCGGTGCTCGACCTGACGCGACGCGCCGACGTCGAGCGCGTCACCCGCGCCCTGGCGGGCGTGGAGGTTCGCCTCTGAAAGACGAGCTCTTCGACGTCGCCGCCGGGACCCTGGCGCGCCTCTCGCCCGGCCCCGGAGTCCGCCGCTACTACGTGCCGGGCCGGATCGAGGTCCTCGGAAAACACACCGACTACGCCGGGGGCCGGAGTCTGCTCTGCGCGGTGGAGCGCGCCATCTGCATCGTCGCCCGGCCCCGGCGGGACCGCACCGTGCGCCTCGTGGACGCGGACTCGGGAGACATCGCCGAGTTCCCCCTCGCTCCCGACCTCCTGCCCCCGCTCGGCAGCTGGACTAATTATCCGATGACCGTGGCGCGGCGAATGGCCCGGGACTTTGCCGGCGTATCGCACGGAATCGACGCCGCGCTCGCGAGCGACCTCCCCCGCGCCGCCGGACTCTCTTCCTCGAGCGCCCTCGTGGTCGGGATCTTCTTCGCCCTCGCCGACGTGAACGAGCTGGCGGCGCGGCCCGAGTACCAACGCAACCTCCCCTCGCCGGAAGACCTCGCCGCGTATCTGGGCGCGGTCGAGAACGGCCGCGCGTTCGGCGGGTTCCGCGCGGATGCCGGGGTGGGGACGGCCGGGGGCAGTGAAGACCACACCGCGATTCTCTGCTGTCGCGATGGCGAGCTGTCGCAGTTCTCCTTCGTGCCGGTGCGGCGGGAGCGGAATATCCCGCTTCCTTCGGGTCACCTGTTCGCCGTGGCGGTGAGCGGCGTGGTCGCCGAAAAGACCGGCGCCGCCCTGGAGCGCTACAACCGCGCCGCGGACCTGGTTGCCGAGCTGCTCAAGCGCTGGAAGGAGGCCACCCGGCGCGAGGACCAGTCGCTCCCGGCCGCGCTCGCGTCGGCGCCGGACGCGGCGGCCCGCCTCCTCGCGGGCGCCGGCGCCCCCCTGCTCCGCGATCGCCTCGAGCAGTTCGTCGCCGAGAGCGGCGAGATCGTTCCCGGCGCCGGGGACGCGCTCGCCCGCGGGGACTTCGGCGCGTTCGGGCGGCTGGTAGACCGCTCCCAGGACCTCGCGGAGCGCCTCCTCGGCAATCAGACGCCCGAGACCGTGGCCCTGACCCGCACGGCGCGGGTACAGGGCGCGCTCGCCGCGTCGGCGTTCGGCGCGGGGTTCGGCGGCAGCGTCTGGGCCCTCATCCCGGAACCGGGCGCCGGGGAGTGGCTCTCGCGCTGGTCGGCGTCGTATCGAGCCGCCTTTCCCGCCCGGGGCCGCCACGCCGCGTTCTTCCTGACAGCTCCCGGACCCGCGTTCACCCGCGTTTTGTAAGGCCGCGGGCGGCTGTCACTTCCGTCGACCCTCGTTCGTCGTACTAGCGGACCGGACGCTTGACCCGTTGAAACCAACTGGGTAGCGTCCGCGTTCTATCGTGACTAGGGTTCACTTTTGCTCTCCGGTCATTGCTAAGGTCATATGGAAATAGAACTTACAAGAAGGGCTCGCAAGAAAGAGGCGACCAAGGAGAAGATCTTCCAGGCCGCCCTCAAGCTGTTCCATGCCCGGGGATTCGACGCCACGACGGTGGACGACATCGCCGCCGCGGCCGACGTCGCCAAGGGGACCTTCTTCAACTACTTCCCGCGCAAGGAAGAGCTCCTCGCCTACATCTCGGAGCAGTGGTACGAGCGGGCGCAGGAGCAGCTGGAAAGCGAGCTCTCGGGCAGCAATCCGCCCAGCATCGACCGCATCACCGACATCTTCGTCGAAGCGGCCGCCGCCTATGAAGAAGACCGCGAGCTCTCCCGCCACGTGATCATGGAGTGGATGCGGCGGGAAAGCAGCGGCACCGACGCCACCTGCCTGCAGTGGCGCGAGCTCGGCCAACACGTGCTGGGCGAGCTGCAGAAGCGCGGGTTCATCCGCCGGGACGTCGACATCGAGCGCGCGCACCAGGTGATCTCCAGCGTGCACGCCGGCACCATGATGCAGTGGGTGCACGCCCCCAAACCGCCGTTCCGCCTGCCCGAGGAGCTGCGCCGCCGGATCCATCTGGTGATCGGCGGACTCGGACACCGGAAGGGAGATTGACCATGACCATCCGCATCTGGAGCCTCGCCGCGGGAGTGGCGCTCTCCTTCGCCGGCGCCGGCCTCTCGGCGCAGAGTCCGGCCGACACCGTCCACCTCACGATCGACGCCGCGGTGGCCCGCGCGCTCGCGCAGGGCGCCGACATGCGGCTCGCCCACGCGCAGGTGCAGGACGCCCAGGGCCAGATCACCGAGGCGCTCGCGGGCGCGCTGCCGCAGATTACCGGCAGCGTGGTCTACACCCGCCAGTTCGCGTCCATCTACCAGGGCACCGCGTCGGACACGAGCTCCATCGCCCGGCTCTTCAAGAACTCGCCGTTCGGCGCGCCCAACCTCTGGAACATCCAGATTCAGGCCACCCAGCTGGTGTGGGCCGGCGGGAAGACGGGCGCGGCCCTCTCCGCGGCGAAGGCGTTCCGGGAGGGCGCGCGGGACACCGAGCAGCAGACCGCGGCCGACATCACCTTCGCGGTGCGCCGGGCCTACCTCGACGCCGCGTATTCCGCCCGGCTGCTCGACATCGCGCGCGAGAATCTGGCCCAGGCGCGCGATCACCAGCGCCAGGTCCAGCTCTACCATCAGGCCGGCACCCGCGCCGATTACGACCTCCTCCGCGCCCAGGTGGACGCGGCCAATCAGGAGCCGAGCGTGGTCGCGGCGAGCAACGGCTACGACGTGACCCTGCGCCAGCTGAAGCAGCTGCTGAACGTGCCGATCGAGCAGCCGATCGCGCTCGACTCCCCGCTCGGCGAGGTGGGCGACACCGTCCTCGTCGCCGTGCTCGACTCGCTCGCCCCGGCGGGCAGGCCGGTGCTCGCCGCCGCGGAAGCGAACGTGAGCGTGGAGGAGCAGGCGGTGCGCGCGGCCAAGGCCGACCGCTTCCCGACCCTCTCGGTGAGCACCACGTACTCGGAGCAGGCGTTCCCGCAGGAGGTCTTTCCCTCGGGCAGCGCGTTCCGGCGGGGCTGGAATGGGGAGGTTCGGCTGACCGTGCCCCTCTTCCAGGGGTTCCGCACCACCGGTGAAATCGGACGGGCCCGGGCGGCCCTGCTTCGCGCCCAGGCGCAGCGTGACCAGGTGCGGCAGCAGGTGGACGCCGAGGTGGCGCAGGCCAAGGACGAACTGGTTCGCGCCCAGACCCTGCTCGTGGCCCGGCGGGAAACGGTGCGGCTGGCCCAGCGCGCCGAGCACCTGGCGCACACCCGCTACGCCAACGGGCTCGCGTCCCAGGTCGAAGTGTCGGACGCCCGGGTGGCCACCCAGCAGGCGGAAGTGAACGACGTTCAGGCGATGCACGACTATCTCGTCGCGCTGGCCCAGCTCGAGCGCGCGCTCGGGCGGCCGGTGCCGCTCACGCCCCGGCCCCTCGATCAGCTGGCCGCGGCGACCACGTCCAAGGATTCCGAACCATGAAGCGTTACCTCCTCATCGGCGCGGGCGCCCTCCTCGCGCTCCTCGTGATCGCCTTCACCGTCCGCGGCGGCCACAAGCGCAACACCGCCTCCAAGGGTGTCGCGGCCGATACCCTGCCGGTCGTCACCCTCGGCCCCCAGGACGTGGCCCCCGCCCGGAAAACCGACCTGGTCGCCGGGGTCCCCGTCTCCGGCACCCTCAAGCCGTCGGTGGACATCCGGATCGCGTCTCCCGTTCCCGAAGTCGTGGAACAGGTCCTGGTGAAGGAAGGCCAGGCGGTGCGGGCGGGACAAACTCTGGCCCGGTTCCGGATGACCGCCCTCGAGCCGGCCGCGATGTCGGCGGACGCCCAGCGGCGCCTCGCGGCGGCCGATTACGACCGGATGCAGAACCTTTATAAGGAAGGGGCCGTCTCCCAGCACGACGTGGAGAACGCCGAAGTCTCCCTGCGCGCGGCCGAGGCCTCCGCGGCGCTCGCCCAGAAGAAACTGGACGAGGCCACGGTCCGGGCGTCCGTGTCCGGCGTGGTGAGCGAGAAAATGGTCGAGTCCGGGGACCGGGTGAAGGACGGCGACGAGCTGTTCCGCCTCGTCAACACCTCGGAGCTCGAGTTCCAAGCCACGGTGCCGGCCGAGTTCGCGACCCAGGTCCGCCCCGGCGATCCGGTGGCGCTCACCATCACCGGGCTCGCCGACGCGACCATCGCGGGCCACGTGGCGCGCGTCAACGCCACCGTGGACCCGGCCACGCGCCAGCTCAAGGTCTACGTCTCGGTCCCCAATCAGGGCTCGAAGCTGGTGGGCGGGCTTTTCGCCTCCGGCCGCGTGGTCCTGCGCCAGGTGCGCGGCGCCATCGCGGTGCCGGCCGCCGCGGTGAAATCCGATTCGGCGGGCGGCAAGTTCGTGTTCGTGGTGGCGGACGGGCGGGTCGCGCGCCGCGCGGTCACCACCGGCGCCGTGGACGAGCAGGCGTCGCTGGTGGAGATCAAGACCGGGCTCGCGGGCGGGGAGACCGTCATCGTGGGACCGACCGAAGGCCTGGTGGTGGGCCAGACCGTCAAGCTCATTCAGGCGGAGGGCTGAGCGATGTTCCTCTCCGACCTTTCCATCAAGCGGCCGGTGCTCGCCACCATGATGATCATGGCGCTGGTGGTGCTGGGGCTCTTTTCCTATCGGCGCCTCAAGATCGACCAGTTCCCCGACGTGGATTTTCCGGTGCTTGTGATTCAGACCCGCTACAGCGGCGCCAGCCCGGAATCGGTGGAGCGGGAGCTGACCAAGAAGATCGAGGAGCAGGTGAACACGGTGGAGGGCATCAAGCAGATCCAGTCCACCTCGACCGAGGGCTTCTCCACCATCGTGGTGATGTTCAACCTGGGCACCAAGATCATGGACGCCCAGGCGGACGTGCGCGCCAAGATCGATGCCATCCGCCAGGACCTGCCGAACGACATCGATCCGCCGGTGATCTCCCGCGCCAACCCGTCGGACCAGCCGATCTTCGTCCTTTCGGCGAGGGGCCGGGGCTGGGCGCTGCGCGACCTCACCCGGGTCGCGGATGAGGTAGTGAGCCGCCGGCTCGAGAACATTCCCGGCGTCGGCAGCGTGACGCTGGTCGGCGGCTTGAAGCGCGAGATTCACGTGCTGCTCCTTCCCGATCGCCTGCAGGCGCTGGGCGTGTCGCCGGACATGGTAGTCGCCGCGCTGCAGCGCGAGAACGGCGACGTGCCGGCGGGACGGGTGGAGTCCGGAAACGCGGAGAACCTGGTGCGGGTGGCGGGGCGGGTGGTGGATCCGCAGGACTTCGCCAAGCTCGCCGTCACCACCCGCAACGGCATCGTGGTGCGGCTGGGCCAGGTGGCGCGGATCGAGGACTCGCAGGAAGAGGCGCGCGACATCGCTTACGTGAACGGCGAGCGCGCGGTGGCGCTCGAAATCCGGAAGACCTCCGGCGCCAACACGGTCGAGGTCGCGGACGGGGTCAAGAGCGTGATCGCCGAGCTGAACCGCTCCCTGCCGGCGGGCGTGCACCTCGAGGCGGTGCAGGACAACTCGACCTGGATCCGCAACTCGGTGGACGACGTCCAGAAGACCCTGATCGAGGGCGCGGGGCTCACCGTCTTCATCGTGTTCCTGTTCCTGAACTCGTGGCGGTCCACCGTGATCACCGGGCTCACCCTGCCGGTCTCCGTGATCGCCGCGTTCCTCGCGATCTACATGTTCGGCTTCACCCTGAACATCATGACCCTGATGGCCTTGTCCCTCGCGATCGGCATCCTGATCGACGACGCCATCGTGGTTCGAGAAAACATCGTGCGGCACGTGGAGCGGGGAGAGGATCACTACACCGCCGCGCGGCACGGCACCGCCGAGATCGGCTTCGCGGTGCTCGCGACCACCATGTCGGTGATCGCGGTGTTCGTCCCGGTGGCGTTCATGAAGGGGATCGTGGGCCGTTTCTTCTTCCCCTTCGGCATCACCGTGGCGTTCGCGGTGCTGGTGTCCCTCTTCGTCTCCTTCACGCTGGACCCGATGCTGTCCTCGCTCTGGTACGACCCCCAGGCCGAAGGGCACGCGGAACGGGGACCGATCGGCCGGGCGCTGCAGCGCTTCAACGAGGGATTCCACGGGCTGGGCCAGCGTTACCGCCGGGTGATCGCCTGGGCGCTCGATCACCGGAAGAGCACCCTCGCCATCGCGGCGGTGGCGTTCGTCGCGGCGATGAGCCTCTTCGGCCTCGGGCTCGTGGGCGGCCAGTTCATGCCCAACTCCGACAACGAGCAGACCGCGCTCTCGATCGAGACTCCGGTCGGCTCCTCGGTGGCCTACACCTCGGCCAAGGCGCTCGAAATCAGCCAGTACCTGAACGCCCAGCCCGAGGTCTCCCTCACCTACACCACGGTGGGCGGCGCGCAGCAGAACGAGGCGGTCAACAAGGGCCAGATCTACATCAAGCTCACGCCCAAGAAGGAGCGGAAACGGAGCCAGCAGCAGTTCGAGGCCGCCCTGCGCCAGGTGCTGCCGCGGTTCCAGGGGGTCTCGGCGCGGGTGGTGCAGCTCGGCGCCGCCGGCGGCAACCCGGCGCCCATCCAGTTGAACCTCGAAGGACCGGAGCTGGAGCGCCTCTCCGACATGTCGGACCGCACCCTCGCGGCCATCCGCAGCGTGCCCGGGCTCGTGGACCTGCGCTCCTCGCTCGAGGGCCGCAAGCCGGAGCTCTTGATCGACGTGAACCGGGACCTCGCGTCGGACGTGGGGCTCTCCGTCGGCGCCGTGGGCGCCGCGCTGCGCCCGGTGCTCGCGGGCCAGAAGGCCGGGGACTGGGAAGACGAGACCGGCCTCGCCCACGACGTGGTGGTGCGCCTCGCGCCGGAATCGCGCGAGACCGAGACCGACGTGGCGCGGATTCCCATCGCTACCAGCCAGATCGACCGCCGCACCGGCGCGCCGGTGATGGTGCCGCTGGGCCAGGTGGCCGACATCCGCCAGAGCACCGCGCCCAACGAGATTCGCCGCCTGGACCTGGAGCGGGTGGCGACCATCGAAGGCAGCTACCAGGGCCGGCCCCTCACCGACGTGGTGAAGGACGTGCAGGCCCGGCTCGCCGCGATGTCGCTCCCGGCCGGCTACCGCTTCGACTTCGGCGGCGAGCAGAAGGACTTCGTGGAGACGGTGGGCTACATCCTGGAATCGTTGATGCTCGCCATCGTGTTCATCTACCTGATCCTGGCGTCGCAGTTCGGGAGTTTCCTGCAGCCCCTCTCCATCATGCTCTCGCTCCCGCTCTCCCTGATCGGCGTGATGCTGGGGCTGATGGTGACCCGCGGCACCTTCAACATCATGAGCATGATCGGGGTGATCATGCTGATGGGACTGGTGACGAAGAACGCCATCTTGCTCATCGACTTCGTCAACAAGGCCCGGGAAGCGGGGAGCGAGCGCCGCAAGGCGCTGATCGACGCGGGCGAGCTCCGGCTCCGCCCCATCGTGATGACCACCCTGGCGATGATCTTCGGGATGCTCCCCACCGCGCTGGCGCTGGGGGCGGGCTCCGAGTTCCGGGCCCCGATGGCGGACGCGGTGATCGGCGGACTCATCACCTCGACCCTGCTCACGCTGGTGGTGGTGCCGGTGGTCTACACCTACCTGGACGACTTCGGGTCCTGGGTGGGAGCGGCGGTGAAACGCTGGACCGGGGCGCCGGAGGAGAAGGCCGTGCCGGCCGATTGAAGGCGGGCCGGAGCCCGGAAAATCAGTATTTGCGGCCTCCCGGGCGATCGACCGGGAGGCCGTTCCATTCTGGGGAATCTTCGGGGTGCGCCCGGTCCCGTCAAAAGGGTGATGCCCGTTACCTGTCCCGCCGAGGGGGCGTCTTCACCACTGCCATGACCCCCTATCCTCCGATCCCTGATGCGGTCCTCCTTGCCCGCGCTTTCAACGGGGATGTGACCGCCCGGGCCCAGTTGATGGACCGGCACCGGATGTCGGCGTTCGCGCTCGCCTACAACATCCTGGTGAACGCGGACGACGCGGAGCTGGTGGTGGAGCAGGCGCTCGACGCGGCGCTCAACGCCGCGGTGGCGCAGGGAGCCTCGGTGTGGCGCTGCATCGCGGACCAGACCCGGGAGCGGGCCCGCCGGTTTCTCGACTCCCGCGCGCCCACGCAGCTCTGGTCGGAGGACTTCTCGGCCGCCTGACGGCCTCGCTTACGCCGACAGGCGGTGCAGGTCCGCGCGCACCCGGTCCAACGCGGCTTTCCCCCCCAGCGCTTCGAAGATCTCGCCGGCACGCTCCAGATACGCGCGCGCCTCTTCCGGATGGTGGAGGCGCTGCTTGAACGCCCCGTACTCCGTGTAGACCTCCGCCAGCGCGAGCTGGGACCCGTCGAGGGTCCGCGCCAGCTCGATCGCCTGCTCGAAGAACACGAATCCGGTCTCGTCTCCCTGCAGCCCGCGGGAGCGGCCGAGCAGCGCGTAAATGGCCGCGAGCCGCGGGGCCTGATCGCTGGCGATCGCCACGTCCTCGGCGCGGCGAATTTCCTCTTCGGCTTCGAGAAAACGGCCGCCCTCGAGATGCAGCTCCGCGAGCCGGAGGTGGATCGCGACCTCCCGTCCGGGGCCGTCGGCGTCGCGCCGCGCCCACGCGAGCGCCTCGCGATAGGCGGCGGCGGCCGCGGCGCCGCGTCCCAGCTCGGCATCCACGCGGCCCTGGGTGCTGAGGGCGTCCGCCATCCCGGCCGCGTCGCCCTCCCGCTCGAAACCCTCGCGCGCCTGGCGCAGATGCTCCACGGCGCCGGAGGGGTCGCCGCGGCGGCTCGCCAATTCGCCGAGCGCGTGGTGGATCCCGGCGGCGAGACCGGGCCCGTTTCCCGACTCGGCGAGGCGGAGCGCCCGGCGGTACCAGGCCTCGGCGCCCGCCCACTCTCCCCGCTCCGTGGCCACGGCGCCCAGCCCCCGGCAGGCACGGATGGCGCCCGCCTGATCGAACTCGGCCTCCGCGAGCACCAGCGCGCGCTGATAGCAGCGCGCCCCCTCTTCGTACCGGCCGAGGGCGAGGTGAATCCGCGCGCCCGCGATGAGCGCGTCCACTTCCGGCCGCCGGTCCTGGAGCCCCTCGGCGAGGCGCTGCGCCACTTCGACCCAGCGGCCCGCCGCGGAGAGCCGGCCGACCCGTTCCTCGAGGTGCGCGGCGGCGAGCAGCGCGGCGACCGCCGCGCCGGGGGCGCCGGCTTCGAGGCGCTCCACCGCCTCCACGTACGCCGCATAGAGGCCGGAGAGGTGCTCGGTGATCCTGGTGTAGGTCTGCGCCATCTGGCGGCGCAGCTCCGCCGCGGTCACCTCGCGCTTCCCCACGGTCAGGTATTCGCCGGCGCGGGCCCAGACCACCCGGTCGTCGGGCCGGGAGGTCGCCATCAGCAGAGCGCGCAGCGGCGTGAGGGCGTCGAGCTCGGGAAGAAGGCGGAGCGCCTGCTCGACTTTCACAGGCCGTACTCCCGCATCTTCCGGGTCAGGGTGTTGCGATGGATGCCGAGAATTTCCGCCGCCGCGCCGATCTGCCCCCCGGTGTGCGCCAGCACCCGGGCGATGTGTCGCGCCTCCGATTCGGCGAGGGTGGCCAGCCCGCCGACCGGCCGGCCGGGGAGGGCCACCTCTTCCGAGCGCAGCTCTTCGGGGAGATGCTCAAGACGGAGCGTGGAATCGCCGGCCACGATGACGGCGCGCTCGATCACGTTGCGGAGCTCGCGGACGTTGCCCACCCAGCGGTGCGCCCGCATCGCCTCGAGCGCGCGATCCGAAATCGCGTTGATCCGCTTCCCGTAGCGCTCGGCGAAGTGGCCGACGAAGAACGCGGTGAGGAGCAGGAGATCGTCGCCGCGCTCGGTGAGGCGCGGCAACTGTATGGTCACGACGGCGAGGCGGTAGTACAGATCCTCCCGGAAGCGGGACTGCGCGATCGCCGCCTTCAGGTCCCGATTGGTGGCGGCGATCACCCGGACGTCCACCGGGATGGTCTCGCCGCCCCCTACCCGCTCGACTTCGTGCTCCTGCACCGCGCGCAGGATTTTGGCTTGCAGGGCGAGACTCATGTCCGCGATTTCGTCGAGGAAGAGCGTGCCGCCCACGGCCAGCTCGAAGCGCCCCATCTTGCGGGTCACCGCGCCGGTGAAGGCGCCCTTCTCGTGCCCGAAGAGCTCGCTTTCGAGCAGGTTCTCCGGGATGGCCGCGCAGTTCACCGCGACGAACGGTCCCGACGCGCGGGGGCCGTTCAAGTGAATCGCCCGCGCCACCACTTCCTTTCCCGTGCCCGACTCGCCCTGGATCAGCACCGTGGCGGTGCTGGGCGCCACCCGCGCCATCAGTTTGTAGACCTCGAGCATCGAGGGACTCTCCCCCACCAGCGCGTACTGGCGCAGGGTCTCCCCGTCGGGCTGGGGGAGCGAGACTGCCGTCTCCGCCGCGACGGCGCGGAGCCGGTGCAGGGAGCGGACCACGTCCTCGCGACGCGCCGGCAGGGTGAGCACGTCGAGCACGCCCAGATTCTCCGCGCGCAGCACCAAGCCCATGCTGGGCTTGGGAACCAGGGCCACGAGCCGCGGACTCCCGTCCACCCCGCGCAAGGCGTCGGTCCACCACGCCAGCTCTTCTTCGGCCCGGTCGGAGAGCGCCGCGAAGACCAAATCCCAGCGCCCTCCCGCCGAGAGCCGGCGCACCGCGCGCGGCAGGTCCGGCGCGAGCTCGAATTCCGCCGCTTCGTCGGACGCCCACTGGCGCAGCTGATGCCACGGGCCCGACGAGCCCTCGGCCCCGACCGCCAGGACGCGAAGCGCGGGGCGGCGGTCGGGCTCTGCCGAGTGCGGCGATGCAACGGATGCGGGGGGTGCGGCGCGGGATCGGCTCATCGGGCCGGAGATCCTCCTCCCAGGTATCGCGCAACCAGGACCAGTGCATCATCCGTGCCCTTGGCGAACCGCTGGAGGAGCGAATCGGCGATCTGTTGGGGCGGTCCCGTCGGCACCAGGCCGTCGGCGAAACCGCCCCGGACGCCGTCGGTCGCGAAGATGAGGGTGTCCCCCGGCGCCACACTCAGGGTGTCGTCGCGCGGGGCCGGGAGCTCGGCGCCCACGATACCGCCGCGGTTGATGAGGACCGCCCGCGACGCTTTCCGGGCGCCGGGCCCGCGCAACAGGACCCCTTCCACGTTCCCCACGCCGAGCCACGACATGGCGTGCTTCGCGGTGGCGAAGGACGCGAGCGAGAGCACGGCCCCGCGGGTGCCGACCAGGCTCTCGTGGCACCACCGGGTGACCGCCAGCACCGGGTCCGCGGCGTGGGCCGCGATGGCCTGCACCGCGCGCGCCGCCGCCGCGGCGGCCTCTTCCCCGTGGCCGAGCGCGTCCACCACGGCCACGAGGACGCCGCCCGCGAAGGGCTGGACCACGTAACTGTCCCCGGAAACCGCGTGGCCGGGATTGGTGCGGGCGGCGACGCCCCACTCGAGCGCCGGCGTCACCGGCGCGGCCGTAGGTTGCTCATGCATGCGGCCGGGTCCACTTGGTCATGGTGACGGTGGTGCCCTGTCCCGGCGCGGACTCGACTTCGAAGTCGTCCATGAGGCGGCGCGCGCCAGGGAGACCGAGCCCGAGCCCGCCGGAGGTGGAGTAGCCGTCCTGGAGCGCGCGGTGCACGTCGGGGATGCCGGGGCCGGCGTCGCGGGCCACGATGACCAGGCCCTGGCGGTCGCCGTCCAGCATCACCCGGAAGCCGATCTCCCCGCGCCGCGCGTACATGAGGATGTTGCGGGCGATTTCGGAGATGGCGGCGGCGATGACGGTCTGATCGCCGCTCGAGAATCCGCACTGGGCGGCGAGTTCCCGGCCCCGTTGTCGCGCGCTGACGACGTCGAGATCGGAGGCGACGGTGAGGAGGGTCAGCTCCTCATGCATGATCGGTGCGCTCACGAGCCTGCCGATCGAGGAAGGCGAGCCCCTCTTCGAGGTCGAGCGCCGTCGCCACGCCCTTGAGGGTGAGGCCCAGCTGGACCATCGCGAAGGCGACTTCGGGCTGGATGCCGACGATCACCGTTTCGGCGCCGCGGAGCCGGGTCATGTGGGCCAGGTCGCGCAGGGTGCGGACGGCGAACGAATCCATCACGTCGAGCGCCGTCACGTCCACGATCACGCCTTTGGCGCGGAACCGGCCCACCCGCTCCACCAGCGATTCCCGCAGCTGGGACAGGTCGGCGTCGGTGAGGGCGGACTGAATCGACGCGATGAGGTAGTGCCCTTGCTTCAGAATCGGGACTTCCACAGGCGCTCCCTTCGGTCGTCAGATCTGCTTCGGTGTTTCCGCGATCGGCACCACCTTGTAGCCGACCAGCCGCTCCGCCTCTTCGATGCCGCCCTGCAGGTCGCCCACGGTGGCCATTTCGGAGAGATCTACGCCGATGGTGACCAGGGTCTGTGCGATTTCGGGGGAGAGGCCGGTCACGATCACCGTGGCGCCGAGGAGCCGCGCCGCCTCGACGGTCTGCACCAGGTTGTTGGCGACGTTGGCGTCCATCGCCGCCACACCGGTGATGTCGATCACGACCACCTTGGCGCGGTTGGTGCGGATCGCCTGCAGCAGCTGCTCGGTGAGCTGCCGCGCGCGCTGGGGATCGATCACGCCGATGATGGGCAGAATGAGGAGCCGCTCACGCACCTGCAGCACCGGCGTGGACAGCTCCCGGATCGCTTCCTGTTGCTGGCGGATGATGCGCTCGCGCTCCTGCACGAAGCCCACGGCCACCGTGTTCGCGATCCGGTTCGCCGCGGGCTCGTAGGCATCGAGAATGCGGTTCAGCTTCTCGAAGTCCTCGTGGTACTTGCCGAACAGGGAGCGGGCCAGCACGTCGCGCAGCAGCAGCACGATCCCGACCACTTCGTGGGTTTCGACCCCTCGCGGAATGATGCGCTCCGACAGGTTGCGCGCGTACGCCTGCAGGGCCTCGAAGGTGCCGGTCTCCAGCGCTTCGACGTAGTTGTCGTAAACCGACGTCGCCTCCGCGAAGATTTCCTCCTCGGTCATCGCGGTGAGCAGCTGCGCCCGGGTGATCCGGCGGGCCCATTCCTCGCGCAGCTGGGTGCGGTTCTGTCGCAGGTGGGCGACCAGCTCGCGCAGTAGCGCCGCCGTATCGCCCGAGGTTCCTTGCGGCGTGGTCGGCGCGGGTCGGTCTTTCGGTGTCATGAGTCGGCTCCAGGGCGACGTGGCGTGAGGGTGAACGGCGGCGATGTCGTACCGCCGCAACACGCAAACCGGGTGCCACCTGTCGCGTCGCCCCCTCGCGAGCGTAGTCTTTGGCTCGTCACGAGTTGGCACGCCGGTCGAGAAATCCTTCCATACCGACCGCCCATAATCGATGCTCCAGCCTCAAACCTTGTGCACTAAAATGGTGCGCCAAATCGGCTTGCCCCGCAAGGAGTTGGCTGGAACCCAAGCGCCGAAGCCCTGAAAAAGGGGCGCCGCCCGGCCCCGAGATATGCTCGAGGACGCGGGCGGCCGGGGCTCCGCGGAGCCCCTCCCCGAAAGTGGTGCGGCTAGAACGTGGCCGAGCTCGACGCCGACCCCACGATGATGTCGCCGGTCCTGGCGCCGGTGAGCGGGTCGGTGAGCACCACGTGAATCAGGTTCACCACGATCCCGGTCGAGGTCACATCGTCACCGGTGCGGCGCTCCTCGTTGAGCACGACATACCCCACTCCCGGCAACGACATCCGGGTGTTGGGCGCGATGGTGCCGTCACCGACGGTGAGCTGCACGCCGGCGACCGTCAGGTCCTCGAAGCTCGACCCGTTGGCGGAGGAGACGGCGCCGCTCCCGCTGCGGCTGCTGGTGACGTTGGCGATCAGCTCCTTGGCGGTGATCAACCCGTCCAGGATGCTCACGTCCGCCACCGAGGCGGTGCTCTGCGCGCCCGCTTCGGCGTCTGAGATCGCGCCCGAGGTGGAGGTGTTGACGAAGTCCGACGAGAGCGCGTCGGGCACGCTCAGCACGTCGGCGTTGGCGGTCGCGAGCTCGCCGTCGGGCGAGCTGATCGCGGGCAGAACCGACAACGGAGACTGCGGCTGGGACACGAGCAGCGTCTTGACGTAGGCGCCGTAGGCCCGGCCGCTCACCGACTGCGCCGCGCCGGGGGCCGCCGCCAGGGCCGCGAGGCCGAGGAGCGACGCGCCGATCGCGACGGGTCCGGTCGAGAAAATGCTGGAGAGTTTCATCGCTCTATCCTTTCCGGTGGCCTAGTGGGCCTGGATGTTGCCGCCGGTGAGCGGCGTGTTGCCGGTGTCGCCGTGGCCGCCGCCGGTGGAGCCGTCGGTCGTGGCGAACCACCAGGTATCGGGACCGGTGCCCGGGCTCGAGCCCGGCTCGCCGAAGTCGCAGGCCTGGATCTCGACCGGGTGTTCGTGATCGAAGTCGCCCGGTCCGTGCGCGGCGCGCATGGTCAGGAAGAGATCGAAGCACTGGCCGGTCTGGCCCTGGTCGTTGGTCTCGGTGAACGTCGAGACGCTCTGGAAGGACACGCTGTGATAGCGGCTCTGCGACGGATGATGCACCACTTCGAACTGTCCCTTGGTCACGTTGCACTGATCGTCCACGAACAGGTTGAAGCCGAAGGTCATCTTCCCGGAGAGCGTGTTGGACTCGTCGGGGTCGATGCGGCCGCCACCCGTGAACTTCATCGCGGTGCAGCCCGATCCGCCGCCGCCGCCCCAGAAACTCGGCTTGGCGGGTGCGACCACGGGCTGGCGGTCGCACGCGACGGCGAGGAGCGCGCCGGCGGCGATGCCGGACGCGACCAGCCGCGTGATGGATATCCGTTTGCTCATAGCATTCGCCTCCCTCGGAAGAGCTGGGTGAGCCACTGGCGACTCACGCGGGCTCGAGGGAGGCAAGGCCGGTGCCAATCGGGAAGACGCCCGGAGCGGGACCGGTTCGTGGTCAGGGATGAACTTCGTCGCGCGGCTGCCGCAGCGGATCGCGGCGGATTCGGGCAACGCCCGCCGCGCCTTCGCACCAGCCGGGAACGATCGGGCTAGAAAACCCGGGAGAGCGCGAAGATCGTGGCCGGCACCGTGATCAGCACGCCGATGATCCGGAAGGTCCGCTCCGCGTCGCCGTTGTGCGGTACCAGCACCTCGTCGCCGGAATGCAGGCCCAGGTCGGCGAGCGTTCCCCCGTGCGCGAGCGCGCGCTGGAGGGTGTCGGCCCCCAGGAGGACGGTGCCACCGCGGGTCACCTTGAGCGAGGTCATTTTCGCGTCGCGGGTGGGACCGCCCGCGGCCATCAGGGCGTCGGAGAGCAGGGCGTCCCTCGGCACGCCGTAAAAACCCGGGTGCATCACTTCACCCAGAATCCCCACCCGCACCAGCACCTGGGCGTGGACCACGGGGTCCTTGAGGTAGCGCCCCAGCTCCCGGGTGAAGTAGGACGCCAGGTCCCGCGCGGCCACCCCGGCGAGCGACACCTGGCCGATCGCGGGCAGGGTGACCGCGGGGCCGGCTTCGACGGTGAAGGTGTCGGAAAGATCCTTCTCGCCGTCCACCTGCAGGAGAATGCGGTCGCCGGGCCGGATGTCGCCGGTCTGAGCGGCCGCGGGACGGAGCGCCAGCACGGCGCCCAGACCCAGTAACGCGATGGCGAGACGCATGGTCACTCCACGGTGACGCTCTTCGCGAGATTGCGCGGGCGGTCCACGTCGCACCCGCGCAGGACCGCGACGTGGTACGCGAAGAGCTGGAGCGGGATCACGGAAAGCACCGGCGCCAGCAGCGGCGAGCAGTCGGGAATCCGGAGCTGATGGGCCACGAGCCGCGAGAGATCGCCGTTGCCCTCGCTGGTGACCGCGATGATGCGGCCGCCCCGGGCTTTCACCTCTTCGATGTTGGAAATCACCTTGGGGTACACCCGGTCCCGGGGCGCGAGGAACACCACCGGCATCGAGGCGTCGATGAGGGCGATGGGCCCGTGTTT
The DNA here is from genome assembly GCA_035702425.1 of Gemmatimonadales bacterium. Classification (GTDB taxonomy): domain Bacteria; phylum Gemmatimonadota; class Gemmatimonadetes; order Gemmatimonadales; family GWC2-71-9; genus DASSQQ01. Next base: position 46,769 of record DASSQQ010000038.1, read on the forward strand.
CATCTCCGCGGCCGGATACCCTTCCGCGTGGACGTAGCTGATCTCCTTGAGCTTGAGCGCGCCCTCCAGCGCCACGGGGAAGTGCAGTCCGCGGCCCAGATACAGGGCGTTCGGCGCTTCGGCGAACTCGGCGGCGAGGGCGCGGACCTCGTCTTCCATTTCCAGGGTGCGGGCCACGAGATCGGGCAGCCCGGCCAGCTGCTCCGCGAGCTTGCGGCCGGCTTCCCGCGCCAGCCCGCGCCGGCGGCCGAGGTAGAGCGCGAAGAGGAGGAGGGCGACGAGCTGTGACGTGAACGCCTTGGTGGAGGCGACGCCGATCTCGGGCCCGGCGTGGAGGTAGATCCCGCCGTCGGCCTCGCGGCCGATGGTGCTCCCCACGACGTTGACGATCCCCAGCACCCGCGAGCCCGCGGCCCGGGCGGCGCGCATGGCTTCGAGCGTGTCGGCGGTCTCGCCGGACTGGGAGATCGCGATGGTGACCGTGCCCGGCACCTGGAGGGGCCGGCGGTGCCGGACCTCGGAGGCGTATTCGACTTCCACCGGAATGCCGGAGAGCTCCTCGATGTACTGCCGCCCCACCAGGCCGGCGTGCCAGGAGGTACCGCACGCCACTATCACGATGCGGCGGATGGCCGAGACTTCGTCGGCGGTGAGGTTGAGCCCGTTCAGGCGGGCGGTGCCCTCGGCCTGCACCAGGCGGCCGCGGAGAGTGTTCCGCACCGTCTGCGGCTGCTCGCAGATCTCCTTGATCATGAAGTGCCGGTACTCGCCCAGGGCGACGTCCTCGTCGTCCCATTCCAGCGAGCTCACGGGCCGGGTCTGATCGCGGGACTGGCGGTCCACCACGCGGTAGCCCTCGGGCGTGATCACGGCCACGTCGCCGTCCACGAGGTAGACCACCTCGCGGGTGTGCTCCAGCACGGCGCTCGCGTCCGAGGCGACGAAGTACTCGCCGTCGCCGACGCCGATCAACACCGGCGAGCCGCGGCGCGCGGCGACGATCTTCCCCGGCACCCCGGCGTCGATCACCGCGATGCCGTAGGTACCCTGCACCCGTCCCAGCGCGGCGATGACGCGCTCTTCGAGCTCCTCACCGGCGGCCGATTCGATCAGGTGTGCGAGGACCTCGGTGTCGGTGTCGGTCTTGAACCGGTGCCCCGATTGCTCCAGGCAGGTGCGCAACGCGTCCGCGTTCTCGATGATGCCGTTGTGCACCACCGCGATGCGGCCGTCGCAGTCCGAATGCGGGTGCGCGTTCACGTCGGTGGGCGCGCCGTGGGTGGCCCAGCGGGTGTGCCCGACGCCCGAGGTGCCGGGGAGCCATTGGTCGGCGACGAGCTCGGTCAGGCGATCCACCCGCCCCGCGAGCTTTCGCACCAGCAGGGTGTCGTCCCCGTGCAGCGCCACGCCCACCGAGTCGTACCCGCGGTACTCGAGGCGTGAGAGACCGCCCAGGAGGATCGGTGTTGCGTCGCGACGACCCGTGTATCCGACGATTCCACACATGGTATCAATCCTCAGTCGTGGCGACCGCGGTCCTCGAGCAGAGGAGCGCCGTCCGCGTCCAGGCCGAACTTCGCCAGGGCATCGTGTAAGTCCGCCGCGATCGGAGCGCCGCAGCGCGAGCAGCGACTCGCCGTGTCGCGCCCGGTCCCCTCGCCGTCAGACACCGAGAAGGCACCGGAACGGGCCTCGCAATCCGTACACTGCATCGCCGGCTCCCCGTCTCTTCATGCCACGTTTCTCCTCTTCAACTTTGGGGCCCGGCGCGCCGGGGCCCTCGCGCGCCGCGAGGATCGTGCGCCCCGCCAACGCGTTAGCCCGAGGGGAACATCGGAGCGCTCCCCCTGGGCGCCGGTGGAACCCGTTGCGCGCCTGCACCAATCGTGGCCGGGCCGGAGCGGAAAACCGAGCGGCGGCGGCCCCAACCTTGCGAGTGGATTGGTCGGGCGCACGACGCGCCCCCTAGGACGGGAGGGACGCATGGACCGCACACCGCCGGACGGGCCACCGCTCGTCCTCGTGGCGAGCGCCCCCGACGACCGGACCGGGCCGTTCACCCGGATCCTGGAGACGCGGGGCTACGCCATTCTGCGCGCCGAGTCCGGGGCCCAGACGCTGATCCGGGCGCATCACGCGCTCCCGGATCTGATCGCGCTCGACGCCACGCTTCCCGACATGGGGACTCTCGAGACCTGCCGGGAGCTGCGGCTCGATCCGCGCATCGGCGCGGCGACGCCCATCATCATCACCAGCGCCGACGTCCTCACCCGGGAGCAGCGGCTCGCGGCGCTGCGCGCCGGCGCCTGGGACACCGTGGGACTCGGCGCCGATCCGGAGGAGAGCCTGCTCCGGGTCGAAGCCTTCGCGCGCGCCAAACGGGAGCTGGAGCAGGTGTGGCTGGACGGCCTGCTGGACTCGGAAACCGGGCTCTACAACCGGCGCGGCCTCGCCCGCCGGGCCCGCGAGATCAGCGCGCAGGCATACCGGCAACACGGGGCGATCGCCTGCCTGGTGCTCGCGGTCCAGCCCGATCCCCAGGCCTCCGCCGAGGACGCCGAGTCGGCCGTGGCCGACTGGGTGCGGACCCTCCGCGCGCAGGGGCGGGTGTCGGACGTCATCGGCCGGCTCGGTCCCAGCGAGTTCGCGGTGATCGCTCCCGCGACGGACGCCCGGGGCGCCGTGAAGATGGCGGAGCGCCTGACCACGGGTCCGGCGCAGGGCGGCGGCGCGGCCAAGCTCCTCTCGCTCCGCGCCGGTTACGAGGCGGTCGCGAACCTGGGCTACGCGCCCCTCGAGCCCCTGGAGCTGGTGGTGCGCGCGGCGACGGCGGTCCGGACCGGACGGCCGGAGGAGGGTGCGGGGTGGATTCGGCGCTACGAGGGAGCGCCGGTCAGCTGACCGCGGCGGGCCCGGGGGCGATCGCCCGGGGGTCCTTCTCGTCTTCGGCTTCGTATCCCGGCAGGTAGTACGAGTAGTATCCGTAGGCCGCGCCTTCCGGCACGTCGTTCAACACGGCGCCCAGCAGCCGGATCGGCATCCGCTCGATCACTTCCAGCTTCGCTTCGGTCACCTCGCGATGGCTCACCCCGGTGCGCAGGACCACCACCAGGTTGCCGGTCGCGGTGCCGAGCATGAAGGGATCGATGCCCGCGGTAAGGGGCGGGCTGTCGCACAGGATCACGTCATAGCCGGCGCGGAGCTGGGCCAGGAGCCGCGACATCGCCGCCCCGGCGAGCAGCTCCGGCGCGTCGTGGGTCCGGGTGCCGCAGGGCAGGATGTCGAGCCGCCCGTACTGGGTCCGCTGAATGACGCGTTCCAGCGTGACGTCGCCGCGCAGGAGGTCCGAGAGGCCGGGGCGCCGCTGCGCGCCGCACCGCCGGTGGAGCGCGCCCCGCCGGATGTCCCCGTCGATCAGGAGCGTGCGGTGGCTCCCCTCGGCGAAGGTGCACGCCAGGTTCGCCGAGATCAGCGACTTCCCGTCGCCGCTGCCGGGGCTGGTGAGCGCGAAGGTCATTGGGCCGCTCTCGCCCAGCGCGTACTCGATGTTCATCCGGATGCCGCGGAGCGCCTCGAGGAACGCCGGCGCCTCGTCGGGCAGGAGCAGCGAGTCCCGGCGCGCGAGCTTCAGGTGGGGCACGCTGCCCAGGATGGTGAGGCCCATGTCCCGGGAGACCTGCATCGGATAGCGAATCTTCGAGTCCACCCGATCGAGCAGCACCGCGCCGCACACCCCGACCCCCAGGCCTCCCAGGAGCGCGAGGAAAATCAGCCGGGGCGCCGTGTTCTTGGTCGGACGCTCGGGCACCACCGCCGGGTCGAGGATCCGCACGTCGGGCACGGTGCTGGCCTCGGCGAGCTGGGCTTCCTCGTAGCGCTGTTCCAGGTTGGTGTAGAGGTTCTCGCTCGACGCGTAATCCCGCCGCAGCCGCGCTTCCTCGATGGTGCGCGCCGGAATGTCCCGCAGTCCCCGGGCCACGCCGGCCACCCGCTGGTCGAGATCCTTCTGGTGCGAGTCCAGCTCGCCCACCAGGAGCCGCGCGAACTGGGGAATGGTCTGACGCTCGAGGCCGGAGATCACGGCCTCGAGCTGGGCGACCGGCGGATAGGCGTCCGAATAGCGGCGGCGCAGGACCCGCAGGCTGTCGGTCCGCGCCGTCCATTCCTTGATGGCGTCCGCCAGGGGCCCGTAGCGCTGCACCGCGCCGATGCCCGCGAGCGCGGTCACCGACACGCCGGAGTCTCCCGCCGCCTGGAGCGCGCTCGCGATCGCGTCGCGGTCCCGCCGCGCGGCGTCCCGTTCCATCTGCATGTCGAAGAAATTGGCGAAGACCGGATCCTCGATCGCCGAGCCCTTGCTGGTGTCCCCCGGCGCCGCGAGACGGGCCGAAGGACGGTCGGCGGGCAGGGTGATGGTGCGTTCCCGGAAGGACTGGAGCGCGGTCTCGGCCTGCCGCAGACCCTGCTGGGAGTAGGTCAGCTGCTGGCCCAGGATCTTGGTGCGCTCGGTGAGCTTCTGCCGCTGGAGGTCGGCGGCGACGGTGACGTAGCGCGCGGCGATGGCGTTGAGCGTCGCCGCGAGCAGGGCCGGGTTCGGGCCCTCGAGCTCCAGGCGGAGGAAGTTTCCTTCCTCGTCGATGTGGGCGTCGAGCGCGTCTCCCAGTCGCTGCGCGGCGTCCCGGGGGGCGGTGACGGCGAAGCGAATGGTACGGTTCGCGCCCAGGGTGCCGGGGGCCGGGGCCCAGCGGAACCCCACCGGAAGGCCGATCGAATCGCCCACGGCGCCGTGCTGGACCTCGGTGCCCGCCGCGGTGCTCAGCACGAAAGTGCTTCCCGCGGGCGCGACCTTCAGGTCGTAGGTGCCGGGGCGGAAATGATCCCCGAGGGCGAACCCGCGCCCGGCGGTCGAATCCACCGGATTCCGGAACGCCAGATAGAGCCGGAGGTCGCGGGCGACGCTGTCCAGCACCGCGTAGGACCGCAACAGATCGACCCAGGCCTCGGCGTCGAACGCCTGATCGGGACGGATCGGCCCGCGATCGGGCCCGCCGCGCCGGTCCTCCTGATCGATCCAGACGGTGGCCTGCGCGACGTACTGCGGATGCACGAACCGGGAGGCGACCACCCCCGCGAGCGTGGCCGCGAGCGTGACGCCGATGACCAGCGTCTTGTAGCGGAGCAAGGCGCCCAGCACCCGGCGCCAATCGGTCCCCTCGTCCGCGTCCGGAACGCGCGGCGGGCGCGGCGCGCGTACGCCGCGGTCCAGCGCCCGCGAGTGCGCGGACGGAACGGGAAGTGTGGGCTTGCCTGATGGCATCGGCGCGGGATTCAGTGGCAAGTCCGATACCGCGCGGCGGGATACGGTTTGTGCAACGCGCGCGCGGCATCAGGGAACGCGATGCCGCGAATCGGTGCACGCTTCCGGACGGAAAGCGTGCACCTTGGTGCAATCGAGGCCAGTTTTCGCCTGCTGCAAGGTCGCGACAAGATGGCCCGATCCGTGCGTAAGCGTGGCCCCGGAAGAACGCGAGACTTTGGCGAACCACGGACTTCAGGGAGCGAACTGTGAGCGCACTGCCGATTCCCACCACGCCGTCCGGCGCGAACAAGTCGGGCCCCTCCGCCACCTCGACCCCCGGCCGCGACGCGGCGGCTCTGGTGCCGATCAGCCCCGAGGCCCGCGCCAGCATCCGGATCCTGGTCGCCGACGACGAGCACACCCTCCGCGAGAGCTGCGCCAACGTGCTGCGCCTCGAGGGCTACGACGTCACGGTCTGCGGCCGCGGTCAGGAGGCGCTGGAGACGCTGAAGCGGCGTTCGTTCGACATCGTGCTCGTCGACCTGTTCATGTCGCAGGTGGACGGGATGACCCTGCTCCGTACCGCCCTCGCGACCCATCCGGGAACGCTGGTGGTGGTGATGACCGGAAATCCGACCATCGACACCAGCATCGAGGCCCTGCGTCAGGGCGCCTGGGACTACCTGCCCAAGCCGTTTTCCGCGGCACACCTCCAGGTGCTGATCGGCCGGGCGGCGCACACCGTCCTCGTGGCCAGCGAGTCCGCCGACCAGCAGAAGATGCAGGCGCCGGCCGCTGGCGGCGGCCCGACCCTGCTCGGCACCTCGACGGCCTTTCGCCGGGCGATCGAGCTGGCGCGCCGGGTGGCGCCCACCGACGCGTCGGTCTTCCTCACCGGGGAGAGCGGGAGCGGGAAGGAGCAGGTGGCGCAGTTCATCCACGGCCACAGCCGCCGCTCCAGCCGTCCCTTCGTGGCGATCAACTGCGCCGCGCTGCCGGAAGCCCTGCTCGAGTCCGAGATGTTCGGGCACCGGAAGGGCGCGTTCACCGGCGCGGTGCGCGACAAACCCGGGCTTCTCGAGACGGCGAACGGGGGCACACTGCTCCTGGACGAGCTGATCGAGATGCCGAAATCCATCCAGGCCAAGCTGCTCCGCGTGATCCAGGACGGCGTGGTGCGGCGGGTGGGGAGCGAAACTACCGACGCCGTGGTCAACGTGCGCTTCATCGCGGCCACCAACGGCGACCCCGAAGTCGCGACCAAGGCGGGTGAGCTCCGCGAGGATCTCTACTACCGGCTGCGGGTGGTGCCCATTCACCTGCCCCCGCTCCGGGAGCGGCCGGAAGACATCCCGCTCCTCGCCGATCACTTTCTCGCGACCTTCTGGAAGCGGCACCGGGAAGCGGGCTCGCCCCGCCCCGAGATCACCGAGTCCGCGCTGCGCGCGCTGGGCGCGCACGCCTGGCGCGGCAACGTCCGCGAGCTGCAGAACGTGATCGAGCACGTCGCGGTGCTGGTCGAGCCGGGCGCCGCGATCCGGGCCGAGGATCTGCCCCTGCACGACGAGCCGGGAAAGACCCCGGGCGACGCGAACCCCGCGTCCCTGATCTCCACCCTGCTGGAAGAGAGCTATCACGTGGCCCGCGATCGCGTGGTCGCGCAGTTCGAGACTCAGTATCTCACCTGGCTCGTGAACCGCGCCGGCGGAAACATGTCGAAGGCCGCGCGGATCGCCGGGGTGGATCGCACGACGCTGTACCGGCTGATGGAGCGGCACGGCCTGCACCGGAACCCGCGGGCCGGCTGGGTGGTGGAGCGGGAAGAGGAGTCTCGCGCGGCGGCGAGCGCCGAGGAGCCGGGCGGGCAGAGTCAGCGGGCGGAGGCGGTGTCGTGAGAGCCACCGCCCCGTTCCGCGTCATCGCGGAAGAGCCCGAGCTGGCGGAGCAGCTCGCCAGCCCGCGCGGACTCGATCTCGTGATCGAGATGGCGCACGACCTGCGCTCTCCCCTCTCGTCCATTCTGGTGCTCGCCGAATCGCTGCAAAGCGGCCAGGGCGGGCCGGTCACCGACGCCCAGCGCCAGCAGCTGGGGTTGATTTACAGCGCCGCGCTCCGGCTCTGCGCGTCCGCGAGCGACGTGGTGGAGCTGGCACGTGGCGGCGACCGGCTGGTCGATCCGTGGCCGACCGAGTTCTCGGTGTCCGAGGTGCTCCGCGCGGTGCGGGACATGGTGCGCCCCATCGCGAAGGAAAAGAAACTCACGCTGCGCCTCGCGCCCCCGGCCAACGATCTCCGGCTGGGCCACCCGCGCGCGCTTTCCCGCACCCTGCTCAACCTGACCACCAACGCCCTCAAGTTCACGGAGAAGGGCTTCGTCGAGATCTCCGCGCGGGAGACGACCGGGAATCCCGACCGGGTGGAGTTCGCGGTGCGCGACACCGGCCCCGGCATCCCGCCCGCCGGTCTGCGTCACATTTACCAGCCGTTCCGCGACGCCCAGGGCACCGGCCGTCAGTTCTTCTCCGGCTCGGGGCTCGGCCTCGCCATCTGCCGGAAACTGGTCCAGGCGATGAACTCCACGCTCCTGGTCGAGAGCCGTCCCACCTGGGGCACGCGGTTCCACTTCACGCTCGACTTGGAGCGCGCTCGCCAGGCCTGACCGCCCGTGTCGCGGGGCGACGACAAACGCCGCCCGCTTTCCATGTCGCAGAGCATCCGCACTTTCGCACGACCCACCGCAACCCCTTGTCAGCGCGCCACCTACGTAGCCGGCACGGGCCGTGGCCCCGCTGCACGAGGCTTGCGAATACATCCGGGCATGGTCGCACCCGCATTGCTCGATCGGCGCTCCGCGCCGCGACGTTCCTCCCCACGATACCGGCGCCCGGTGCGCTGGGAGCCGTGGGAACCGTGGGAGCCGTCTCCCGAGGGACGCGGCCGGCGGGCGCTGAACATCGCCGCCGCGCTGGTGGGGATCGCGCTGACGCTGCCGTTGATGGTGGTGATCGCGGTGCTGATCCGTCTCACGTCGCGCGGGCCGGTGCTCTTCCGGCAGACGCGGATCGGGCGGGACCGGCGCACGCCGGTCGCCCCCGGCGGCAACGGCCGGCGGCACCTGGACTACGGGGGAGCCCCGTTCACCATGTACAAGTTCCGCACCATGCGCCAGGACTCCGGCGCGGCGCAGGTCTGGGCTTCGCCCGACGACCCCCGCGTCACGACGGTGGGCCGGGTGCTGCGCAAGCTGCGCCTGGACGAGCTGCCCCAGCTCTTCAACGTGCTGACGGGTGACATGAACGTGGTGGGACCGCGCCCGGAGCAGCCGGAGATCGTGCTCCGGTTGAACCGGCACATCGGCGCCTATCCGCGCCGGCACCGGGTCCGCCCGGGCATCACCGGCTGGGCCCAGGTGAACCTGACCTACGACCGCTCCACCGAGGACGTGCGAAAGAAGCTCGCCTGCGATCTCGAGTACATCGCCCGCCAGTCGGCGCTCGAGGATCTGAAGATCATGCTGCGCACCGTCCCGGTGATGCTGCGCGGCGAATCCGGCTGGTAATCCTAGGCAACTGACATCGGCCCGCGCCGCGTCGGCTCCCACACCGGGGTCCGGCGCCCGGCGAGCGCGCGCAGCCAGGCGTGCAGTCCGGCCACCATCCCGCCCGCGCCGAAAGCCGCCAGGGCCACGAGCCGCGGCAGGGGACGGCCCTCGGGCCACAGCCACCCCAAGAGCGCTAGGAGACCGCCGGCGCCCGCGGCCGCGAGACCGAGCCGGGCCAGCGGATGATCGGGGGCCGCCGCTGCGAGGGCGACCACGAAGAGAACCGCGCTCCAGGGCACCAGCCAGCGGATGAGCTTGTGACTCGCGAGCATCCACGCGAAGGCGCCGTGGCGCGTGGGATCGAGAAGGTGGCGCTTCGCACCCAGGGTGGCGAGGCCACGGGCCATGGTGCGCACCTTGCGGCGGTACTCCTGGCGGAGCGAGGCGCCCCGGGGCACGAAACACACCGCCTCCGGGACCGACACCGCCCGCAGGCCGCGCTCCCGCGCCACCAGCGCCGCGGCGAAGTCGCGGGAAAGCGCGGGGGGCACCGGCTCCCGGTAGAGATCTCCGCGGATGGCGTAGAGGCACCCCGACGCGCCCACGATTCCCGACACCTGCGTCTCCAGATCCCGCACCCACATCTCGTATCCGACGTAGGCGGACTCCCCCGCGTTCGCGAGCGTGGTGCCGGGCGCCACGCTCACGTCCCGCCCCGACGCCACGCCCACCGAAGGATCGGCGAGGGCGCGGACCAGCGGCTTGATCGCGGCGGGGTGCACCCGCACCGAGGCGTCGGTGTTGACGACGATGTCGCCCGCGAGCTGACCCCGGGCGGCGTTCTCGGCCGCGGTCTTGCCGCCCCGCTCCGGGAGGCGCAGGAGCCGCACCCCGCGCCCCGCGTACTCCGAGACGATCACGTCGGTGCCGTCGGTCGAGGCGTCGGACACGACGAGGATCCGGCGCCGGTCCGCGGGATAATCGGTGGCGAGGAGGGCTTCCAACGTGGCGCCGATCGCTACCGCTTCGTTGTGGACGGGGACCACGATGGTGAGCTCGGGCCACTCGCCCCGCCACTCCGGGGCCTTCTTCCGGCGCCGCGCCGCGCCCGCGACGAGCAGCAGCAGCGGGTAGCCGGCGTAGGCGTAGACCAGGACGCCGAGCGCCGCCCAGGCCAGGATCACGCGACGCTCCGGCGGGCGGCGAGGTACATCAGGCGGTAACGCTCCACCCAGCGCTCGACGTCGAACTCCGCGCACAGCCGGCGCCGCGCCGCCACTCCCCGGGCGGCGCTCAAGTCCCGGCGCTCGATGGTGGAGCGAATGGCCGCCGCGAGGCGCGCCGGGTCCTCCGGCGGCACCAGGAGCGCCTCCGGGGCGGACACCACGTCCGGCACTCCGCCCACCGCGGTCGCGACGATGGGCAGGGCGGCGGCCATGGCCTCGAAGAGGGCGATCGGCGTCCCTTCGGTGCGCGACGACTGGACGAACAGGTCGAAGGCGGGGAAGAAGCGGTCGGCGTTCGACACCACTCCGCGCCAGAACACGCGGAGCCCGCCGCGCTCCGCGCGACGGGCCAGGCGTCCGCGCTCCGGTCCGTCGCCCAGGACCACGACCGAAAGCGGAAGGTCCGCGAGCCGCGCCAGCGCGTCGAGCAACACGTCGAGTCCCTTCTCCACGCTCACCCGCCCCACCCAGCCGATGACGGTCTGGTCCTCCGGGAGCCCGAGCACCCGGCGGGCCGCGGCGCGCTCGAGGGGGGCGTCGCTCGCCCGCCAGGCGTTGGGAATCACGTGGAGCCGCGCCTCCTCCACGCCGGCGCTGGCGAGGCGGCGGCCGAGGGGACGGGAGACCGCGGCCACCGCGTCGAAGGAGCGGTGCGCGCGACGCTGGAGGCGCTCGTAGAGGCGCACTCTCCATCCGCCTCCCGTGAAGCCGTGCACGGTGGTGACCGTCGCCACGCCCAGCGCCCGGGGCACGCCGCCGTCCACGACGTCGGGCCGGAATCCGTGGGTGTGCACGACGTCGGGCCGGAGGGAGCGGCAGAGCCGGTCCAGCGCGGCCCGTTCCCGCCGGTAGCCGCGCGCGGGCACGGCAATCGGGTGGCGCGCCACCTCCGGCGCGGCCACGGCATCGAGCAGGTGCTCCCAGGGACCGCGGTCCGGCACCACCGCGGCGAGATGCACTTCTTCGCCGGCCTGGGCCTGCCCTTCTGAAAGCAGCCGCACCACGCGCTCCAGCCCGCCGACTTCCCCCGGGGCCACCACGTGGAGGACGCGCACCGGTCGCGCCCTCACCCGCGCTGGGCGGTCGCGGTGGCCGGGGCCGGGCGCGGGGGCGAGGCGACACGCGGGTTCCGCCGGCGCGCGGGCCAGGGTCCGAGCAGGGCCGCCGCGACGGCCCGGGCCACGACGCCGGCGCCCTGGGGCGTGTAGTGGAACGCGTCGAAGTAATGCTCCAGCCCCGGCGTCAGGATGGGCCGGAGGTCGAGGTGCTGGATCCCGAGCTGGTCCGCGATCGCGGCGGCGCGCGCGTCGAGGAGTCCCATCAGGTGGTCGAGCACGTCCTGCGAATAGAAGACGGTGAGCGTCTGCTTCCACGCCTTGCCCACTCCGCCGTGCCAGAAGAGCGCGGATTCCTCCGGCGTGGGATCGCGGTCGAACCACGGCTGCCGCGCGACCAGCACCCGGCCGGCGTAGACCTGCGCGCGCCGCAGAAGACCGCGGAAGTGATGGTCGAAGGTGTCGAGGAGGAGCGAGGGGTCGGGCGCGGTGTCGCGCGTCTCCCGGGCTTCCGCCCGCATCCGGCGGGCGTCGATCATCCACGCGCCCGCCTGCTCGCGCACCTCCACCGGCCGCAGCCACCGGCGGCGGAGCCGGCGCGCCAGCTCCCAGAGGGCGCTCCCCCGCGGCGTCCAGCCGAACTCCTGGCGGGGGTGCGACGAGAACACGTCCTCCACTTCCGGGGCGGGGCCGAGCGAGAGCGGCGCGCCTTCCTCCAGCCAGCGCAGGATGTCGCTCGCGCCGACCATGATCACGACGGCATCGAGGTGCCGGTAGCGCGGGAGCACGTGCTCCAGAATCAGGTCGAGCTGTCGCGAGCCGATCCCGGACCTCCCGATGTTGCCCACGTGCACCCGCCGGGCGCCGAGCGTCGCGAGGCCGGTTGGAGACGACAGCAACCGCTCCAGCGCGCCGGGCCAGCTCGTCGGCTGGTCCAGCGCCAGGCACTCGGCCGACGAGCCGCCCGCGACCAGCACTCGATAAAGGCCGGGATCCTCCCCCGGGTCGCCGCCCCGTTCGCCGTCGGCGTTGACCTCGAAGCGCACGCGGGGCTCGACCTGCCGGAAGACCCTCGGGTCCTGGTGAATCTCGAGCCGCAGGCCGGGAAGCCACACGTGATATCCGGCGCGCCGCCGAATCCAGAGCCGGCAGGACAGCTCGGCAGCCGCGGCGGCGAGCGCCGCGACCAAGAGCCCGATGCCCCAGGCCGTCATCCCCGCCCTCCCGCGCGCAGGGCGATCAAGCGCCCCCGCAGGTCCACGTAGGGGTCGTTGCGATACACGAAGAGCACCCACACCAGGCCGAAGACGACGAGCATCGCCACGCCCGCGCCGGCGAGCCCCGGAAGGGTGCGCACGTCGAGCGCGGTCTTGAACCAGAGCAGGAGGCCGATGACCGGCACCGCGCCCACCGTGGCGCGGGGGAGGACGTAACGCAGGTAAGCGCTCACCGGGGTCTCGAGCTCGCGGCACGCCTGCCAGAGAATCAGTCCCGCGAAGAGGACGTTGGGCACGGCGGTCCCGATGGCCACCCCGGCGAGTCCCAGCGGCCCGGCCAGCGCGATGGAGAGTCCGAGGTTGACGAGCCCCGCCGCCAGGAACCCGATGGTGGGGAGGCCCGGCTTGTGAAGACCCATCAGGATCGGGAGCGCGACTCCGCGGATCGGCATGAAGACCAGATACGACACCATCAGGATCTGGAGCACCTGGCCGGCGGGCCGCTCGAAGCTGGGATCGATCCACCACGCGATGAAGCGCGGGCCCAGCACGATGAGGAAGAAGCCCGCCATCATGGTGAGCGAGAGCGCGATCTTGGACCACTTGAGATAGATCTCGCGCAGCTCCGCGGTGCGGCCCTGGGTCTTGAGGCGGGTCGCCATCGGCATCACCACCGCCGCGATCGCGATGATGAATTCCATCAGGTAGATGATGAAACTGTTGGCGATGGTGAAGTACGGAATGGAGCTGACGTCCTGGAACTTGCCGATCACGAGGGAGTCGGTCTCGAAGGAGAGCCGCGCGCCGGCGTTGAGGATCAGCACGTAGAGGCTGAACGAAAAGATCTTCCGCACCATCCCCCAGTCGAAGTCCGAGAGCCGCACCCGCACTCCCGGATAGCGGCGGCGGATGAGCCAGGAGCAGAGCGCGAAGTCGAACGCGAGACAGGCGAGCTGGATCAGCGCCAGCGCGGTGAGCGTGGGCCAGAACCAGAGCATCCCGATGGTCAGCCCCAGCCGCAGCACCACGCCCGCGAGCCGGATCAGGTTGCGGGGCGCGAAGTCGTCGTTGGCCGAGAGCACCCCCGTGGGCAGGCCGCCCACGAACCCGAGCGCCACGTAGAGCACGGTGAGGGCGAACGCCCACTGCGAGTCGGACCGCAGGGCGGCGGGGATGTCGTAGGCGACGTCGTAGAAGACGAAGAGCGCTCCGCCCACGAGCAGCGCCACCGCGCCCAGCGCGAGATAGAGGGCGGTGCAGCTGCCGATGGCCTCGTTGAGCTTCTTGATGTCGCCGTCGGCTACGTGCTGCGCGAAGTAGCGGACCGACGCCATCGGCACGCCGAGGACCAGCAGCGCGAGGTAGCCGGTGATGGCGTTGATCAGGTTCCAGGTGCCGTACCCGGCGTCGCCCAGGCGGTGCAGGGTGAAGGGCGTCAGCACGTACGCCGACACCATCAGCGCGAGGGTCACGCCCCAGTTGGAGCCGACGCTCTTCACCATGCCGCCGCCCCCGCGGACACCGGGCTCCCGTCCAGCACCGCCGCCGCTTCGCTGATGGTGGCGAACGAGATCCGCGTCAGGCCCGACAATCCCTCGAGATACTGGTCGATCCGCGCGTAGAGCCGGGCGACGTCGGCGGCGGTCCGCGCGAAGGGACTCAAGCCGGGCTTCAAGGTGGGCGTGTGAAAGGAGAGCTGGAGGTGACGCACCCCGTGCTCCAGCAGCCGGCGCGAGAGGATCAGCAGGTCGCGAACGCCGGTGTCTTCCGGGGTGAGCGAAATCCGGCGTACGATGCCGGTCCGGGCGGCGACGCTCGCGAGGCGCAGCCGCCTCCAGGGGGGCGACTCGAGGAGCCGGCGCGCGGGACCCCAGAAGCCGAAGGGGCCGCGGTTGAATCCGTACGAGAGGGGGATCTCGAGCAGGGGACCGCCGGGGGCCGGGCGGGTCACCTCGCGGTCGGGCGCCAGCCGGTAGGCGTGGATCGGGGCGCCGACGAAACTGGGCCCGTCGTCCACGGGCTGGAGATTGATGAAGGGACTCACACTCGAATCCACGCGATAGCCCTGGGCGACGAGCGCCGCGACGGTTTCCCGTCCCAGCCCGTAGCGGCCCGCGCGGAAGATCCGCGGCGTGAATCCGAAGCCGTCCTCCAGCGCGCGGGTGAGCCGGGCGAGCTTGGCGCGCTGCAGGTCCGCCGGGAGGTTCTTCAGCATCGAGTTGCGGGGCACGAACTCCTCGTCCAGGGGCGGGGTGTTCCACGGGTGCAGGTGCGCCCCGATCTCCGCGCGCCCGCCGGCGCACGCTTCGCGCAGGGTCTCGACCGCGCCCCGCTCCATCGCCACGTGGTAGCTCGTGAAGTAGGTCGCGCGAACGCCCCAGCGCTCGAACGCCGCGGCGAGCGCCGGCACCTCCGCGATGTTCTCGACCGTGGTGCCGCTCCGGCTGCGGTGCCAGTTGTCTTCCTCGGTGTCCAGGGAGACGATGACCAGCGTCTCACGCATGGAGCCGGTGCTCCGCCAGAAAGTCGAGCGCCCGGAGCCAGCCGCCCCGCCATCCCGACCGGAAGACCACGAGCTCCCGGGTGGAGCGCCGGGCCCCGGTCCAGTGCGTCTTGTAGGGGTCCTCGCCGCGCAGGAAGTCGAACCAGCGGTAGCCCTGCTCGATGGCGCGGCGGATCATGATCCCCATCAGCACCTGGCCCACGCTCTCGTTCTCCCAGCGCAGGGCGCGGCCGCTCTGGTAGAAGTAGACCGAGTCGTGCGAGGAGAACCCGTACCACGCCGCCGCGGGCTCGCCCTGGCAGTCGAGGGTGGTGAGCCAGAGCCGGCGCCGCTTGGCCATCTCCCGCGCGAACTCGAGCTGCAGCCGCGCCGCCCGCGGATCCACGAAGGCTCCGGCGCCGCCCCAGCGCTCCTGGTGCAGGCGGACCAGATGACCGAAGCCTTCCTCCAAACGCTCCGGCGAGTAGTCGGTGAGCGTGGCGGCGTGATCGCGGTAGAGGCCGCGCTCCTTGCGGCGCAGAGCCTGCCGGCGTCCGGAGCTGAGCGACGCGAGATAGGTCTCCCACGAATCCGGCAGCGCGAGCCGGTGGCAGGCCCAGAGCGGGGCGCGGCGCACCGCGAGCCCGCGCCGGCCCAGCGCCTGAGAGAGGCGGTCCAGGTTGGGGGATGGATCGGCGACGTTCTCGAAGACCGCCACGTGCCACGGCAGCGCCTCCACGGCCGCCGCGAGCGCGTCCAGGTCCGCTCCGGGCGCGGCCAGGAGATCGAGATGATCGGGGCACCCGTCGTCCCCCGTCGCCCAGGTCAGCGCCGGGGTCAGCATCCGCCGCCAGCGGATCCGGCTCAGTGCGAGGGGGAGAATCGCCTGCGGAGCGCCGTCCGGCCCGCGGACGAGCAGCACCTCCCGGGCGTCCACCTGCCGCGGCTCCGCCGCGAGCGACCAGGCGTGATGCCACGCCCAGCCGCTGAACGGCGAGGCGCTCTCCGAGAGCGCGAGCAACGGGTCCCAGATCTCGGGGCCCAGCTCCAGCGCGTCCCGCAGGGACATCCGTGTGACCGCGGCACCACTGCCCGCGATCGGGGTGGAGGCTGCGACTGCCAAGCTTCCCAAGCGCCTGCTCCCGGTGTGTGAGGCCTCGTTCCGCCCTGCTCCTCGACCCTTCGTTTGCAAGAGCCGCGCAATCCTTCCGGCCGCGCCGGCCCGTTCCAAGTGCAAGCCCGCCAAGGGCATTCCCGCCGTGTCGCCGCGGGCTCCGTCGTCTCGGACGCCCCACGTGTTGCGTCGCGACCACAACACCGGCGCCCGTTCCGGCGGGACACGGCGAGGCGGAGTGGCGTCACTCTTGCGCTGGACCTGAGGCATGTGCGGCATCGTCGGACTGGTCCACGGCGAGCGCGAGCGCCCGGTCTCGCGCCCATTGATCGCGCGGATGTGTGACGCGATCCGCCACCGCGGGCCCGACGACGAAGGGGTGTGGGTGGAGGGCGCGGCGGGATTGGGCATGCGCCGGCTCAGCATCATCGATCTCGCGGGCGGGCGGCAGCCGATCTTCAACGAAGACGGCACCAAGGCCATCGTCTTCAACGGCGAGATCTACAACTACCGCGAGCTGCGCCGGGGCCTGCTCGACCGGGGCCACGAGCTGCGCACCCAGAGCGACACCGAGACCGTGCTCCACCTCTACGAGGAGCTGGGCGCGGACTGCGTGACCCCCCTCCGCGGGATGTTCGCGTTCGCGATCTGGGACCGGGAGACGGAGTCGCTGCTGCTCGCGCGCGACCGCTTCGGGATCAAGCCGCTGTACGTGGTGAGCTCGCCCCGGGGCATCGCGTTCGCCTCCGAGCTCAAGGCCCTCCACGCGGCGGGGCTCACCTCCAAGGCGCTCGACTGGGAAGCGCTCGACACCTACCTCCAGCTGGGCTACATCCCGGCGCCGGCGTCCCCGTTTCTCGACGTGCAGAAGCTCGAGCCCGCGCACACCCTGGTGTGGCGGCGAGGCGGAACGGTCACCACCCGCCGCTACTGGCGGCTCCCCGACCGCGAGGCCGGCGCGCCGGAGCACGCCGAGGAGCGGGTGCGGGAGTGGCTCGACGGCTCGGTGGCGGCGCATCTGGTGAGCGACGTGCCGGTCGCCGCCTTTCTCTCGGGCGGGCTCGATTCCTCGGGCGTGGTGGCGAGCATGGCGCAAGCGGGCGACGCGCCGCACGCCTTCACCGCGAAGTACCTGGGAGCGGGCGCGGATCAGGCCGACGAAACGGCGCTGGCGCGGAGCCTCGCGGAGCGCTACCGGTCCGACCTCACGCTGATCGAAATCCGCCCCGACCTGCGCCGGATCTTCGAGCCGATCGTCCGCGCGCTGGATGAGCCCCACGCCGACGACTCCGCGGTGCCCACCTGGCTCCTCTCCCAGGCGGTGGGAAGCCGCTACAAGGTGGCGCTCACCGGAATCGGCGGGGACGAGTTGTTCGCGGGGTACCGGCGGCACCTCGGCCTCCTCGCCTCCGCGTACTACGCGAAAATTCCCTCTCCCCTGCGCGGCGCCGCGGCCCGGGTGAGCCGGGTCCTCCCCGAGCCGGCGAGCGGCGCGCTGGCCGTGGACCGGCTGAAGCGATTCCTCCGCACCGGGAACGGCACCGTCCCCGACCGGTTCCTCGGCCTCCTTTCGCGGCTCGCCAACGGCGAGCGGCCCGCGCTTTACGCGCCCGCGCTCCGCGCGGGCATCTCGGGCCACGGGGCCCGCGCCCGGTTCCACCAGGCGTACGGCGACCAGGGCGCGCCCACCGGGCTCAACGCCGGGCTCGCGCTCGACTACGCAACGTTCCTCCCCGACGACATCCTCGCCCTTTCCGACCGGATCGCGATGGCCCACTCGCTGGAAGTGCGGGTGCCGTTCGTGGACCACGTGCTGGTCGAAGCGGTGTTCCCGCTGCCGGACCGGGTGAAGCTGGGATGGCCGTGGAAGAGCAAGCGGCTGCTGCGCCGGGCGCTCGCGCCGAGACTCCCCGACGCGCATTTCCGCGCCCCCAAGCGCGGCTTCGTCGGGCCCACCTCGGCCTGGCTCAAGAACGAGCTGCGCGAAACCCTTACCGACGAGCTTTCGCCGGAGCGCCAGCGCCGGCTGGGCTACTTCGCGCCGGCCGCGGTGGACAAGCTGCTCGCGGAGCATCTGACCGGGCGCCAGAACCGGGAGGGGATTCTCTGGGCTCTGCTTTGCTTTTCGACCTGGCACCGGCTCTACCTGGAATGAGCCGGGCGAGCGCGGCCCGGAACCATCGCGCCGTCTCCAGCAGGAAGGGCCCGGGGTCGCGCCAGCGCCAGATTTCCTCGCGGTCGCGGATCGGATTCCAGCGAAGGAAGGAGAGGACCGCGCGGAGGCGGGCCCGGCGGCTTCCCGGCGAGCGCTCCCCCAGCCTCTGGTACAGCGAGTCCACGTCTCCCCAGAACCAGCGGCTGCGGACGCCTTCCTTATAAGGAACGGGCCCGGGAACTGATTCCCCGGCGGCGCACCGAGCCAGCAAGGCGGGGAAGTCCACCCCCGCGTCGATCGCGAGCTCTAGCGACCCCCAGAACCGGCCGTTCACCTCCATAATGACCTCGCGCCCGGTCTCGATCTCCCGGCGGCATTCGATCATCGCCACGCCGGTCCAGTGGAGCGCCTCGAGGAGGCGGACGCCGGGTCCGCTGAGGCGCGGGTCCAGCGGGATGCTCTCGCGGTAGACGCTCACCCCGCCCGCCGGCGGCTTCTCCCGGAGCCTCCGGTGCGCGAACGCCGCCACCATCCTGCCGCCCCAGCGCATCCCGAAGAATCCCTCCCCCACTCCCCGCACGTGCTTCTGCACCAGGACCGGGAACGCCTCGTCCGGGAGCGCCGAGAGCGCGCGACGACAGGCGACGGCGTCCGCCACTCGCGTGACCGCCACCTTGCGGCGGGCCTGGCCCACGGCGATCACCGACCGGTGCGGCTTGACGACGCCCGGGAAGAACGACGGATCGTACGTCGCGGCGTCCGCCGCGGCGCGATTGACGAGGAGCCAGGTCTCGGGTATCCCGAAGCCGCACTGCGCGGCGAGGGTAACCACGCGCGCCTTGTCCGAAGCGGCGCGGTAGGTCGCGAGATCGGGAAAGGGGAGCCCCACCTCGCGCGGCAGGTCGGCGCGGCGCTCGAGCAGGGCCTCGACCGAGGGGTCGGTCATGGGGAGGAGAAGCTCGATCCCCTCCCGCTCGACCAAGCCGATGACCGTGCGGGCGAACTCGCCGGCGTCGGCGAGCGGATCGGGACCGATGGCGTGCGCCACGACGCCCCGCGAGACCCCCGCGAGCGACCGGGGACCGGGCGCCGCCACGTGCACCAGGTGACCGGCGCGCACCAGGGATCTGGCCGCTGCGAGGCTTGAGCGCTCGTCGCCGTCGGTGATGAGAACCCGCATGGCGGAATCCCGGTGCAACATGCGGGCCGGACGGACGATGGGACGGGTGACGCGGGCCGCCACAGGGAGCGTAGCGCCGGCGCGACAATTCCACCGCGGCGGCGCCATTTCACCACGTCCTCGCGATGGCGCCGGACTTGCACTCGACCGGGGTCGTGACCCCATCCCCACTTCGAGTGGCGTTCATCGGAGCCGGCAACATGGCCGGCCTCCACCTCGCCGCGCTGCGCCGGGTAGCGATCCCCCACCGGGTGGTCGGCGTGCACGACGTGAGCGCGGCCGCTGCCGAGGCCTTCGCCGGGCGCTCGGGGGGCCGGGCCTGCGCCACCCTGAACGAGCTGTTCGACACCACCCATCCCGACGTCGTCCACGTGTGCACCACCGCCGGGACCCACTTCGCGCCGGCGCGGGCCGCCCTCGCGGCCGGCGCGCACCTGTACATCGAGAAGCCGTTCGTCGAGACCAAAGAAGAGGCCGAAGCGCTGTTCAAGATCGCCCGGGCTTCGGGGCTCGTGATCTGCGCGGGCCACCAACTGTTGCGAGACGGCGCGTTCACGCGGGTGATGGACCGCGCCGGCGACCTGGGCGACCCAGTGCTGGTGCAGAGCTACTTCGCGTTCCGCCCGCCGCGAGACGATCCGGCGCGCGCCTCCGGCCACACGCTGGCGCGCCAGCTGGTGGACATCCTGCCGCATCCGTTGTACACGCTGGTGGCGGCCCTGGAGCGTGTGGCGCCGGGCGCGCCGCCGGAGCTGATTCACGCGAGCGCGACACCCACCGACCTCCAGGCGATCGTCGGGGCGGGCGCGGTGCGGGGCCAGCTGACGGTGAGCCTCCGCGCCCGGCCGGTGGCCTCGACGCTCACCGTGACCGGCACCGAGGGCTCGCTCACCGCCGACTTCGTGCGCGCGATCTCCGTCGGCGCGGCGAACCCGGGCACGAGTCCGGTGGAGAAGCTCCTCAACCCCTTCGTCGAGGCGCGACAGATCGCCTGGCGGAGCGCGGTGAGCCTCGCCCGGCGCCTGCTGGGCGGAGGCGACTATCCCGGCGTGGTCGAGCTGTTCACCGACTTCTACGCGGCCGCGACGGGTCGCGGGCCCGCGCCGC
>DASSQQ010000039.1:0-30700 GCA_035702425.1 Gemmatimonadales bacterium
ATCCCGGGTCGGCTCGAACTCGTGGGCCACGAACCCCGCGTAGCCCGTGTCCGCGATCGCCGCCGCGATCCCCTTCCAGTTCAGCTCCTGGGTGTCGTCCAGCTCGTGACGGCCCGGCACCCCGCCGGTGTGAAAGTGCCCGATCCACTGCCGGTTGGCGCGGATGGTGTCGATCACATCCCCTTCCATGATCTGCATGTGGTAGATGTCGTAGAGCAGCTTCACCCGCGGCGAAGCGATCTGGCCCACGACTTCCACGCCGAACGCGGTGTGGTCTCCCTGATAGTCCTTGTGATCCACCTTGCTGTTCAACAGCTCGAGGCAGATGGTCACGCTCTTCTCCTCGGCCAGCGCCTTGATCTGATTCAGGCCCGCCACGCAGTTCGCGATCGCCTCCGCGTCGCTCCGGCCCTTCCGGTTGCCGAACATCGCGATCACGTTGGGCACGCCGTGCTGGGCGGCGAGGGGAATCGCGTCCTCCAGCTCCTTCAGCAGCATCGCGTGATTGGCGCGGTCGTTGAAGCCGGTGGCGATGAAGTCGCGCCGGTCGGCCGGGTAACCCATGGAGCAGACCAGCCCGTACTTCCTGACGAAGTCCCAGTCGGGGGCGTTCAGGAGGTCGATGCCGGAGAGGCCCATCGCCACCCCGGCGGTGCAGAGATCGGGGAAGGGGACGGCCGTGAACGGCCAGCGGCAGACCGACTGCTTGAGCCGGCCGGCGGGGAGCGGGTCGGCGCGGCGAGTCTCCGCCTCGAGCGAGGCCGCGACGTCCGGCAAGACGGCCGAGCCGACAATGAGTCCGAGTGCGGTCCGTCGGGTGATCGGTTCCAATGGCTCATTCTCCCGTGTCGTCCCAGGCTGACGCCCGGGCCCAGGTAAAAGGTGCCCTAACGGCCGGCCGGTCCGCCCTAGAACAGACTCCTCACCACGAACCACACGTTCGCCGGCCGCTCGGCGAGCCGCCGCATGTACCACGCGAACCACGCCGAGCCGTAGCTCACCAGCACCCGCATCCGCCACCCCGCCTTCGCGATCGCCCGCTGCTCCGGCGCGCGGATCCCGTACAGCATCGCGAACTCGACCAGGTCGCGCGCCACCCCGCGGCGCTCGGCCTCGGCCTGGATCCGCCCGATGAGGGGCAGGTCGTGGGTCCCGAACGTGGGGCGGGCGCGCGCCGCCTTCGCGGCGTCGAGCAGCTTCGTCGCCAGCGTGAAGTACTGCGCGTCCACGTCGGCCTTCCTCGGCAGCGCGACGTCGGCGGGCTCGTTGTACGCGCCCTTCACCAGGCGGATCGCGGGACCGATCGCGAGCAGGGCGTCCACGTCCTTCGGCGTGCGCCGGAGATACGTCTGCAGCGCCACCCCGACGTTCACGTGGTCGGCCCGGACCTTCCGGTACATCTCGAGCGTGCGGTCCACGTACCAGGACTCTTCCATGTCGATCCACAGGAATGATTTTCGCGCCTCCGCCCGCTCCGCGAGCGCCTGCACGAACGCGAGACACTGCGCCGGATCCTGATCGAGGCCGAGGTGGGAGAGCTTCACCGAGACCTGGGCCGGAATCCCGCGGGACTTGATCTGGTCCAGGACCCCCAGGTAGTGGTCCCGCACCGCGCGGGCCTCGTCCAGGGTCTCGACCTGCTCCCCCAGCTCGGTGAGGATGGTGCCGATCCCGGCCGGCGCGAACTCGGACGCGGCGCGCATCGCGTCCTCCAGCGCCTCTCCCGGCATGAAGCGGCGCACCGCGCGCCGGACGAAGGCGCGCTCCCGCATCTGGCGGGCGAGCCACGGGGAACGCGAAGCGCGGAGCAGGAAGCTCTTGGCAAACGACATGCGTCGATCCTTGGGTGAAGTTAGAACAGCTCCAGCTCGAGCTGGGGCGCCCCGACCAGGCCCCGCAGGCGCTCCAGCAGTTTCACCATCGCCACCGTATCGCGATGACAGTAGGCCAGCAAGTCCCGCCGCAGCTGGGCCTGCTCCGGCCCCCGCATCTTGTCGCCGTGGAACATCAGCCGCATCAGCTCCAGGGTCGCTTTCTCGCCGTCGGAGACCGTGAGGTCGCCGTAGGAGAGCCCGGGCACCAGCGCGGGCAGGACTTTCTTGATGCTGAACGACCCGCCGAAGTCGGGATGATAGACGTGATTGCGGACCAGGGGCAGGAGGTCGATCAGCCGGGCCTCGATCTCCTTCAGCTCGAGCTCGAGCTCGGGCACGGCGAGCGCCAGCTGGCGCACGCAGTCCCGCTCGAAGCTCGCGTAGTAGGCCACGACCCGGCGCGCCCCCCGGCACGAGTCCACCAGCGCCCGCGCCAGCGCGGGGCGGGGGTCCCCGGGGCCGTCGGCCAGGAACTCGTGATGCACCAGCTTCCCGCCGGCGCGCTCCAGGTCGCAGCTGAACTGCACCGGCACGTTCTCCCAGGGCCGGCAGCCGTCGTAGCGCGGAATGGCGAGGCTCACGGTCTCGAAATCGAGGTAGGCGAGCGGCCCCGTGAACTCCTCCAGCGCGCGGCCCAGGGTGGTCTCGACCACCATTTTCCCGGTGGTCACCGCGCGAACCTGCCGCTGGTGGATCACCCCCAGCTCCAGGTCCGAGGGAATGTCGTGGATGGTCTCGTAGCCCTTGGCCTCGTACTCCTCCACCTTGCGGCGGGGGATGCTGTACAGGGTGCTGATGTGGTGCGCCGGCACCTTGGGCCAGCAGCGCTGGAGGAAGGGACAGGGGTTGGGCTTGGTGCAGTGCTCGCCGATGGCCACGTCGGGAATCGGACCCGCGAGCATCGCCAGCTGGGCCGCGATCTCGGGCGCGACGAGGGGCAGGTAGAGCTCGACTTCCCGGGTCACGTCCTCGCGGACGAACAGATGGTCGAGGTCGGGATAGCGGCACTCGGGGTTCAGGTGCATCAGCTCCGCGCGGTCCACCGCCACGCCGGCCTGGCGGAGCACGTGCACCTGCACCGCCGCGTCCGGGATGTGCTCCTTCTTCTTGCTGTTGGTCGCCTTCACTTCGATCACCGAGAACCCCGGCGCCCGCCGCTCCAGGATGTCCACCTGCACGTAAGTGTCGGACGAGAGGAACGCGGCTTCGTAAATCGCGGGGCGCTCGCCGTGCAGCGCGAGCCTGGTCGCGGCGACCTTGTTGTCGTACTGGTAGAAGGGAAGGTCGATCAGCTCGCCGCCGGGCACCTGCCGGCGCGCCACCCGTCCCACTTCCGCCGCCTGATCGAAGATGTTGCGCTGGCCCGGGTCCGGAATCAGCTCCTTCGCGTCCGGCTCGTGCACCCGCCACCACAGCTGCTTGTGACACTGCAGCCCGGCGGTGAAGCGGGTCTTGGAGAGCCGGCGGGCGTCGGGAGCGGCGGCGGAGCGGGCGGGCATCGGGTAGAGAGTTAACCGGCGGGGAGCGCGGGCGGCAAGCGGGCGGAGCGCGAAACCGGCGGGAATCGCGCGACCCGGTTGACCGAGCGGGCCGGCGGTTTATCTTCCCTGCCCGTTTCATTCTTGATGTTCTTTGAGGAGTGGCAGATGAAGGCGACCGACATCCGTAAAGGCCACGTGGTGATCATGGACGGCCAGCCCTGCCGGGTGATGGAGTTCACCCACCGCACCCCCGGCAACCTGCGGGCGTTCGTCCAGCTGCGCTGCCGCAACCTGATCACCGGAAACACCTTCGATCAGCGCGTTTCCGCCACCGACTTCCTCGACGAAGCGCGGATCGAGACCAAGGAGATGCAGGTGCTCTACCGGGATCCTTCCGGCGTGCACGTGATGGATTCGCAGACCTACGATCAGGTGACCCTCTCCAACCAGGCCGTGGAAGAGCAGGGCGAGTGGCTGGTGCCGGAGATGCAGGTCCAGGTGGAATGGCTCGACGGGAAGCCCATCGGCATCGAGCTCCCCTCCGTGGTCGAGCTCGACGTGGTGGAAACGGCGCCGGTGATGCGCTCGGCCACCAAGACCGCGAGCTCCAAGCCCGCCAAGCTCTCGAACGGCGTCACCGTCCAGGTCCCCGACTTCATCGGCGAGGGAGACCGGGTGCGGGTGGATCCGCGATCGGGGAGCTACCTGGAGCGCGCGAAGTAACGACGAGAGCCGATCGGCCATCAGCCATCAGCCGTCAGCTGTCAGTAGGTGTTTCTACTGATGGCTGACGGCTGAATGCTGAGGGCTGGCGGGGGCGTCTAGGACCGCGTAACCGTGTACTGCCCGCACGCCGTGAACTGCACGGTCACCGTCGACGTCGCGCCGTTGCGCGTCACCACCGCGGTCAGGGTCCCGGCGTCGAACCGCGGGCGCACCGCGCAGGTCGCGTTGAAATGCAGCTGCGGGTTGGTCGTCACCGCGAGCGAGTAATCGTTCCCTCCCCGGCTCCAGGTGGAAGTCCCGGTGATGTCCCAGTCGCCCGAGGGCAGGGAATCGGGATGGATCGTCCCCGCCACGTCGGCGCGGAACACGGCCGACCAGTCCACCAGGTGCGTCGCGGTGGCGCCGTTGGCGAAGGTGTACACCGTCTGGAACCCGGTTTCGGTGAAGCTCAGCACCGAGTCCGAGCCGCTCACGGTCCGGGTCCCGTTCTGCGTGAAGGAGCGGGTCTTGCCCGTCGCCGAATCGTGCGCCGAGAATCCGAAGTCCGTGTACCTGGTCTCGAGGGCGTGGTCGGTTTGGGTGGGCGAGGGGTCCAGGAAATCGATGGTCCCGGTGATGGTGAGGGTGTGGCCCGCGAATCCGAACACGCACCCCGAGAAATCGAGCCGCACCGAGTCCGGCACCGCGTCGGAGTCGGAATTGGCGGGGCTCGCGGGAGTCCGGCTCACGCACACGTCGGGCGACGCGGGGGCCGTCCCGGCGAAGGAGCCGCTCGCGCCCACCGAGAACGTCGCGCCGTCGATCATCGCGTCGGCGTCCGCGGACACCACTTCCGCCACGGAATCGGCCTGCAGGCGGGTCACCGCCTGGGGCGGGGGCACCATGATGTGGTCGTTCGAGCAGGCCGCGATGGCGAGCGCCGCGGCGGCGGCGGCGAGCCCGGCGACGAGGCCGCGTCCAGTGGTTCGATGCATCGTCCGTACCCTCCTCGAGCGAGACGCTTGGAGCGGGAAGAATCGGGGCGCTGGCGTGAGACGCGCCGCGCCCGCCTCCGTTAAGAGCGCGACACCCGCCGCGAGGACACGCGCTTCGGTTTCAGCCTGCACCCGCGAGCCCCTCGAAGCGCGCCGCCATCGCGGGCCCCGCTCCCGCCTCCTCGTGCTTGAAGAAGACGAAGGTATCGGACCACTGCTGGGACGTGACCCGGGTCACCCAGCCCTGGAGCGCGGCGTCGTCGTAGTTCTCCCGCCGGAGCCGGAGGTAACCCCAATCCGCGGTCGCCACCGCGGCGGGCTCGGGACCCTCGTCGTTGTCGGCGAGCACCAGCGCCGCGTTGGCCGACCGGAGCGCGTCGTAGACGTCCTCTCCGTACCAGGTCTCGTGCCGGAATTCGAAGGCCGCGCGCCAGCGCTTGGGGATGAGCGCCAGAAAATCGGTCAGGCGCGGCAAGTCCTTTTTCATGTTGGGCGGGAGCTGAAAGAGCGTGGGCCCGCGCTTTTCGCCGAGCAGGGTCGCCGCTTTCAGGAAGTACTCGAGCTCGCTCCCCACGTCCTTCAGCCGTTTGAAGTGGGTGATCTTCTG
Organism: Gemmatimonadales bacterium; assembly: GCA_035702425.1. Taxonomy (GTDB): domain Bacteria; phylum Gemmatimonadota; class Gemmatimonadetes; order Gemmatimonadales; family GWC2-71-9; genus DASSQQ01. Next base: position 5,663 of record DASSQQ010000039.1, read on the forward strand.
CGAGGCCTTGAGAATGAAGCGGAACTCCGGTCCCACCTGCTCCGCCCACGCGGTCACCACCGCTTCCTTCGGCATCCGGTAAAAGGTGTTGTTGATCTCCACGGTGCGGAGCTTGGTGGCGTAGAAGCGCAGCATTTCGTCCGCCGCGATTTTCTCCGGATAGAAGTAGCCCTTCCATTCCTTGTAGGCGTAGCCCGAGGTGCCGACGTAGAGGGTCATGATTCTCCCGAAAGGCGGCGGTAGGCCGAAAGGTGGCGGAGGGCGGCGGCGCGCTTGCCGGTCTTCTCGTACAGGCGCGCCAGGTTGAAGTGCGCGTCGGCGAGCGCGGGCTCGGCGTAGAGCGCGCGGCGGTAGGCTTCGATCGCGTCGCCGGTGCGGCCCAGGTCCTCGAGCGCGATCGCGAGATCGAAGGCCGCGGTCGAGTGTTCGGGCTCCGCGGCGAGCGCCTGCCGGAAGTGCCGCTCCGCCTCCGCGGCCTTCCCGTCTTCGTGGAGCAGGCGGCCCAGGTTCACGTGCGCGTCCGCGTGATGGAGGTCGAGCTCCAGGGCCCGGCGATACGCGTCCCGCGCCTCGTCCGGCGCCACCGCTTCGAGCTCGAGCCCCAGCTCGTACCAGTCGTCCGCGTCGCGATCGGCGTCGTCCTCCCGCGCCGCCTGCGCGGCGCGCCGGGCCATCGGGGCCGCGCGGGCCGCGAGGTCGCTCACGGCGAAGTCGAGCTGCATCTGCCCCGACTCCGGGCTCCAGGTCTTTTCGCCGTCCGACACCACGATGCGGGCGCCTTCCGCCGCGATGCGCAGCTCCGCCAGGGAACGCCCCCGCGGGAGATCCTGTCGCAGGCGCCGGAGCGCGCGCCGGATGCGCGCCGAGGGCACCCGCGCGGCGACGAGGCCCTTCGCGGCGCGGAGAATCACGAGGTCCTGGAAAGAAAAGAGCAGCTCGCCCTTGGGGCCGCGGTCCGGAGTGAGGAATCCGTCGTTAGCGTAGGTGCGCACCTGGGCGACGGAGAGGCCGAGGAGCTTGGAGACGTCGCGGGAGGTGTAGCCTTTCAAAGTCAGCCGTCGGCCGTCAGCGGTCGGCCATCAGGGCGCTACCGTGACGCGACTTTCCTCTTGGGAGCGGCCGCGGCGCTCTTCGCCGCGCCCTTCTTCTCGACCCGCTTCGCCGGCTTCCGGTCCGCGCCCTTGGCGCCGCCCTTGGCGAGGCTCGCCTTGAGCGCCTCCATCAGGTCGATGATCTGAGTCTTCGGCGCCTCGGTCGGCTCCTCGGTGATCTCGTGGCCTTCCACCTTCTGCTGGATCTGGTCCATGATGCGGCGCCGCACGTTGTCCTTGTAGTTCTCCGGCTTGAATTCGTCGGACGCGCTCTGGTCGATCACCTTGATCGCCATCTCCAGCTCGCCCTTCTTGATCTCGGTCTTGGGAATCGGAATTTCTGAAATCGAGCGCAGCTCCTCGGGATACTTGAGCTGTTCCATCGCCAGCCCGCTCTCGAGAGGGCGCACCAGGATGAGATACTGCTTGCCGCGCGCCGCCCACTGACCGAGCGCCACCCGGGCGGTCTTCTTCAGCGCCTCGGCGAGCAGCTTGTAGGCCCGCTCCCCGCCCTTGTCGGGGCCGAGGAAGTAGGTCTTGTCCACGTAGATGCGGTCGATCTGCTGCGCCGGCAGAAACTCCATGATGTCGATGGCGCCGGTGCCGCGCGGCTCCTCCAGCGCCTTCAGCTCTTCGGTGGTGAAGAGCACGTACTGGCCCTTCGAGAACTCGAAGCCCTTGATGCGGTCGTCGTTCTCCACCTTCTCCCCGTCCTTGGAGCAGACGTACTGCTGCTTCAGGCGGGAGCTGCACTTCTTGTGCAGCCAGTTGAACGAGATGGCCGCCGACGATTCGCCGGCCGAAAACAGCTTCACGGGGACGGAGACGAGTCCGAAGGAGACCGTGCCGGATCCGATGGAATGAGCGCTCATAAGGGGCTATGATAAAGAGCGTACCCCGTGGCCGCAACAAAGAAGCCGAAGGCGGACGGCCTAAGCGCTTACCGCGCCAAGCGGTCCCTCGATCGTACGCCGGAACCCGGCGGCGCCGCTCCCCGTCCCGGGGGGCGGCTCTTCGTGGTGCACAAGCACGCCGCCACCCGGATGCATTTCGATCTCCGCCTCGAGATGGAAGGCGTGCTGCAATCCTGGGCGGTGCCCAAGGGTCCCTCCGCCGATCCCCAGGACAAGCGCCTCGCCGTCCACGTCGAGAACCATCCCATCGAGTACGGCGACTTCGAAGGCCTGATCCCGGCCGGCAACTACGGCGCGGGCGCGGTGATTCTCTGGGACCGCGGGAGCTGGGTGCCGGTCGAGGACCCGGTCGCGGGCCTCGTCAAGGGCAAGCTCCTCTTCGAGCTGCGCGGCTACAAGCTGAAGGGGATCTGGACCCTGGTGAAGCTGAAGAAGGGCGAGAAGGACTGGCTCCTGATCAAGGAGCGCGACGCCTACGTGGTGAAGGAAAACGGCGACGCTTATCCGCAGGCCTCGGTGCTCTCCGGGCTCACCGTGGAGGAGCTGCGCGACGGCGCCAATCGCGCGGCCAAGCTCGCGCTCGCCCTGGGCAAGGCCGGGGCCCCGCGGCGCGACGTGGACCCGGAGGCCGCCGCGCCGATGCTGGCGGAGCCGCGGGACCAGGCCTTCTCCAAGGCGGGCTGGCTCTTCGAGGTGAAGCTCGACGGCTATCGCCTCCGCGCGTCGCGCAAGAAAAGCGAGGCCCGCCTTCTCTCGCGCAACGCCAAGGACTACACGGCGATCTTCCCCGAAATCGCGCGCGCCGTGAAGGCGCTCCCCTTCGACGACCTCCTCCTCGACGGCGAGCTGGTGGTGCTGGACGACGCCGGGCGCCCGTCCTTTCAGCTGCTGCAGAACCGGGCGCGGACCTCGCGGATCCCCGAGGTGCGGCGGGAGTCGGTGGAGCACGCGGCCACCTACTACGTCTTCGACCTCCTCGCGGCCCAGGGCTTCGACGCCCGGCCCCTGCCGCTCGAGAAGCGCAAGACGCTCCTGCAGCAGATCCTCCCGCCCGCGGGCCCCCTCAAGTATTCGGAGCACTTCCCGACCCGCGGCGAGGAGCTTTACGAGCAGGTGGTGCGGATGGGGCTCGAAGGCGTCGTCGCGAAGAAGGCGGACAGTCCCTATCGCGAGGGGCGGTCGCCGTCGTGGCTGAAAATCCGCGCCGATCGCACCGACGATTTCGTGGTCGCGGGGTTCACCCGGCCCAAAGGCAGCCGCGCCGGGTTCGGCGCACTGCAGGTGGCGGGCTACGAAAACGGGAAACTGGTCTACGCGGGACGGGTGGGGTCGGGGTTCACGGCGAAGGAGCTCGAGGAAATCGCCCAGGCGCTGGACCGGGAGCAGCGCCCCAAGCCCCCCTTCGCCGCGACCGGCGTGGTCGACAAAGACACGGTCTGGGTCACCCCCACCCGCGTGGTCGAGGTCCGATATAAGGAATGGACCGGAGACCAGCTCCTGCGGCATCCGGTGTTCCTGCGGTTCCGGGACGACAAGAAACCCGACGAATGCGTGATTGAAAGGCGCGGGGCGTCGAAAGGCGTGGATGATGACGGAGACGCGGGCCCGGCTCCGCAAACGCCAACGCGCCACTCACCACGCCCCACGCCGCACGAGGTTGTATTCTCGAATCTCGAAAAAATCTTCTGGCCCGCCGAGGGCTACACCAAGGGCGACCTGGTGGAGTACTATCGCGCCATTTCGCCCTGGCTCCTGCCGTGGCTCAAGAACCGGCCGGTGGTGCTGACCCGTTACCCCGACGGCATCGAGGGGAAGTCGTTTTTCCAGAAGGACGCGCCCGCCTTCACGCCGGAGTGGCTGCGCACGGTGCGGATGTGGAGCGAGCAGGCCAAGCGCGAGATCGACTACTTCGTCTGCGACGACCTGGCCTCGCTCCTCTACCTCGCGAACCTGGCCAGCATCCCGCTCCACATCTGGGCCAGCACGGTGGACACCCTGGAGCAGCCCGACTGGTGCGTGCTCGATCTCGATCCCAAGGGCGCGCCGATGGCGGACGTGGTGGCGGTCGCGCGCGCCTGCAAGAAGCTCTGCGACGACCTCGGCCTCCCCGCGGGCGTGAAGACCTCGGGGTCCACCGGCCTCCACGTGCTGGTCCCCCTCGGCCGCCAGTGCACCTACGAGCAGTCGCGAACCCTGGGCGGGCTTCTCGCCCGGGTGATCGTGGCCGAGCTGCCGGAGATCGCGACCGTGACGCGGCAGGTGGGGAAGCGGGGCGGGCGGGTCTACCTCGACTACGTGCAGAACGGACACGGGCGGCTGCTGGTCTCGCCCTACAGCGTGCGTCCCCTGCCGGGCGCGCCGGTCTCGGTGCCCCTCAAGTGGAGCGACGTCACGCCCAAGCTCGACATCCGGGCGTTCACCATCAAGAACGCGCCGGCGCGAATGAAGCGGGTGAAGGAGGATCCGCTGATCGGGGTTCTGGGCGAGAAGCCGGACCTGGTGGGCGCGCTGGAGCGGCTGCATGCCCGGCTCGACTGAGGCGCGACCACTCGAGATCCGAGTCGCGGACGGGAAAGTCTCGGGCCTCCTGGTGGCGCCGCCCGGCGCGCGGGCGCTGTACGTGATCGCGCACGGGGCGGGGGCGGGAATGCGGCACCCCTTTCTCGAGAACATCGCCGCGGTGCTCGCGGCGCGCGGCGTGGCGAGCCTGCGTTATCAGTTCGCCTACATGGAAGCGGGCTCCAGGCGTCCCGATGCGCCGGCCGTGGCCACGGCGGCGGTCCGGGCCGCCGTCGCCGCGGCGCGAGACGCCGCGCCGGGGCTCCCGGTGATCGCGGGCGGGAAGTCCTTCGGCGGCCGGATGACCTCGACCGCGGAGGCCGAGGAGCCGATGGAGGGCGTGAAGGGGCTCGCGTTCCTGGGATTTCCGCTCCACCCGCCGGGGCGCCCCGGTGATTCGCGCGCGGCGCACCTCGATCGGGTGGCGGTGCCGATGCTTTTTCTCTCGGGGACCCGCGACGAGTTCGCGACCCTCGATCTCCTGCGCCCCGTCGTCTCCCGCCTCGGCGCCCGCGCGACCCTGCACCTGATCGAGGGCGGCGATCATTCGTTTCACGTGCTGAAGAAGACGGGGCGGACCGATGCGGAGGTGATGGAGGAAGCGGGCGACGTCATCGCCCGGTGGAGCGCGTCCCTCAGCGATCGCTGAAGCGGTCCAGAAACGCCCGCTCGTCCGGCGAGAGACTGCCCACGCCGGTCGCCGCGATCTTCGCCAGCACCCGCTCCAGCTCTTCGCGGTTCACGGGGTGGAGCGTCTCGGGCTGGATCCGTTCCCAGCGCGCGAGGTCGGCCTGGTTCCCGCCGGATGGCCGCACCACCACCCGCGGGCGGGGCGCGGCGGCCCGGCGGCGCCGGTCCCACTGCAGGTACAGGAATCCCCCGGCGAGCCCGCCCAGGTGCGCGAAGTGCGCGATCCCCGGCTGCACCACGCCCAGCGCGCCCAGCACGTCGAGCCCCGCGAACACGGTCACCGCGAACCAGGCCTCGAGGGGCAGAATGCCCCAGATGTAGAACCGGTCCCGCGGCCAGGTCATCGCGTACGCGAGCAGCACGCCGTTGATCGCCCCCGAGGCCCCGACGATCGGCACCATCGGCGTGACGAACGAGAGCGCCGCGCCGGCGAGCCCGCTCGCGAAGTACAGGGAGAGGAACCGCCGGCCGCCGAGGAACACCTCGAGCTTGGGCCCGAAGAAGAAGAGGACCAGCATGTTGAAGAAGATGTGGGCGATGCCGGCGTGGACGAACATGTAGGTGATCGGCGTCCACGGCCGCACCGCCGCGGCGGCGGGGAGCAGGGCCAGCCACTCCACCAGCCCCGGCACGAGCGACGTCATCACGAACACCGCGATGTTCAGGACGATGATGCGGCGCACCCAAAGCGTCATGCCCGAAGCCTAGGCAAAGCCGTCCCGCGGCGCCATCGGCCGGACTAGTCCCGATCGTACTGCAGCGCGAGCCGCAGCTGGATGAGCGCGCGATCGATCGCGGCGATCGCCGCCACCCGGTGCCCCCCGAAGTCGTGAGCCGCGCTCTTCAGGTGCAGCCGCGCCCGCTCCAGCGCGTCGATCGCCGCCCGGATTTCCGGATGTGGTTCGGGTGCTACAGCGCGGCCCTGGGCCGCCGTCGCCGCGCGCGACGCCTGGGCGGATCGGGTGCCGCACACCAGCGCCGATCCCGCGACGGCCGCCGCCACCAGCAAGAGTTTGGTCCGCATGCTCGCTCCTCGAGGCTGAGGGTGGGAACCCGGGAAAGCGTACTCTCCCTGCGACCCGGGCGGGAGGTCCGCGGTCACGCCTCTTGACGGGCCCGCTCCGGGCCGGGAGTATAACCGTCCCTTTCGACTCCTCGAGGATCGGCGATGGTTCCGCATCGGTTCGGCACGACACTCGTTCTTTCCGCGGTTCTCCTGTTCCCCCCGGTCCTCGCGGCCCAGCAGCACGGCGTGGACAAGTCGTACTTCGACACCACCTGCGCTCCGTGCACCGACTTCTTCACCTTCGCCACCGGCGGATGGATGAAGACCGCGACCATCCCGGCCGCCTACACCAACACCGGCACGTTCCGCGAGCTCGCCGACCGCAACACCGACGCGCTGCACGAGGTGCTGGACGACGTGCTGGCGCACGCCCGCACCCTCACCGATCCGACGCAGAAGAAGCTCGGCGCCTACTACGCCACCTGCATGGATTCGAGCCGGGCCGACAAGGACGGCGCGGCGCCGCTCAAGCCCGAGCTGCAGCGGATCGACGGCATCAAGAGCCGGGCGGACCTCCTGGCCGAGATCGCGCGGCTGCACGGGATGGGCGTAGGGGCGGCGTTCGCTTTCCGGGTCGGCGCCGATCCCAAGGAGTCGAGCGTGAACCTCGGCCGTCTCAATCAGGGCGGCCTCGGCCTGCCCGACCGCGACTACTACCTGCGGCACGATCCCGCGTCCGACAGCCTGCGCCAGAAGTACCAGGCGCACGTGGCGCGGACCCTGGCCCTGCTGGGCGCGAAGGAGGCGGACGCCGAGGCCGACGCCGGCCGCATTCTCGCGCTCGAGACCGCGCTGGCCGAATCGTCCATGACCCGCGTGGCCCAGCGCGATCCCGACGCCACCTACCACAAGATGAGCATGGGCGCGCTCGGGACCCTCGCTCCCGGGGTGAATTGGCGCGCGTACTTCACCGCCCGCGGCGCCGCCGCGCTCGCGGACACCGGCGCGATGCTCAACGTCGCCCAGCCCCACTTCGCCTGGGCCGTGGCCCGCGAGATCGAGACCGCGCCGCTCGAGACCTGGCGCGCCTACCTGCGCTGGCACCTCGCCAACGCCGCGGCCAACTGGCTCGGCCGCGCCTTCTTCGACGAAGCGTTCTCCTTCCAGTCGGTGCTGACCGGCGTGAAGGAGCCGCTCCCGCTCTGGAAGCGCTGCGCCGGCGCCACCGACGGCGCGATGGGGGAAGCGCTGGGCCAGGCGTACGTGGCCCGCGAATTCTCCCCGGAGAGCAAGGCCCGGGTGCTGGAGATGGTGAACAACCTCCAGGCGGTGATGCGGGAGCGGATCGGGTCCAACCCCTGGATGAGCGAGTCCACCAAGGTGCAGGCCGTCGTCAAACTGGACGCGGTGCTCAAGAAAATCGGCTACCCCGACCACTGGCGCGACTACACCGCGCTCCAGGTCAGCGCCAGCCAGCCGTTCATTCTCAATTCCTTCGCGGCGCGGACCTTCGACGCCCGGCGCAACATCGGCGAGCTCGGCAAGCCGGTGGACCGCAGCCAGTGGGGGATGACGCCGCCCACCGTGAACGCCTATTACAACCCGACCGTGAACGAAATCGTCTTCCCGGCGGGCATCCTGCAGCCGCCCTTCTTCGATCCCCAGGCCGACGACGCCACCAACTACGGCGCCGCCGGCGCGGTGATCGGGCACGAAATGACCCACGGCTTCGACGACCAGGGCCGCAAGTACGACGCCCAGGGCAACCTCAAGGACTGGTGGACCGCGGACGACGCGCGCCAGTTCAGCTCCCGCGCCCAGCGCGCGGTGGACGAGTACTCGAGCTTCGTCGGGGTGGACACCTTCCACGTGAACGGCCAGCTCACCCTGGGCGAGAACCTGGCGGACATCGGGGGGCTGACCATCGCCTACCACGCCTACGAGCGGTCCCTGGAAGGGAAGCCGCATCCGGCGCCGGTGGACGGGTTCACCGCCGAGCAGCGGTTCTTCCTTTCGTTCGCGGGCGTCTGGCGGCGGATCACCCGGCCTGAGGCGCTGAAGCTACAGGTCCGCACCGATCCGCACTCGCCGGCGCAGTGGCGGGTGAACGGGACCGTGCAGAACATGCCCGAGTTCGCCGCGGCCTGGGGCTGCAAGACCGGCGATGCGATGGTCCGGCCCGACAGCCTCCGGGTGCAGATCTGGTAGTGGATGGCGCGGCGCGCCTCCGGCGCCTTCAACGCCCGGAGGCGCTGCGCCGTATTAGGGCTGGTGCCCTGTCGGCCCGCCTCGGAAACGAGCCCCCAACAACTGTTCAGGAGTGATGCCATGAGTCTGTCCGTCCCTCATCGCACGTCCGTCCTCCTCCTCGCGCTCGCGTTCACCACGGCGCCGCTCTTCGCCCAGAAGAAGGGCAAGAAGGCCGCCGCCGCGCCCGCGGCCGCCGCGAGCGACCAGCTCCCCGCGCTCGACTCCCTCAACACCCTCCGCTTCCGCAACCTCGGCCCCTCGGTGGGCGGGGGACGCGTGGCCGCGGTGGTGGGAGTCCCGGGCCAGCCGCAGATCTATTACGTCGGCGCGGCGGGCGGCGGGGTCTGGAAGACCACGGACGGCGGTGAATCGTTCGACGCCGTCTTCAAGGACGAGCCTTCCCCCTCGATCGGGGCCATCGCGCTCGCGCCGTCCAATCCCAACCTGGTGTGGGTCGGCACCGGCGAGGCGAACATCCGCAACGACGTCCTGAACGGAAAGGGCGTCTTCTTCTCGCCCGACGCCGGCAAGACCTGGGAGGCCAAGGGCCTTGCCGACGTGGGCCAGATCTCGAAGATCGTGATCGATCCCAACGATCCCAACGTGGTCTTCGTGGCCGCGATCGGGCACGCCTGGACCCCCAATCCCGACCGCGGCGTGTTCCGCACCGCGGACGGCGGCAAGACCTGGCAGAAGGTGCTCTTCGTGAACGACACCGTGGGGTGCTCGGACCTGGAGATCGATCCCGGCAACCCGCGGGTGCTCTTCGCGGGGATGTGGCAGGTGGTGCGGCATCCGTGGATGCTGGTGTCGGGCGGCGCGGGGAGCGGGATCTACCGCTCCACCGACGGCGGCCTCACCTGGAAGAAGCTGACCGAGGGCCTGCCCGGCGCGCCCATCGGACGCATCGCGCTCGCCGCGAGCCCGATGGATCCCAGCCACATCTACGCGCTGATCGAGGCCCCGCAGGGCCGGCTCTGGGACACTCACGACCTCGGCGATCACTGGACCAAGGTCTCCGACTATCACGGCCTGACGGTGCGGCCCTGGTACTTCTCGCACCTCTACGTGGCGCCGAACGACGACAAGAAGGTCTACTTCCTCTCGTTCCAGCTCCTCGAGTCCGACGACGGCGGCAAGACCACGCACCAGATCGACCGCGGCGTGCACGTGGATCACCACGCCTTCTGGATCGACCCCACCAACCCCAACCGCTTCATCCAGGGGAACGACGGCGGGTCCTACGTGACCTACAACGGCGGCGCCTCCTGGCAGTGGTTCAACAATCTGCCCATCGAGCAGTTCTACATGGTGGCCGCCGACAACAACGTCCCCTACAACCTCTGCGGCGGGCTCCAGGACAACAACGCCTGGTGCGGACCCTCCACGTCGCTCTTCGGCGGCCTGAACGGCTCCGAGTGGTTCACGGTGGCGGGCGGCGACGGCGAGTACGCGGTGCCCGCGCCCAGCGATTCCACCATTCTTTACGTGGATTCGCAGAACGGGTCGGTCACCCGGCTCGACACCAAGACCGGGATGACGCGGTTCATCAAGCCCTACCTCCTGGGCGTGGAACAGGAGCCGCCGGCGAATCTGCAGTACCGCTTCAACTGGACCACGCCGATCGCGGTCTCCAACACCAATCCCGACGAGGTCTTCGTGGGCGGGAACGTGGTCTTCAAGTCCATCGACGGCGGCCGGACCTGGAACGCGATTTCGCCGGACCTGACGAGGAACGACAAGTCGAAGCAGCAGACCTCGGGCGGTCCCATCGACTACGACATCTCCGGCGCCGAGAGCTACAACACCCTGCTCACGGTGAACATCGCGCCGACCGACTCCAACGTGATCTGGACCGGCGCGGACGACGGCACCGTCGAAGTCACGAAGGACGGCGGCAAGACCTGGGCCTCGGTCGGCGGGCGCATCCCCGGCCTGCCGCACCCGGAGGGCGCCACCTCGGGACGCGTCTATCAGATCGGCATTTCGCCCTTCGACCCCGGCACCGCCTACCTCGCGGTGGACTTCCACGAGTTCAACGACGATCGCCCCTACGTGTACAAGACGACGGACTACGGGCAGACCTGGACCGGCATCGGCGCCGGGCTCCCCCAGACCGACGCCGCGGTCGTGGTGCGCGAGGATCCGAACCTCAAGAACTTCCTGGTCCTCGGCACCAACTGCTGTCTCTACTATTCGCGGGACGGCGGCGCGTCGTGGCGGCGCCTCACCGCGGGCCTGCCCACCGCCGCGGTCTGGGACGTGAAGTTCATCCAGCGCAACCACGATCTGGTGCTGGCCACGCACGGCCGCGGACTCTTCGTCCTCGACAACATCACGCCGCTGGAAGAGGCGACCCCCGCCGTCACCGCGGAGGCGTTCCACGTCTTCAGCACTCAGCCGGCGATGATCCGCGCGGGCCGGCGCCGCGGCGGCGTGGCCCCGACCAACTTCTCGACCCCGCCGGCGCCGAACGGCGCGGTGGTGGATTACTGGCTGGCCCAGGAGATCAAGCCGGCGGGGCGCGGCCCCGGCGGTGAAGCCGGACCGGCGGCGGGCGCCGGCGGCTTCGGCGGGCGGCGCGGTGCCGTGGCGGCGCTCGTGACCGACGCCCAGGGCGACACCGTCTTCACCGATTCGACCGCGCCCTCGAAGCAGGGCTTCAACCGGTTCGTGTGGAACCTGCGTTACAACGGGCCGGTGCCGCTCACCATCGAGCGGCCCCAGCCGGGACAGGAAGAGAATCCGTTCCGGCAGTCGGGCGGCCCCCGCGTGGTGCCGGGTACCTACACCGTCACCCTCACCGCGAACGGGCAGAGCCAGAGCCAGAAGGTGACGGTCCAGCCGGACCCGGTCATTCCCAGCGATCCCGCCGGCTTCGCGGCGCTCCTCGCCGCGGGCCTCGAGTCGCGCAACGAGGTCTCGGCGCTGAACACGATGCTGAACCGCCTGGTGAGCCTGGAGAACCAGCTGACCGGGATGCAGACCGCCCTCCGCGCGAGCGGCGGTGACAGCACCCTGCGCCCGGTGATGGGCGCGGCGCGCCAGCTGTCGCGGAAGCTGAAGGAACTGAAGGACAGCCTGTACAACTCGGACGTCCAGCGGGACGCGCCGCAGGACGACATTCACTATCTGGCCCGCTTCCAGGACCGGATGGGCGGCGGGTTCGGCGGGTTCGGGGCGTACGCCGAGCCGCCCACTCCCGAGGCGCAGCGCCTCGCGGCCGAGAACAAGGCGATGCTGGAGCAGTACCTGGCGAAGTTCAACGCCATTCTCTCGACCGACGTGGTCGCCTTCAACAAGATGGCGGGCGAGCACAGCGCGCCGGTGCTGGTGGCCGGCGCGCCGGTGGAGATCAAGCCGGCGCACGTAGCGACCCACTAGCCGGGGTCGCGGAGGCGCGGCGCGGGGCAGCCCCGGGGCGCGCAGCCCGGGACCCCGCGCCGCGTTTTTTTTTTAGGCGGTCTCTTCGGGCGGACCGCCGGCCCGGACCACCTGGTCGGGCCGGATCCTGGTCGCGTCGAATTTCTTCACGCCGGCCAGCATTTTCTCGAACGTGTCCTCGAACTCGGCCTTGGCGCCGCGCTTCCAGCGGAGCGGGTTCACCCGCGCCACCACGAACGCCTTGAGATAGGGGCTCTCGAGCCCGCGGGCCTTCAGGGCGGCGACCGCTTCGTTGACCGCGGCGTTGAGCTCGAGGAGCTGTTTGGCGCGCACCCGGCGCTCCTCGATGGCCTTGGGGAGCCTGGAGGCGAGGAAGCGGTCGCAGCGCTTGAGGACCGGATGATAGACGCCGCCCGAGAACCGGCCGTCTTCCTGGTAGCAGAGGCCGAGGGTGATGAGCGCCGCGTCCTCGAACTCGGTCTCGAACTCCTTTTCAGGCCGGTCGTCGAGGCCGGCGAGGGCCTGCGCCAGGCGCGCCACCTCGAGGGAGCGCTCGCGGAGGTTGTGGGACTTCTCGGTGTTCAGCACCAGGATCCGGTGCGCCACCTCCTGCTCCGGCACCACGATCGCCACCAGGGACCGCGCGCCGAGCTCCCGCAGGGCGCCGAGCCGGTGGTAACCGTTCGGCGTCCAGTATTTCCCTTCGAGTGTCCGGACCGCGATCACGGGATCGAGGAAACGTCCCAGCTTGTCGATCGCGCCGGCGAGGCGGGCCACGTGGGCAGGGGAGAGGTCGCGCTGGTAGGGCGTGGGCTCGACCCGGTCCACGGGGAGCGCGGCGAGAAGCTGCCAGTGGCCGCCCAGGGGGTCGCGATAGGTGGCGAGCACGGCGCCGCCATCGGCGGCCACGTGCTGGGCCAGCGTCGCCACGGGCGCGGGGACGGTCCCCGCGGCGACCTTCGCGGCCTCGAGCCCGCGCGGCTCGGGGGCGCCCTTCTTCTTTCTTTTCCGCCTGGGTTTGTCGGCGGTCTTTTTTTCCTTGGGCATGGCATCAAGTCTACTCGCCCCTTCGGCTCTTCGCCTCTTTGCCTTTTGTTCCGCCGCGCTCCACTTTGGGTGTCCTATGCGCCGCATCCTCGTCGCTTTCGCCGTGACCTTCGTCTGCGCGCTGGTGGTGTTCACCCTGCCGCGCTTCGTCTGGAACACGCTGGCCGCGAGCCCGCTGCAGCGGCCGGCGGTGAGCGCGCCTCCCATCGCGGTCCCCGCGCCGCAGGCGCCCGCGGACACGGCGCGTCGCGTGGCCGCGCCCCGGTCGCTCCCCCAGCGGCTCACGGGGCTGTTCGGGATCGCCGTCATCCTGGGGATCGGCGTGTTGATGTCCAAGCATCGCCGCGCCATCAGCCTGCGGGTGGTGGGGTGGGGACTCGGCCTCCAGCTGGCCTTCGCCATCTTCGTGCTCCGGGTGCCCCTGGGCCGCGAGATCTTCGCCGCGCTGGGCAGGGTGGTGACGGCGCTCCTCGGGTTCAGTTACGCGGGATCCGCGTTCGTCTTCGGGGAGCTGGGCAAGCAGAACTCGAGTCTGGGCGTGATCTTCGCGTTTCAGGTCCTCCCCGCCATCATCTTCGTGTCCGCGCTCTTCGCCGTGATGTACTACCTCGGCATCATGCAGGTGGTGGTGAAGGCCTTCGCGGTGGTGATGAACAAGGTGATGCGCGCCAGCGGCGCCGAGAGTCTGAACGTGGCGGCGTCCATTTTCATGGGTCAGACGGAAGCGCCCCTCACCGTCCGGCCCTTTCTCTCCAAGATGACCCGCTCCGAGCTGATGACGGTGATGACCGCGGGGATGGCGCACGTCTCCGGGTCCATCATGGCGGCCTACATCGCCTTCGGGATCGAAGCCCGGCATCTGCTCACCGCGGTGATCATGACCGCGCCGGGGACGATCATGATGGCGAAGATCCTGGAGCCCGAGACCGAGGTCCCCGAGACCCTGGGCGGCGTGAAGGTGGACATCCCGCGCACCGACGTGAACATCGTGGATGCCGCGGCGCGCGGCACCAGCGAAGGTCTGTACCTGATGCTGAACGTGATTGCGATGCTGATTTCGTTCATCGCGCTGATCGCGCTCACCAACGGCGTGCTGGGGTGGGCGCACGTCCACGTGTCGGCGATCGTCCCGACCGACATTCAGACCATCCTGGGCTGGATCTTCCGGCCCATCGCCTTCGTGATGGGGGTTCCCTGGCACGACTCCGGCACGGTGGGCGGCCTCCTCGGCACCCGGATGGTGCTGAACGAGTTCATCGCCTACGCCCAGCTGGGACCGATGCGGGCGACCCTCGATCCGGTCTCCTTCACCATCGCGACGTTCGCCCTCTGCGGATTCGCGAACGTCAGCTCGGTGGGAATCCAGATCGGCGGGATCGGCGCCCTGGTCCCGGAACGCAAGCACGACCTCGCGCGCCTCGGGTTCCGGGCGATGATCGCGGGGACCCTCGCCAACTTCCTGTCGGCCACCCTGGCGGGGATTCTGCTCTAGCGGCTGTCGCGGGCGCGCGTCATGTTTTTCCCGTGGCGCGAAGCCTCTCTCGTTTGTTCCTCCCTCTGACCGTCGCGCTCGCCGCTTGCGCCGGCGACCCCGCCGCGGTCGTCGATCCGCCGCCAGCGCCTCCCGGCGCGCGCGTCGTCTCGGTGACGATCCGTCCCGACACCGTCACCCTCGCGCCCGGCGCCGGCCTCTACCTGGCCGCGACGCTTCGCGACTCGACCGGCGCCGTCGTCGGCGGGCGGAGCGTGAGCTGGGTCGCCGATACCACGGTGGCGCGAATCTCCCCGCAGGGCTACGCCCGCGCGGTGGGACTCGGCACCACGGTGGTGCAGGCCTTCGTCGACTCGGCGAGCGCGCGCGGCGCGCTGACGGTGCGGGTCCCGGTGGCCAGCGTGACCGTGCTTCCCGACACGGCGCGCCTCGTCCTCGGCCAGAAGCTGCTGCTGGTCGCGCTCCCGATGGATTCGGCGGGCAACCTCCTGAACGACCGGGTCGTCACCTGGACCAACTCCAACCCGCAGATCGTCCAGCTCTTCCAGGGCTCGGCGCTGCGGGCGCTCGCCATCGGCCGCGCCGTGCTCACCGCGACGGTGGAACACCGGAGCGCTTCGAGCCTGGTGGTGGTGCGCGACAGCGCGGGCGGACCGTGAGACGCGGGAGCGGGGTGCTCCTCGTGGCGCTCGCCTTCGCGGCGTGCAAACGGGCGCCCCCCAAGCCCGCCGCCGGTCCCGTGGCGCCCGCCGACTCGCAGATCCCCGCGGGGCCGCTGGGGGACGCGATCCGCCGCGGCCAGGCGCTCCTCCTCGCGACCCGGGACAGTCTCCCCGCGCACGTCGGCAACAAACTGCGCTGCGTGAGCTGTCACCTGGACGAGGGACGGCGGCCGGCGGGAACCTGGGTGGGCGCCTACGGCCGCTACCCGCAGTACCGCGCGCGGAGCGGCACCGTCGAGTCCATCGAATTCCGGGTGAACGACTGTTTCCTCCGCAGCCTGAACGGCGCCGCGCTCGATCCCGCGGGGAAGGACATGCGGGATATCGTCGCCTACCTCGCGTTTCTTTCCTGGGGTACGCCTGCCGGCCTGCCGCCCGCGAAAAAAGCGACGCCGTTCGACACCCTCACCCCGGACACCGCGCGGGGCCGGGCGGTGTTCGCCGCGCGCTGCGCCAAGTGCCACGGCCCGGACGGCCAGGGACTCGCCACCGTGCCGCCGCTCTGGGGGCCGGGCGGCTACAACATCGGCGCCGGGATGTCGCGGGTGCGGACCGCGGCGGCGTTCGTGCGGGCCAACATGCCCTACGATCAGCCCGGCATCCTGTCCGATCAGGAGGCGCTGGACGTCGCGGCCTTCGTGGATGGACAGCCGCGGCCCGACTTCACAGGCAAGGAACACGATTGGCCGAAGGGCGGCGCTCCGCCCGACGTGGCGTATTCGGTCCTGAGCGCGGCGCGAAAACCGGCACCCGCGCGGCCGCGCTGACGCATTCCCGTTCCCATTTTTTTTCACACACTTCCGGAGGTCAGGTCATGTTCGACATCGGGCTCGCTACTCATCGGAGGGGCTTCATCGGACGGCTCGCGGCCGGGGCCGCGGCCCTCGGCTTCTCCGGTCTCGCGGCGCCCCTCGCCGCGGAGACGCCGCGCGGCAGGGAAAGCGTCGATCCCTCCGTGGACGCCTGGCTCAACAAGATCACCGGCAAGCACAAGCAGGTGTTCGACGCGCCGGCTCCGCACGACGGACTGCCGTTCGCCTGGGCCCGCGTGTTTCAGATGACCAACGCGGAAACCGGCGCCGCGCCGGCCGACGTCAGCGCCGTGATCGTGCTCCGGCACGCCGGGATTGCCTTCGCGATGAACGACGCGATGTGGGCCAAGTACAAGTTCGGCGAGATGTTCAGCGTCAACGATCCGGCCACCAAGGCGCCCTCGCTGCGCAACTTCCTCACTCACACCAAGCCCGGCGAGACGCTCCTGCCGGGGATGGCCGTGGACGAGCTGCTCGCCGCGGGAGCCCTGATCGGCGTCTGCAACGTGGCGCTGACGGTGTACGCGGGCGGGGCGGCGAAGGCGATGAACATGGACGCCACCGCGGTGAAGGCCGAGTGGGTCGCGAACCTGGTCCCCGGCATTCAGGTCCTGCCCTCGGGGGTGTGGGGCGTGAACCGCACCCAGGAGCACGGCTGCACGTACTGCTTCGCGGGGTGAGCGAGGGGCGGGCTGACCCCGGGGCGATGCTCCGGGGTTAGTCCCCGCCGAAGATCTTCTGCATCTCCGCGAACGGTATTCCGTCCGCCAGCGCGGTGAACGTCCCCTCGGTGGAGAGCTCCCCCGCGATCCGCCGCACCAGGCCCAGCGTGGCCCGCATCGCCGCCGATCCGATCGTCACGCGCCGCACCCCCAGCCGCTCCAGTTCCTTCACCGGCGGCGCGCCGGGACCGCCCAGAATGTTGAGCGGGGCGTGGATCTCGCGGGCGAGCCGCTCGATGGTGGGCGCGTCGCTCACGAACGGCACGAACACCGAGTCCGCCCCGGCGTCGCGATAGGCGTTGCCGCGCTGCACCGCTTCGGCGAGGCGCCGCTCCGGCGGGAGCGCCGCCCCGGCGCTGAAGCTGTCAGTCCGCGCGTTCAGGACCAGGGGAACGCCCGCCGCGCCGGCCGCGGCGCGGACCGTGCGGATCCGCTCCACCTGCGCCGCCAGGTCGAAGAGCCGCCCCGACCGCTCGCTCCAGTCCTCGAGATTCATTCCCACCGCGCCCGCGGCGAGGACTCCGCGCGCGGTCTCGCCGGCGGCTTCCGGGGCGTCGCCGTAGCCCGCCTCCACGTCGGCCGTGACCGGGACGCTCACCGCGGCCGCGACGGTCGCCACCCGCGCCAGCATTTTCTCGCGCGGAATCCGCTCGCCGTCGGCGTACCCTTCCGAAAAGGCGACCCCCGCGCTGGTGGTGGCGAGCGCGGGAAAGCCCGCCGCGGCGAAGAGCCGCGCGCTCGCCGCGTCCCAGGCGTTGGGGAGCACCAGAATCCGCGGCCCCCGGTGGAGGGCGCGGAGCAGGTCGGCTTTGGATCGGAGATCGGTCACAAGGTCCTCAGCTTTCAGCCGTCAGCCGTCAGCGAGCGCCGCCTGCTGATGGCTGACGGCTATCGCTCGAGCCGGTATCCGGCCTTCCGGACCGTCAGCACATGCCGCGGCGCCGCCGGGTCGGCCTCGATCTTCCGCCGCAGCTCGGCCACGTGGGTGTCCACGGTGCGGGAGAGCACCGCCGAATTGTACCCCCAAACCTCGGATAACAATTCCGCCCGGGACACGACCGCGCCCTGGCGGCGGAGCAGGGCCGCGAGGAGATCGAACTCCTTCGGCGTGAGCGCGAGGATTTCGCCGTTCCGGAGCACGGTGCGCGAGGCCGGGATCACTTCGATCTCGCCGAAGGTCTCGTGGGCCAGCGGCGGGAGCCCCGCGGGCAGGGGCGCGCGCCGCAGCAGGGCTTCCACTCTCGCCAGCAGCTCGAGCACGCCGAAGGGCTTGGTGACGTAATCGTCGGCGCCGAGGCGGAGGCCGCGGACCTTGTCCCCCTCTTCGCCGCGGGCGGTGAGGATCAGCACCGGCATCCGTTTGCCCTCGTCGCGCAGGGCGCGCAGGACCCGGAATCCGTCGGTGCCGGGGAGCATCAGGTCGAGAATGACCAGGTCCGGCGACGCGTTTCGCGCGCGGGCCAGACCCTTGGTGCCGTCGCCCGCGACCTCCACCTGGTAGCCCTCGATCTCGAGGTTGTTGCGCAGGCCGTAGGCGAGGTCGGCGTTGTCCTCGACCACCAGGATCCGGGTCACGTCGCGGTTCGGGGCGAGGGCGCGAGGGCCGGCTCCGCGGGCGGCGGGGTGCAGGGGAACTCGATCAGCACCCGCGCGCCGCCGGTCGGGCCTTCCTCGATCCAGGCGCGCCCGTTGTGCAGGAGCGCGAGCTCCCGCACCACCGCGAGACCGATTCCCGTGCCCGCCACCGGCGAGCCGCGGTCCCGCTCCAGGCGCCAGAAGCGCTCCCACACCCGGTCCCGGTCGTCGCCGGGAATCCCGGGACCCTGATCTTCGACCCAGAGTCGCACCTGATCGGCGGCGAGCCCCACGCCCACGGTGACGGTCTGGCCGGCGGGCCCGTACTTCACGGCGTTGTCGAGCAGGTTGATGAGCATCTGGCGCACCGCGCCGGGGTCGGCGTTGGCGGTGACCGGGCTCCGCACGTCGGTGCGGAGCGCGGTACCGCGCGCCGTCGCGATCGGAGTGAAGGCCTCGGCCACCTCGCGCACCACTTCGTCGAGGCGCACCGGCTCGAAGCCGGGGCCGCGCCCCCGCCGCTCGGAGCGCGCGAAGTGGAGAAGGTTCTCGACCAGATGGGAGAGCCGCCGTGCTTCCTGATCGATGATCTCGAGGGAGCGCTGGCGTTCGTCGTCGGAGCGGACCCGGCCCAGGAGCAGCGTCTCCGAGAACATCCGGATCTGCGCCAGCGGGGTGCGCAGCTCGTGGGAGACGCCGGACACGAAGTCGGCGCGGAGCCGCGACAGCTCGTACTCCCGGTGCAGCTGCACCAGCGCGGCCACGATGAGCAGGGTGGTGAGGCCGAGGAGCAGGAGGATCAGCGGGAGCCGCGAGGGCGGGAGTCCGCCGATGATGAGCTTGGACGCGATCTCCGGGCGGAGCGCCACCTCCACCTGGAGGCCGCCCATCAGCGGGTCCAGCGAATCGCGCGCCACGTAATGCGACGGGTACTGCACCGGAGAACGGTAAAGGGTCGTGCCCCGGGCATCCTGGACGAGGAGCGAGCCCAGCGAGTCGTAGATCACGCCCCCGGTGAGCGGACGCGGCAGGAGGGGATACTTGTCGTGATCCATCGTGTAGAAGGGCTCGAGCGCCCTGGGGTCCGCCTCCACGCCCACCAGCACCCGCGCGTGGTCGCCGATCATGGACTGCACCATCACCGCGATGGCGCGGGGGCGCCCCATCCAGTTGCCGACGAGAACGGTGCTCCCCTCGGGGTCGTTCAGCATCCACGGGTTGTTGACCGCCCCCGCCAGGGTGTCGGCGAGCCAGCGGCGCACCTCCGCGCCGGGATCCGTGCCCGCGAGAATCAGGTCCCTGGTATGGACGTCCACCCGGAAGGTGTAGCGCGTGAGGGAGAGGAAGCTGGTCGCCGGCTGGTCGAGGCCGGCGGCGAGCTTCGCGGGAGTCGGCAGGGCGCCCGCCGGCGCGCGCACCAGCTTGGAGAGCAGCGGCGTGAAGGCGTAGTAGTACATCTCCTGATCGATGCGCTGGGCGAAGCGCGCCGCCGCCAGCCGCGCGTAATCGCTCAGGATCCGGTCCGCCTGGGCGCGATGGCTCGCCGCCGCCTGCTCGGCCTGAAACGCGAGCACCACGGCCATCCCCAGGGCGAGGAGGAGCAGCACGGTGACGAAGGCGCCGCGGGCGCGGCGCGGAGAGCGGTACACCATTGGCGTTAAGGATTCACCGGCGGAGCCGAGTGCGGCAACCGGCGCCGGAGCGATCCTCACAGTTACCTGACAGGATGCTCACGAGGGGGAGACCTTGGGCGACAAGGGGAGTCGTAAGTTGTCAGTCGTCAGTCGTGAGTCGATCTGACGACTGAGAACGGACGACTGAGTACTGGTCGTGGTGAAGTGTTGACGGCCACTTCGCCCGGCCGGCAACCCGGCGAGCTGCCAGCGCCGGGTTGTTTTTTTCCGCCTCAACCGACGGCTGACGGCTGATCGCTGTCGGCTCAGATCTTCACTTCGATCGTCGCACCCCGCTTGTAGCGCACGTACAGGAACGCCATCGGCACCACCAGGGTCCCCGCCGCGAGCACGGTGAGCGCGAGCAAAACCGCGGCGAGCAGGACGCCCCGTTCCGAGGCCTGCGCCGCCGTGAACATCGCCGCGTCCTGGTGCGCGAGCAGGACGATCATCGCCTGCCGGGCGTTGGTGGTGGCAGTGGCGTCGGTGGACGCGAGCCCGGCCAGCACCTGGCGCGCGAGGTCCTGATCGGCCGCGTCGGGCAGGTCGTTCGCCACTTTGGCAAACTGGGACTGGAGGTCGTTGCGGATGCTGTCGCGCTGGACCACGGCCTGGGGTTGCTTGTACGCCGGGTCGGTGCTGGTCGCCATCTGGTGCCAGACCTCGAAGCCCGCGTTGGACCGGTGCAGGCGCTCCAGCGTCTCGGCGCCGCTGGACACGGTGCGCGCGGCCGAGCCCAGGGACCGGATCAGCACTACGCCGATAATGAGGGCGGCGACCAGGGTCGCGGCGCTGATGGAGACGGCGATACCGGGGCGGATGAAGGTGTAGTCCTTCATCGCGATGGCGAACGAGGAGCGCCCGACCGAGGGGCGCGGCGGCATGGGGTTGGTCATGGGGCATGACGCTATCCCGGGGTGGGAGAGGTGTCAATACAACCACTCCCTTGCCGGGCCGCCGAAACTCTCCTTAGTTATTCTCGTCCAACGCACCTGGGGGGAACGATGCGCAGCTGGTTGCTCGGCGCGCCGCTCGCGGCCGCCGTCCTCGCGTGCGGCGGCGGCACCACGCCGACCACCAACGCCGGCGTCACCGCCACCGTCACCGGCCGCTTTCAGGACTGGGTGAAGGCCTTCAACTGGGCGAGCCCCGACAGCCTCGCCCCCTTCTACGAGCAGACCGACTACTTCACCGCCGCCTGGCCCAACGGCGAGCGCACCCGCGGCTGGGCCAAGGAATCCGAGTTCCAGAAGGACTTCCTGCCGACCGTGAGGGTCATGAACCTCTCACCCCAGAGTCCCGTGGTCACGCTGGTGCGCAAGGATCTCGCGCTCGTCACCTTCGGGCTCTCGCTCGACATGGACGCGGGCGGCACCCGCACCATCGGGTCCGGGCAGGGCACCACGCTCTGGCAGGACGACGGCGGCGCGTGGAAGCTCTACGCCGTGCAGCTCGCTTACACCAACGCGAGCCAGAGCCGCACCGGTCCCGCCGCGGGCAAGGCCCGCTAGGGCCGCTGGAGCGCCGCCGCCAAGAGGTCCGCGGCGCGATTCACTGCCTGAGCGTAGGCGTCGAGCGCGCGCGCCACCCGCGCCGCTTGTGCCTGCGCTTCGGCGGGCTGGCGCTGCTCCACCGCTTCGCGAATCCCCGGCATCGTTTTCACGCCGTACCCGGTGTAGAACCCCGGCGCGTAAATCAGATGCGCGAACCAGGGCCGCCGCGGGAGCCCGCCTCCCGCGGAATCCGCGAGCGCCTGCTCGGTGCGGTAGATGGCGGCGTTCACCGCTTCCAGCGCCTTCGAGCGCCTGGCCACGTCGGCCGCGCTCATCCCTGAGAGCGGTGCCAGCGCCTGATCGAACCGCCGCGCCGCGGAATCGATCTCCGCCACCCCGGTCTTCACGGCGGACAGATCGAGACCCTGGGTGGTGTCGTTTTCCTTCGCGAGCTTGGCGATCTCGTCCGCGTAGCCGCCGTAGGTCTTCGCCACCGCCCCGAACTCGAAGGGCAGGACCGGCGCGTCCGCCATCCGCAGCACCGCGGTGCTCGTGGTCTGGGCCTGGAGCACGCCGTACGCGTACGAGGTGTCGAGAAACCGGCCGTAGAAGGTCCAGGAATCGTAGATCGAGTGATAGATCCCGTCGTGGGTCGCGCCGCCGTACGCGAGGTTCGCGGTCGGGACCGAGAGGTGATCCACGAAGACGGTGTAGTCGGACCCGGAGCCGAGCGCGCCGATCGCGAAGGTGGTGTCCACCGACGCATCCCGCTTATGCTCCTCGCGCCGGTGCTCGCGCCAGGCCTCGAGCGCGCTCTTGCCGGTGGCGGGATCGGTCACGTCCCGCGTCACTTCCTCGAAGAACCGCTGCAGGGAATGCGAGCCCGCCGCGCCGAACCACCCGCGGTCGTTGGTGTCCGAGTTGTAGTAGACCACGGCGTTCTGCCGGAGCTCGGCCGCGTGCTTCTCGCCCCATTCGGTGGAGCCCAGGAGCCCCCACTCCTCGCCGTCCCACGCCGCGAGAATGATGGTGCGCGCGGGCCGCCAGCCGGTCTTGAGCAGGGCGCCCAGGGAGCGCGCGGTTTCGTCGAGCGCCACCTGGCCCGAAATGGGATCGTTGGCGCCGTTCACCCAGGCGTCGTGATGATTCCCGAAGACCACCCACTGATTGGGGTAGCGGCTCCCGCGAATGGTCGCGATCACGTCGTAGAGGGGGCGGGATTGCCAGTCGAACTTGAGCGCCAGGTGCACCCGCGAGGCGCCGGGGCCGACGTGATAAGTGATGGGGAGACCGCCCCGCCATTCTTCCGGCGCCACCGGGCCCTCGAGATGCGTGAGCAGCGGCAGCGCGTCACCGTAGGAGATCGGGAGCACCGGAATCTTCTCCAGCGTCTGCGCCGAGTCGATCGGCCAGACGTGGCCGCCCGGCACCGACGCCCAACCGGGAGAGAGCGGATCCCCGGGATAGGTCGGCATGTCCATCACGCTCCCGCGCTGCACCCCCTGCCACGGGCGCATCGGGCCCTTGGGGTAGACGTCGTCTTCGAAAAATCCGTCCTGCCGCGGGTCGGAATAGATGATGCACCCGATCGCCCCGTGCTCGGCCGCCACCTTGGGCTTGATCCCGCGCCAGGTCTCGCCGTAGCGCGCGATCACGATCTTGCCGCGCACGCTGATGCCCAGGCTGTCGAGGACGTGGTAGTCCACCGGCCGCCCGTAGTTCACGTAGACCAGGTCGCCGGTCACGTCGCCGTCCGGCGAGTAGGCGTTGAAGGTGGGGAGCTGGTCTTCCTGCCCGGAGGTCGGGTCTTCGGCGAGCGCCGGCTCCTTGAGCTGGGCCGTGTAGTGCTCCGGCGCCACCAGCTCGAGGGTGCGCGACACCGGCCGCGGCATCAGCGCCTGGAATTGCTCGATCTGCGCGTTCAGGCCGAAGGACTTGAACCGCGCCAGGATCAGCTCCGCCACGTGATGCGAGCGTTCCGTCCCGGCCTCGTGCGGCACCGCGGCGAGCAGCCGCATCTGGGCGCGGAGCGTGTCGCGCGACGGCACCGCGTGCAGCGCGTCCTCGCGCTGGCGCTCCACCGCCACCATCGAGTTGGGGAAGCCGCGGATGGGAGCCTGGGTCGGGGCCTGGGCGGCGAGCGGGCACGCGGCGAGGAGCAGGAGCACGGCGATGCGCATGGCGGGCGTTCCTTGGGCGTTGGTCGTGGGCGTGGTTGACTTTCGGCCTGGCGTATCGCCGTAAGAGCTACAGCGGGATGGGCGGGGGAGCTAGAGGGGGAAGGGGGGCGCCGCGCCGGCTCGCCCCCCTTCGTTGTTGCGCTACTGAACGGTGATCGATCCCGACATCGCGGCGCCATGGACCAGACAGTCGTAGGTGTAGGTGCCGGCCGTGGTGAACATCCACTGATACTGGCCCGACGTCATGATCGCCGAATTGGTGGGCATCGTCGCGGCGGCGGGCTTGGTGAGCCACTCCACCCCGTGCGACACCGACCCGTTGGCCCAGGTCCAGGTGACGGTGCCGCCGGACGCGATGGTCACGCTGGTCGGCGAGTAGACGATTCCCGGTCCGACCGTCACCGCTCCGGTGAGCGGCGCGGCGAGGATGGTGGCCGTGAACCGCACCGGCGAGCCGGTGAGCGAGGGACCCGAGGTCGCCGTCACCGTGTCCTTGCCGGGGCTCGAGCCCAGGGTATGGGTGGTGACCGCGACGCCGTTCACTCCGGTCGAGTTCGAGGTCGGGTTATTCGACCCCCCGCCGGCCACCACCGCCCAGGTGATGGAGATGCCGCTAACCGGGTTGCCGTGCGCGTCCGTGGCCTTGACGCCGTAGTTCAGGGTCGAGCCCACCACCCCCGCCGTGTCGCTCTGATTGTTTTCGGCGAGGGTGGTCGCCTGGCCGTGCGAGGCGACCGCGGTGAACGTGATCGGGGAGCCGATCAGTCCGGCGATCGCGGCCTGGAGGGTCTCGGTGCCGGCGGTCGTGCCCAGGGTGCGGGTGATGCTCGCGATGCCGCTTCCGTTCGTCGGGAAGGTCCCGGAGGCGGGAGAGCCGGCCGTCGCGGTCACCGTCACGTTGGCGCTCGCCACCGGTGCGTTCTGATAGTTGAGGACTTCCACCTGGTACGGATTGGCGAGCGTCGCGCCCACGGTGTCGTTCTGGCTGTCGCCCGCCACCTTGACGATCTTGAACGCGCCGGCGATCTGCGAAAACGAGGTGAAGGTGATCGGGGAGCCGGTGAGCCCGGCGTGCGTCGCCGTGGTGGTGACCATCGCGGCGTTGGCGGGCAGGACCCGCGACACCCGCGCGATGCCGTCGGTATCCGAGACGCTGGACGACGCGGTCACCGACCCGCCTCCCGCCGCGACCCAGTCCACCGGGATGCCCTTCACCCCGGCCTTGGCGGTGTCCGCCACCAGCACCTGGAGCGGCGTACTCAGCGTGGTGCCGGCGTCTCCGGCCTGGCTGTCGCCGGCGGCTTTCGCGAGAGAGGAAGGTTGGGGACCCGGGTTAGTCCCGTTGTCGGAGCTCTTGCAGCCCGCGGCGAGAGAGAAAAGAATGACGGCGGCGGTACCGAGTTGACGGCGGTGTCGCATGAGCGCCTC